>CANHKZ010000123.1 GCA_947461425.1 Flavobacteriaceae bacterium | reverse complement strand
GTAGCCTTTGCGACTCATCAAAATACTCATTGGTCGCCCAACGATATGACTTCTTCCAATAACGACAGTATGTTTTCCTGCGGTTTCTACTTTATAACGCTCTAACAATTGCATAATACCATAAGGGGTAGCGGGCAAAAACGTTTCCATTTCCAAAGCCATTTTACCAAAATTAGTCGGATGAAAACCATCCACATCTTTATCTGGGTGAATTGCCATCAATATCTTTTCTTCGTTGATGTGCTTAGGCAAAGGCAATTGCACAATAAAGCCGTCCAAATTGTCGTCTTCATTCAAATCAGTTATTTTAGCTAATAACTCCGCTTCTGTAATCGTTTCTGGTAAAGACACCAAAGTCGATTCAAAACCAATTTGTTCACAAGAGCGCACTTTGCTGCCTACATAAGTCAAGCTTGCGCCGTTATTTCCAACCAAAACTGCGGCTAAATGAGGTACTTTTTCGCCCTTAGCTTTCATTATTTGAACCTCAGCTGCAATTTCTTGTTTGATATCTTCCGATGTCTTTTTTCCGTCTAGTAGTTGCATTGTATTGTGTTGTATTTAGTTTATTTGTTTAAGAGTTTATTTGTTTACAATTGATCAAATTAAAATATAAACCCTTACTAGTGTGTTGTAATTATAACCTTTTAACCTTATAAACTTTCATTATCTCATCCCCGGCATTCCTCCTGGCATTCCTTTCATGCCGCCCATCATCTTCATTAGGTTTTTCCCTCCAGGGCCTTGCATCATTTTCATCATCTTACTCATTTGCTCAAACTGCTTCATCAATTGATTCACTTGTTCGATTTTGGTACCAGAACCTTTGGCAATTCTCGTTTTACGTTTCATGTCAATCACAGCCGGTTTGCTTCTTTCAATTGGCGACATCGAATGGATCATCGCTTCAATATATTTAAAAGCATCGTCTTCAATTTCGACATCTTTCATGGCTTTAGAAGCACCTGGTATCATTCCCACCAAGTCTTTCATATTACCCATTTTTTTCACCTGTTGAATTTGCGATAAGAAATCATCAAATCCAAATTCGTTTTTAGCAATCTTCTTTTGTAATTTTCGAGCTTCTTCTTCGTTGTATTGTTCTTGCGCTCTTTCTACCAAAGATACTACGTCTCCCATTCCAAGGATTCGTTCCGCCATACGGTCTGGATAGAACACATCAATCGCTTCCATTTTCTCACCTGTACCCACAAACTTAATGGGTTTGTTGACTACTGATTTAATAGAAAGCGCAGCTCCACCACGAGTATCTCCATCTAATTTAGTTAAGATCACTCCGTCAAAATTCAATCTGTCGTTGAAGGTTTTAGCCGTATTCACCGCATCTTGACCTGTCATCGAATCGACAACAAACAAGGTTTCTTGTGGCTGAATCGCTTTATGAACGCGTTCTATTTCGTTCATCATTTCTTCATCTACAGCTAGACGACCCGCAGTATCGACAATCACTACATTAAAACCATTGGTTTTAGCGTGTTTGATGGCGTTTTGTGCAATTTCAACTGGATTTTTATTTTCAGGTTCGGAGTACACCTCAACACCTATGGAATCTCCTACCACATACAACTGCTGAATCGCCGCTGGACGGTAAATATCACAAGCCACCAAAAGTGGTTTCTTTCCTTTTTTAGTTTGTAAATAATTAGCCAACTTTCCAGAGAAAGTCGTTTTTCCGGAACCTTGTAAACCCGACATCAAGATAACCGTTGGCGCTCCTGAAAGATTAATTCCAGCTACATCGCCGCCCATCAATTCAGTCAATTCGTCTTTCACTAACTTCACTAACAATTGTCCTGGTTGCAATGTCGTCAATACATCTTGACCCATCGCTTTGTCTTTTACTTTGGCGGTAAAATCTTTGGCAATTTTAAAGTTCACATCGGCATCCAATAACGCACGACGCACTTCTTTCAAAGTTTCCGCTACGTTAATCTCAGTGATTTTTCCGTGTCCTTTTAAGAGGTGAAAGGCTTTATCTAATTTATCGCTTAAATTACTAAACATAGTATTTGTTTTTATTGAAACGCAAAGATAAACTAATTCAATAATTAGGCAATTCAATACTTGGATAATTGAGTGGGAAAAATTATAGCTTATTAATATAAAAAAAACGACCTCTAATTAGGGTCGTTTTCTATTATAATACAATTTCAATTTTACATTCTATCTGGAACATTAATCCCCAACAAACTAAACGAAGAAGCAATCGTATCGGCTACTTTTTTAGACAGTTGCACTCTGAATATTTTCTTTTCTAAGTTTTCTTCACCCAAAATAGGAACGGCTTGGTAAAACGAGTTGTATTCGCGCACCAACTCATAGGTATAATTCGCAATCAAAGCCGGACTGTGATTTTGCGCTGCATTCTGAATCACTTCTGGATACAATTCAATTTGTTTCAACAGTTCTTTTTCTTTTTCGTGCAAGTCGTTTGTTTTGGCTTTAGCCGAAAAATCAAAATTTGCTTTACGAATAATCGACTGAATACGCGCATAGGTATATTGAATAAACGGTCCTGTATTTCCAGCAAAATCAACCGATTCTTCTGGATTGAACAAGATGCGTTTTTTAGGATCTACTTTCAAAATGTAATATTTCAAAGCACCCAAACCAATCGTGTTGTATAATTTGGTTTTCTCTTCTTCTGAATAGCCTTCTAATTTCCCTAATTCTTCTGAAATGTTTTGAGCCGTAGTCGTCATTTCTTGCATTAAATCATCGGCATCCACCACCGTTCCTTCGCGGCTTTTCATCTTACCCGAAGGCAAGTCCACCATTCCGTACGATAAGTGATACAAGCTCGAAGCCCAATCAAAACCTAGTTTTTGCAAAATCAAAAACAACACTTTGAAATGGTAATCTTGTTCGTTACCCACCGTGTATACCATACCTCCCACATCGGGATGGTCTTTCACACGTTGGATTGCCGTACCAATATCTTGTGTCATATATACCGCAGTCCCATCGGAACGCAATACGATTTTTCTGTCCAAACCTTCGTCAGTCAAATCAATCCAAACCGAACCGTCTGGATCTTTTTCAAAAACGCCTTTTTCTAGACCAATTTGAACGACGTCTTTTCCTAATAAATAGGTATTGCTTTCGTAGTAAAAACTATCAAAATTTACGCCTAAATTGCTGTAAGTAATTGCAAAACCATCATACACCCATTGGTTCATCATCGCCCAAAGGGATTTCACC
>CANHKZ010000122.1 GCA_947461425.1 Flavobacteriaceae bacterium | reverse complement strand
TAACGGAAGTGAAATGTTCAATTTGCCTCAATCTAATTTTAGACAGCGAATTGTAGCTATTTTTTCGGGTAAAACCAATGAAAAATTGGTTCCCGTTCAAGAAGAAACAGAGATTGTCGAAATCCAAGGATTTGTAAGCAAACCTGAATTTGCTAAAAAAAATAGAGGAGAACAGTTCTTTTTTGTGAACGACAGATTCATCAAAAGCGGCTATTTGCATCATGCGGTAATGGCGGCTTATGACGGAATTTTAAAAGATGGCTCGCAGCCTAGTTATTTCTTATTTCTATCGGTGCCACCACATACAATTGATATCAACATTCATCCTACTAAGACGGAGATCAAGTTTGATGATGAACAAGCCTTGTATGCTATTTTAAGAGCCGCTATCAAACACAGTTTAGGACAATTCAATGTGGCTCCAATATTGGATTTTGATCGCGATGCCAATTTAGATACGCCGTATCATTATAAAGATAGGGAAGGCGAGGTGCCAACCGTCCAAGTAGATGCTAATTTTAATCCTTTTGCTGATGAAAAACTAACAAAATCCTATTCGGGTTCCAATTATAAAAAAACAGCAATTGCTTCGAGCTGGGAAGGTTTGTATGTGGGATTAAAACAAGAAACCGAGACTTTTTCAGCATCTAGTAATTTTAATTTTGAAAATGAAGAAGTTACGTCTCATTTATTTGATTTAGAAGATTCAGAATCAACGGTGCACAGAACGTATCAAATTCATAAAAAATACATTGTTTCTCCAATAAAGTCAGGAATGGTAATTATCGATCAGCAACGCGCGCACCAACGTGTGTTGTACGAACAATTTTTGTCTAATATGACCGTTAAACAAGCATCGAGTCAACAATTATTATTTCCATTAAACTTGTATTTTTCCAAGAATGAAATAGAATTAATTGCTGAATTGCAGTTGGCTTTGGTAAATACGGGTTTTGTTTTTGAAGCCACACAACATGATCATATTGTTATTTCGGGAATCCCGGTGAATAGCACTGAAAGTGAAGTTTCGTTGGTTTTGGAACAATTACTAAGTGATTTGCAGGATGGAATTCCTGAAAGTAGTTTCAGCCAAAACGATACAATAGCCAAATCAATGGCGAAAAGTTTGGCAGTAAAAACCGGAAGTTATTTGACTGAAAAAGAACAAGAAAATTTAGTGAATAGACTTTTTGCTTGTAAAGAACCTACTGTCTCTCCTTTTCAAAAAATCACTTTCATCACGATGCGGGTGGAAGACTTAGATAAAAAATTTACACTATGAGAAATGTAACTGAAACTGTTAAGCAGTTAATTATTATTAATATTTTATTTTTTATTGGTACTCAATTGGTTTCAGGACCTGCATATCAATATCTAGCCTTATTTTTTCCCGAAAATCCCGCTTTTAAAGCTTGGCAACCGATTACGTATATGTTTATGCATGGCGGATTTATGCATATTTTATTTAACATGTTTGCCTTGTATTCCTTTGGTTCAGCTTTGGAACAGTTTTGGGGGAGCAAGAAGTTTTTATTTTTTTATATTTCTTGTGGATTGGGTTCGGCCTTAGTGCATACAGGAGTAAATTATTATCATTTTCAAGAGGGTTTGAATACCCTGCTTTCAAATGGTTTTTCGAAGGTAGAAATTCTACAATTGCTTAACGAAGGAAAAATTGATACGAGATGGCAAGAATTATTGACGGTATCTCAATTCCAGAATTTTACTAGTGTCTACATAGGAACTGCTGTTGGCGCTTCGGGAGCGATATATGGAATCATTGTTGCTTTTGCTTTTATGTTTCCCAATGCTGAATTAGGCCTAATGTTTATTCCTATTCCCATCAAAGCTAAGTATTTTGTTCCGGGTTTGGTGTTAGTTGATTTGTATCTAGGAATTTCTGGAAAATCGATTTTTGGTGGCGGCGGAATTGCTCATTTTGCTCACGTAGGAGGTGCTTTGTTTGGCTTTCTTATCATGTGGTATTGGAAAAAAAATCAGTTCAATTCCAATCGCTGGAATTAGTATAATTAGATATTGATAGTATACATGAATAGCATATTAGATGATTTAAAAATGCAATATAAATTCGGAGGAGTAGCCTTTAGGCTTATCTTTTGGAATGTTTTGTGTTTTCTCGTTTCATTGTTGTTTTTCTATCAATTTCAGATGGGTGTTTTTAATTTTCCCAGTTGGATTGCCTTGTCATCTGATCCCAATATATTCATTACAAGACCTTGGACACTCATTAGCTATGCTTTTTTTCACCAAGGATTTGGGCATTTGTTTTTCAACATGATGATTTTGCATTTTTCTAGTATGCTTTTCTTGACTTTTTTTAATTCCAAGCAATTTATCGGATTGTATTTGTTAAGTGCTTTTTTCTCAGGAATTACTTTTGCGGTTGGCTATTATTTTTTGCACTTAAGTTCGGCAATGGTGGGAGCATCAGCTGCTATTATGGCAATTTTAGTGGCAACAACGACGTATAGTCCGTTGATGAATGTTCGATTACTATTTTTTGGAAACGTTAAATTGTGGCATATTACAGCTGTAATTTTGGTATTGGACTTCATGCAATTTAAAATTGAAAATACTGGCGGTCATATTGCTCATATTGCAGGGGCTTTTTTTGGATTTATTTTTATTAAATTGCTCCAAAATGGAATCGATCTAAGTCGGATTTTAAGTAACCCGTTTAATAAATCAAGACGTGTCCCATTTAAAAAAGTATATAAAAACCATACCAAATCGACACTAAAACCGAGTTCAAGAATTGTTGTGAAGGATAAATCCCAACAGCAAATAGACGAGATTTTGGATAAAATAAGTCAATCAGGTTATGATTGTTTGACTCAAGAAGAAAAAGAATTTCTGTTCAAAGCAGGTAAATAATTTAAGGTACAACAAGAGGATGAAAAATCTGTCGTGGTTCAATAAGGGGATGTTTCTTTTGAATATAGTTTTGACTGTACTAACTTTCAGCGCTTATTTATTACCTTTTTTAGCGCCTAAAGCTTTCCCATTACTGTCAGTGTTAACACTGTTCATGCCTTTGTTTTTTGTGTTTAATGCGTTGTTCTTTTTTTATTGGGGAGTACAATTTAAAAAACGAATGATTTTATCCGGCTTGGTACTATTAATGGGTATTACTTTCATTAATAAATTCTATAAGTTTTCTGTAAAAGAATTTCCAGAAAGTGAAAAGGATTTTACAGTGATGAGTTATAACGTTCGTTTGTTAAACCTTTTTAAATGGATTGATCGAGATGATGTTCC
>CANHKZ010000121.1 GCA_947461425.1 Flavobacteriaceae bacterium | reverse complement strand
TGCAATTATATCGCAATATTGTGAAACTACTTGTGCTGCTTCTTTAATATGTTCTGAGGCTCCGCGATCCATAATGGCTCCGTCCTCAAATTCGAGCGTCCAACCCTCATTAGTAAAGTTCATCACCATTACATTCATTCCTAAATTCAACGCTGCTTTTTGAGTACTTAAACGGGTTCTTAAACTGGGATTAAAAAATAACATTCCTAAAGTTTTATTTTCGCCCAAGTTCTTTTTTTGAAATGGATTTTTTTTGATAGCAATTGCTTCCTTTACCCATTCTTGAAGTGAATCTATTTCTTGTATGTTGGTGTAATTCATCTTTATTTGGAGATTAAAGTTGGTATAAATGACTATATTTCTTTTAAACTTTCTTTTAAAGCTAGAATAAAAGTATCAATGTCTTTCTTCTTGATTGTCAGAGGTGGAAGAATTCTTAATAAATTTTTATTATTGGAATTTCCAGTAAAAATATGCTTGTCAATAATCATTTTTTTTCGCAGTTCATTAATTTCAAAATCAAATTCAACGCCCAACATCAATCCTTTTCCTTTTACCTTTTTTACTTCAGGAATTTGTTGAATTACTTCTAAGAAATACGCATAAATTTCGTTCACATTGTCCATTAATTTTTGATCTTTGATCACATCCAAAACTGCAATCCCGGCAGCACAAGCCAAATGACTTCCGCCAAAAGTAGTTCCCAATAAGCCATAACTGGCTTTGATTTTAGGTGAAATTAAAATCCCTCCTATTGGAAATCCATTTCCCATTCCTTTGGCCAAACAAACAATATCAGCAGTGATATTATGGTGTTGGTGGGCAAAGAATTTTCCAGTTCTTCCATATCCTGATTGTACTTCATCCAGAATTAGCACTACATCATATTGTTTACATACTTTTTCTAAGGCTAGGAAAAATTCGGTGGTTCCTTCATCTAAACCACCAACGCCTTGAATTCCTTCAATGATAACAGTACAAACGTCTCCTTTTTGAAGTTCAGCTTCGACCAATTCAATTTGGTTTAAAGGCAAAAAAGTAACTAGTTGTTGTGCATTCAATGGTGCTATAATCTTTTTGTTATCAGTTACAGCGACTGCTGCAGAAGTTCTCCCGTGAAAGGAGTTATTAAAAGCAATAACACGTGATTTGTTGTTGTGAAAAGACGCTAGTTTTAATGCGTTTTCATTGGCTTCAGCACCAGAACTGCACAAAAACAAACTATACTCTTCATAACCCGATAATTTTCCGAGTTTTTGGGCTAATTCTACTTGTAATGGATTTTGAATCGCATTGGAATAAAACCCAATGGCATCCAATTGATTTTTTAATTTCGATACATAGTAGGGGTGGGTGTGACCAATAGAAATCACTCCGTGTCCACTATATAAATCTAAGAATTTTTCACCCTTATCATCTGTAATTATGCAATCTTCTGCTTTTACAGGAGTGATGTTATATAAAGGATAAACGTCAAATAAGTTCATTTTTTATTTTTTTAAATGTTTTAAAATCCACATGGTTTCAAATGCAATCCTGTGGTTTCGTCCAAACCAAATAACAAGTTCATGTTTTGAATGGCTTGTCCAGAGGCACCTTTGGTTAAATTGTCAATTACCGAAGTAATCAATAGCCGGTTTCCTTTTTTCGTTATACTGATAATACATTTGTTGGTTTGAACTACCTGCTTCATGTTGATATCTTTAGTAGTAACGGTTACAAAAGGTTGGTCTGCATAAAATGCTTGATATTTTGCTACAATATTTTCTAAACTTTCATCAATCTTAGTGTATAGCGTAGCGAAAATCCCTCTTGCAAAATCTCCTCTATTCGGAACAAATAGCAGTTCGTTTGGGTACCCAGCTTGTAATTGCTGAATGCTTTGATTGATTTCGCCTAAATGTTGGTGTTCAAAGGCTTTGTAATGCGACATATTATTATTTCTCCAACTGAAATGAGTGGTTTCTGACGGACTTACTCCGGCTCCTGTACTTCCAGTTGTGGCGTTAATGTGTACATCTTCCTTTAGTAATTCGTTTTTTGCCAAAGGCAATAAAGCCAATTGAATAGCCGTTGCAAAACATCCTGGATTTGCAATATAATTGGCTGATTGAATAGCTACTTTATTCAATTCTGGCAAGCCGTAAACAAATTGCTTTCCCTGAAATTCAGCGTCTTTGGTCAATCTAAAATCATTTCCTAAGTCAATAATTTTAGTATCGTTTGAAAATTGGTTTTGTTCTAAAAACGCTTTTGATTTTCCGTGACCTAAACACAAGAAAAGCACATTGACTGCAGGATTTACTTGGTTCGTAAAATTCATTTCAATGTCGCCCATCAAATCGTGATGAGCTATCGATAAAGGTTTGCCAGCATTAGTCGTACTAAAAACAAAATCAATAGAAGCATTCGGGTGAAACATCAAAATTCTGATGAGTTCCCCGGCTGTATAACCAGAACCTCCAATTATTCCAACTTTAATCATGACTCAATTGGTTTACAGATGAAAATATATTTTGTGCGTTCCCTAAAATCTTAATAAATCCTTTCGCATCCTCAGATGTCCAAGCATTGTTCATTTCGCCATATTGTCCAAATTCAGTGTTCATTAAATCGTTTTTAGATTCGATTCCGTCCAATGAGAAATGATACGGTTTCAAAGTGACAGTTACAGTTCCGTTGACTGTTTTTTGAGTATCTTCCAAGAAAGTTTCAATATTTCGCATCACTGGATCTAGGAATTGCCCTTCATGAAATAACATTCCGTACCAGTTGCCTAATTGTTCTTTCCAATATTGTTGCCATTTTCCTAAAGTATGTTTCTCCAATAAATGGTGCGCTTTGATAATAATCAATGGAGCTGCGGCTTCAAAACCAACTCTTCCTTTAATACCAATGATGGTATCTCCCACGTGAATATCTCTACCAATAGCGAATACATTTGCCAATTTTTCTAGCACTACAATATTATTTGGAGGTGAATTTTTTTTGCCATTTACAGCAATTAATTGTCCTTCATGAAATTCCAAAGTTACTTTTTCTTCTCCTTTTTTTTGCAATTGCGAAGGGTAAGCTTCATTGGGCAACGCTTTGTGAGAAGTTAAAGTTTCTTTTCCACCCACACTAGTTCCCCAAAGTCCTTTATTAATGGAATACTGTGCTTTTTCCCATGAATAATGCACGCCATTTTTAGCTAAATAATCTACTTCTTCCTGACGGGACAATTTTAAATCACGAATAGGAGTAATGATTTCAATTTCAGGAGCGATCGTTTGGAAAATCAAATCAAAACGAATTTGGTCGTTTCCAGCACCCGT
>CANHKZ010000120.1 GCA_947461425.1 Flavobacteriaceae bacterium | reverse complement strand
GAAAAAGCCATTGCAAATTCGAAATTGATTTTTGTTGAAAACAAAGAAATAGCCCTAGATTTAATTAATGAATACGGCCCAGAACATTTTATAGTGTGTACTGAAAATGATGGTTTTTATGTGGACAACATTGAAAATGCAGGCTCAGTTTTTATAGGGAATTACACACCGGAAAGTGCAGGTGATTACGCTTCGGGAACGAATCACACTTTGCCAACCAATGGGTATGCTAAGAATTATAGCGGCGTCAACTTGGATAGTTTTATGAAATCGATGACGTTTCAAAAAATTTCCGAAACGGGTATTCAAAATATTGGAAAAGCCATAGAAATCATGGCAGAGAAAGAAGGATTACAAGCGCACAAAAATGCGGTTACATTACGTTTAAAAGCGATTGAAAATGAAAAATAATTTTAATATCAACACTTTAGTTCGAGAAAACGTCAAAGCCATGAAGCCTTATTCTTCGGCGCGTGATGAATTTGAAGACTATGATACAGCAAATATGATTTTTTTGGATGCTAATGAAAATCCGTATGAAAATGGTGTGAATCGGTATCCTGATCCACAACAAGCATCGGTTAAATCGGTATTAGCCCAACAAAATCGTGTTGAAAAAAATCAAATCCTGTTGGGAAATGGAAGTGATGAAGTGTTGGATTTATTGTTCCGTGCATTCTGTGAACCAAAATTCGACAATATAATTACGCTGCCACCCACCTACGGAATGTATGGTGTGTTGGCTAATTTGAATGCAATAGAAAACAGAGAAGTTTTACTTTCAGAGGATTTCCAACCACAATTGGATGAAATAATGAAAGCGGTAGATAGCAATACCAAAATGATTTTCCTTTGTTCACCTAATAATCCAACAGGAAATTCATTTTCTATTGAAAACGTTCAATATTTATTGGACAATTTTAATGGATTAGTAGTCATTGACGAAGCGTACATTGATTTTTCAGACAAAGCGTCTTGGTTAAAAAAAATCAATGAATATCCTAATTTGGTCATTACACAGACTTTATCTAAAGCCTATGGTTTGGCAGGAATTAGATTAGGTATTTGTTATGCATCGGCTGCAATTATTGCGGTATTGAATAAAATAAAACCGCCGTACAACATCAACGAACTGACTCAGATAAGAGCTTTAGAACGATTAAGTAATCCAACTCAAATTAAAATCGAAATTAATTCAATTAGTGAACAAAGAGAGCAATTACTTAAAGTAATAAGTGAAGTTAAATTTGTATCAAAAATTTATCCAACCGAAGCCAACTTTATCTTAATTAAAGTCGATAATGCCAATCAACGCTATGGTGAATTAATTGCCAAAGGAATTGTAATTCGAAATAGAACAACACAACCTTTATGCGAAAACACCTTGCGTTTGACTATTGGAACAGAAGAGGAAAATATAAAATTAATAAACGCTTTGAAAAGCCTGATTTAAAAACATGAAAAAAGTATTATTTATAGATCGTGATGGGACTATTGTTATTGAACCTGCCGATTTTCAATTAGACAGTTTAGATAAATTAGAATTTTACCCCAAAGCCTTTCAGTATTTGGCTAAGATTGCCAATGAATTGGATTATGAATTGGTAATGGTAACCAATCAAGATGGATTAGGAACAACCAGTTTTCCGGAAGATACGTTTTGGCCTTCACAAAATTTTATTTTAAGAGCTTTTGAAAATGAAGGCGTTTTGTTTGATGATATATTTATCGATCGATCGTTTCCTGAAGATAATGCGCCAACACGTAAACCGCGTACTGGGATGTTAACCAAATATATTGACAACCCTAACTATGATTTAGCTAATTCTTTTGTTTTGGGAGATCGAATTACAGATGTAGCTTTAGCTAAAAACTTAGGAGCCAAAGCTATTTTCTTAAAACAACAAGAAGGTTTAGGAAGTGACGAAATCAAAGAGAATGAAGATTTTAGCAATGTTATTTCGTTACAAACCACCGATTGGAAAACGATCTATGAGTTTTTAAAACTTGAAGCTCGTTCGGCAACTATCGAAAGAAAAACCAATGAAACGGATATTTTTATCAATCTGAATTTAGACGGAACAGGTAAAAGTAAAATCGATACTGGAATTGCTTTTTTTGACCACATGTTAGACCAAATTGCACGTCACGGACAAATGGATTTAGAAATCACTGTAAAAGGTGATTTAGAGGTTGATGAACACCACACCATAGAAGATACTGCGATTGCTTTGGGAGAAGTATTTGCCAAAGCTTTAGGAAATAAACTAGGTATTGAACGCTATGGTTTTTGTTTGCCAATGGATGATTGTTTATCCCAGGTGGCGATTGATTTTGGTGGTAGAAATTGGTTGGTTTGGGAAACCGAATTCAAACGCGAAATGGTTGGTAAAATGCCTACTGAAATGTTTTTCCACTTTTTCAAATCGTTCTCTGATGGTGCCAAAGCTAATATCAACATCAAAGCAGAAGGAACGAATGAGCACCACAAAATTGAAGCTATTTTTAAGGCTTTCGCCAAAGCGATTAAAGTAGCCGTAAAACGCGATACTGAAAAAATGATTTTGCCTTCAACAAAAGGAATGCTATAAAACAAACAAATGAAAATTGCAATCATCAATTACGGTGCAGGAAATATTCAAAGCATTCTATTTGCTATTGAACGCTTGGGGCATACAGCCATGTTAACTAATGATCCAGCCGAGATACAACAAGCGGATAAAGTGATTTTTCCGGGCGTTGGAGAAGCGAGTAATGCCATGAATAAGCTCAAAGAAAGTGGTTTGGATAGTTTGATTCCAACTTTAAAACAACCTGTTTTGGGAATTTGTTTAGGGATGCAATTGATGTGTAACCATTCCGAAGAAGGGAATACAGATGGCTTAGGTATTTTTGATGCAAATGTCATTCGGTTTTCAAACAATGTTAAAGTACCTCAAATGGGTTGGAACCAAATTTACAATTTGAAATCACCTTTGTTTCAAGGAATTAATGAAAATGAATACATGTATTTAGTCCATAGTTATTATGTTCCCAATTGCAGTGAAGCCATTGCTAACACGAATTATGATGTTGAATATGCATCGGCTTTGCAAAAAAATAATTTTTATGGGACGCAATTTCATCCAGAGAAAAGTGGCGATGTGGGAGAACAAATTTTAGCTAATTTCTTGAACTTGAAACTTTAAATTGTAAACAAATTATGCGAATTATACCTGCCATAGATATCATTGACGGAAAATGTGTTCGTTTATCCAAAGGAGATTACAATACTAAAATCATTTATAACGAAAATCCTCTTGAAGTAGCCAAATCGTTTGAAGCG
>CANHKZ010000119.1 GCA_947461425.1 Flavobacteriaceae bacterium | reverse complement strand
GTTAGAAGAAACCATATACTCAAACGCTTTGACATGCATGTACATTTGCCCTTTATCATCGCAAGCACCTCGCGCAAATATAGCGCCATCGGGATGGATTTCGGTAGTTTTAATTACGGGTTCAAACGGAGGAGAAGTCCACAGTTCTAATGGATCGGGTGGTTGTACATCATAATGTCCATAGACCAATACGGTTGGCAAATTAGGATCGATTATCTTTTCTCCATACACAATAGGATAGCCCGGCGTATCGCAAATTTCAACTAGATCACAACCGGCTTTTTCTAAACTTGCTTTTACGGCATCGGCGGTGTCGAATACATCTTGGGTGTAAGCAGTATCAGCACTTACAGATGGTATTTTTAATAATTCAATTAATTCGTTAATGAAACGTTCTTTATTTTGTTGAACATATGACGCTATATTTTCCATAATTGTATTTCAATTTATACCATCAAAAGTACAAAAAAGGAGTGAAATATTTTTGTTTAATTTACTTTGAAAATTAGAACTTATGTGTATATTTGCACCCAATTCACGCGGATATGGTGAAATTGGTAGACATGCCAGACTTAGGATCTGGTGCCGCAAGGCGTGTAGGTTCGAGTCCTATTATCCGCACAAAAAAAGCTTCTCAATTGAGAAGCTTTTTTTATTTTACAAGGAGCCTATAAAAACGGTAATTTTAATTAGATCAGCTTCATTATCAAAATCTAATGGATTGGATTCTATAAAATTTGTGATTTGATCTTTTAAATTTGGAAAACTGTTTATTAATTGTTTTTTGTTCTCTGGAAATTCCACAATATTTTTTTCTTTCTGTTTTAAATAATAGCGGTCTTTAGAGCGAACTAACTTAGGAGCAACTGCAATATCAAAGGATGTAATAGCTTCTTTACCAGCAATTAAATTCATTTTGTCCCTACGGTATAGAATAATTTCATTGACAGCCTTCAATTCTACCAAGTAACCCAACACTTCTTTTTTGGATGAAATCCAATAATTAACAAGTTGTAATTTATATTTTCCTTGCTCCAATAGAATGGTTTTAAATTCAGGATCTTTTTTTAAAGCATAGATCTCCCCTTTTACTTTTTCTACCTCTACTTCATCCGCAAATGCATTGTATCTCATATTAAAATTATGTGGAATTCCCACGATTTCAGAAGGTGTAAATTGCGCATTGATATAGGGGCTACCATCCACTTTTTTTTCATTATCTTTTCCTTGTTTGTAATCAGAAAGCTGATTTAAAGAGTTGAAAAATGGTGCTGTGTAGTTCTTGTCCCCAATATTTAATGGGGTTCCATAACTTTTGAATTCTTGAGCATTACTAGTAACTGCAAATACAGTTATTACTACAAAAAAATATTTTTTCATTAGAGGCAGCGTTAATTTTAGCTAATATATTAAAAATTGTAGTAAAGTTTTTAAAAGAGTTACGGCAAATTGGTTATTCGTAACATTAATTAGTCATTTTTACTATTGATTTAGTAAATTTACTTTTTCAAACTCAATTTACATGATACAAAAAACTTTATTTGTTTGCTTTGCTATCGGAAGCATGTTTACCGCAAATGCACAAGAACTCACCACTATGAATCCATTTTTTCAGTCGTACAACACACCGTTTAATGTTCCGCCTTTTGATCAAATAAAAAACGAACATTTCAAACCCGCTATTTTAGAAGGGATTAAAAGGAATGCCGCTGAGATTGAAGCGATTGCTAACAATATAGTTGCGCCGACTTTTGAAAACACCATTTTAGCGATGGAAAATGCGGGAGAATTGTTGTCGAATGTCAACACCGTTTTTTCTAATTTGAATTCGGCACACACCAACAAAGACATCCAAACCATTGCCAAAGAAGTTTCGCCCAATTTATCCGCACACCGCGATAACATTTATTTGAACGAGAAATTATTTGCTAGAGTCAAGGCGCTTTGGGACAAAAAAGAAACTTTAGGATTGAACTTGGAGCAAGCTAGAATATTAGATAACGCTTACAAGGATTTTGTTCGTTCGGGCGCTAATTTGTCCCCGTCAGAGAAAGAAACGCTTCGTAAAATCAATGGCGATTTATCGTTATTGAGTTTAAAATACGGCCAAAATATTTTGGCGGAGACCAATAAATACCAATTGGTAATTACCGATAAAAAAGACTTAGCAGGTCTTCCTCAAAGTGTCATTGATGCCGCTGCAGCTGATGCCAAAGCAAAAGGGAAATCGGGAAGTTGGCTGTTCACTTTATCTAACTCGAGTGTGATGCCGTTTTTACAATACAGTGCGAATAGAAAATTGCGTCAAGAAATTTGGAACGCTTATCAAACGCGTGCCAATCATGATGATGAAACGGATAACAAAGTCAATGCAATTCAGTTAGCCAATCTTCGTGGTCAAAAAGCCCGTTTGTTAGGGTATGCTTCACATTCTAATTATGTTTTGGAAGAATCGATGGCTAAAACGCCTGAAAATGTCAATAAATTATTGAACGATTTATGGAAGCCCGCTTTAGAAAAAGCCAAAGTGGAAGCCGCCGACATTCAAAAAATGATGGCTAAAGATGGAATTAAAGAAACCGTTCAGCCTTATGATTGGAGGTATTATACGGAGAAAATACGAAAGGAACGTTTTGATTTAGACGAGCAAGAATTGAGTCCGTATTTTAGTTTAGAAAATGTACGAAATGGTGCTTTCCAAGTGGCTCAAAAATTATACGGATTGCAGTTTAAAGAACTAAAAGACATTCCAAAATACCACGAGGCAGTGACCGCTTTTGAAATTCTAGAAGCGGATGGAACACATGTTGGGGTATTGTATACCGATTTTCACCCACGCGAATCCAAAAGAGGAGGCGCTTGGATGACTTCCTACCGCGCACAAAAAACAGAAAATGGCGTGCGTAAAGCTCCAGTAGTTTCGATTGTGTGTAATTTTACGAAACCAACCGAAACGAAGCCGGCACTTTTAACTTTTGACGAAGTAAGTACGCTTTTTCATGAGTTCGGACATTCATTACACGGTTTATTGTCTAATGTAACTTACAAGAGTTTGGCAGGAACTAGTGTGCCAAGGGATTTTGTCGAATTGCCTTCGCAAATTATGGAAAACTGGGCAGCCGAACCTGAGGTGCTAAAAATGTTTGCAAAACACTATCAAACGGGAGCTGTCATTCCAGATGCTTTGATTGCGAAATTGAAAAAGTCAGGTACTTTTGATCAAGGTTTTGGCACTACCGAATATTTAGCGGCTTCTTTGTTGGATTTGGCGTACCATTCCCAAACGAAAGACATCACCATTGATGCGAATACTTTTGAGAAACAGGCCATGAATAAAATAGGTTTGATTGAATCAATTATTCCGCGTTATAGAAGTACTTATTTCAGTCATATTTTCTCAGGAGGCTATTCTTCTGG
>CANHKZ010000118.1 GCA_947461425.1 Flavobacteriaceae bacterium | reverse complement strand
TGGGAAAATTTTGCTGATGGTCAGGAATTAGTAATGATGGGCGGAAAGCAAGTGAATTCAAGAGCGTATTTATCACGTTTTAATTTTGGTGGAAGTGATCAAAATAAAAAAGTATCCATGCTTTCAGGTGGAGAAAGAAACCGTTTGCATTTAGCCATGACTTTGAAAGAAGAAGGAAACGTTTTGCTTTTAGATGAGCCAACGAATGATTTGGATGTGAACACGCTTCGAGCCTTAGAGGAAGGTTTAGAAAGTTTTGCTGGTTGTGCTGTAGTGATTTCTCACGACAGATGGTTCTTGGATAGAATTTGTACTCATATTTTAGCCTTTGAAGGAGATTCAGAAGTGTATTTCTTTGAAGGTAGTTTCTCAGATTATGAAGAAAATAAAAAGAAACGTTTGGGTGGTGATTTAACTCCAAAACGATTGAAATACAGAAAATTAATTAGGAGTTAAATTCTTAATTAATTGTAAAATAAAAAAGAGGATGTCAACTGATATCCTCTTTTTTGTTTTTAGCTTAAAAATTTTGATACTAAGTCTTTTGTTGGAAGAAGACAATTTTCTTTTTTTCCAAACCAACGATAACGATTTTGCGCAATGTGGTCATAGATTTTATCTGAAATTATAGTGGGTATTAATCTAAAGATTAGTAAACAATAGAAAATTATTCCAATACTTTTTGCAATTTCAAAAATTGCTTCTGATTTATAAAAATACGCATCATCCGATTCAAATAATATAATACTATCCGTTTTTTGGATCTTAAGAGGGAGTTTACCAAGTATTTTTCGTCCCATATCCGATTGCAAGGACACAAATCGAAAAACATCTTTTGAATCTCGTTTTATGATAAATTGTACTGAGGCATTACACAAATTGCAAAGTCCGTCAAACAAAATGATTTTTTTATGTTGAGGAAGATGTTGCATACTACTTTTTTACAGCCTCTACAAGCTCAAGTAAATCTAAACTAACTTTTGAAGTAAACAAACCATAATTTACCGTAGCTCTATTTCGTTCAATGGCATCAATACTTCCTACTGCCTTTCCGTCAAACATACGAACACGATCTCCTAATTTCAAAATAGGTTTTGGTTTTTCTACTACTTCTTTGACTTTTTTAGCTTTCTTTTCAGCACGAATTTCTTCTACTTGAACACTTACTTCTTTGATGACTTCCTGTTTCTTTTCAGCAAGTATTTGGCTTTCTTTAGCGGTCGCTTTTTTTCGTTTAGAGTTTTCAATTTCAACTAATTTTAAAAACTCACCTATTAATTCTTTTTTGTTTTTATTATTAAAATACTTTGCCGTTAAATCTTCAATTTTTTGTCCAACGTATATCGTTTTTTGATTGCTATCATACAACTCCTGGTAACTCTCTAGTTTTTGCTTGATTTTGACATTAATCGTTTCCATTTTTTTACCTTCCTCACGTGCTTTGGTTTCCTCTTCTTTTAGTGTTAAGGAAGTTTTTTCTAGTTTAGAACGCTCTTTTTGTAGTGTTGCAATCGTTTTGTCAAAACGTACTTTTCCCACTTCTATTTTTTTCTTCGCTCGATTAATTAAACTGTACGGAATACCATTTTTTAAGGCTACTTCAAAAGTAAACGAACTTCCCGCTTGACCTAAAACCAATTTATACATGGGTTCTAAAGACTTTTCATCAAAAAGCATGTTAGCATTGGTGGCAAAAGGCAACTCGTTAGCCAAAATTTTTAAATTCGAATAATGCGTGGTAATTATTCCGAAAGCCTCACGATGGTAGAATTCTTCCAAGAATATCTCCGCCAATGCGCCTCCCAATTCAGGATCGGAACCCGTACCGAATTCGTCTATTAAAAACAAGGTTTTAGTGTTGCACTTTTTTAAGAAATAATTCATGTTTTTCAAACGATAGCTATATGTACTCAAATGATTTTCTATAGATTGATTATCGCCAATATCGGTTAAAATACGGTCAAATAAAAAGGTTTCACTACGCTCATGAACTGGAATCAACATCCCAGATTGCAACATTAATTGCAGTAAACCAACAGTTTTTAAGGAAATAGTTTTTCCTCCTGCATTAGGCCCTGAAATTACAATAATTCGGTTTTCTTGTTCTAATTCAATGGTTTGAGGATAGGTAATTTCATTTTTTTCTTTATTGGATAACAACAAAATAGGGTGGAAGGCATCCCTGAAATACATCCTACGATTCTCAGTTATTGTTGGTAAAATCGCATTTATTTTATTTGCATATTTTGCTTTGGCCGCAATAACATCAATATCGCTTAGAAAATTTTGGTATTCAATTAATACGTCTAAAAAAGGACGAATACTGTTGGATAATTGCTTTAAAATTCGGGTAACTTCTTCTTTTTCTTCGTATTCCAAATTACTCAACTCTCTGGAGTAGTTTAGGGTAGTTTCTGGTTCAATGTAGGCAATACTTCCCGTTTTAGAACTCCCTAAAATAGAACCTTTAACTTTTCTTCGGTACATGGATAACACCGCTAAAACGCGACGATTTTGCACAAAACTTTCTTTGATATCATCCAAATAACCTAAAGAATTGTATTGACTCATAGCCATTCCAAAACTTTGATTCACTTTTCCACGAACCACATTCATATCCCGGCGAATATTCAGTAAATCCGGTGAAGCACTATCTTTTATTTCTCCATATTTATCAACGACTTGATCCACCATCGTGATGATGTCTTTTGTGAATGCTACTTTTGCAGCTCTTGTATTCAAGTTGGGATAGTAATCGTGAAATTTTCGTAAAAAATTCAGCATAAAATTCACCGTTGTAGATAAATTGGCAATTTTTCTAAAACTGCCTACCTCCAAAAAACTATCTTCAATACTTAAAAATTTAATTTCGTGTGTTATGGCCTCAAAACCATGATTGGGAATGGCATTATTATTTTGGAAGGAAGAAACGTATTCTGAGGTCTGCAACAACGCTTCCATTAGGGTGTCTTTGTCTTTTAAAGGTACAATTTCAAGCGCTTTTTGTTTACCAATATCAGTATTGCATATTGTAGAAAGAGTTTCTAAAACTGTAGGGAATTGTAAATCTTGTAACGTCTTTTCAGTAATGGATATCATGAATTGATTTTAATATAAGCAACCAAAGTTACAAAAGATTAAGAGGAGTTTCTTGATGAAAAAGTATAATTTTACGTCAGATCAAAAGTGATTTAAAATTTAAACCTATGCAACTTCTTCTTGATACCGATTGGCAAACTATTTTGACTGACGAAATCCAAAAAAAATACTTCTCTGATTTGATGCAAGCTGTTGATAAAGAATATCAAATCCATACTTGTTATCCCCCAAAAGACTTAATTTTCTCTGCTTTTAATCATTGTAGTTTCTCAAATATCAAAGTAGTAATTATAGGTCAAGATCCTTATCATGGAATAGGTGAGGCGAATGGTTTGTGTTTTTCGGTAAATAATGGCATTAAAATTCCGCCCTC
>CANHKZ010000117.1 GCA_947461425.1 Flavobacteriaceae bacterium | reverse complement strand
GAGTAATTCTAAATGGTATATTTGTATCAAAAGGCAATTCATTTTATTGAGTTGCCTTTTTTTGTAAAGAATCTAAAAAATGACTTATTTTTACACTCAAATCAAAGAATTATGAGCAAGATAGATTGGAAAACAGTCCGAGAATTTGAAGATATCACCTATAAAAAATACAATGGAGTAGCCCGAATCGCTTTCAATCGACCAGATGTGCGCAATGCGTTTCGACCTAAAACAACTTCTGAATTATTGCAAGCCTTTCACGATGCGCAAGAAGATACTTCGATAGGAGTGGTATTGTTATCAGCGGAAGGACCTTCTTCAAAAGATGGAATTTGGTCTTTTTGTAGCGGAGGAGATCAAAAAGCGCGAGGACTACAAGGATATGTTGGTGAAGATGGTTACCATAGATTGAATATTTTAGATGTGCAACGAATGATTCGATTTATGCCAAAAGCCGTTATCTGTGTCGTTCCAGGTTGGGCTGTGGGTGGTGGTCATAGTTTGCATGTCGTTTGCGATTTAACTTTAGCAAGTAAAGAACATGCTGTTTTTAAACAAACTGATGCCGATGTAACGAGTTTTGATGGAGGCTACGGTTCGGCTTATTTAGCCAAAATGGTAGGTCAGAAGAAAGCGCGCGAAATCTTTTTCTTGGGACGCAATTATTCGGCTCAAGAGGCTTATGAAATGGGAATGGTCAATGCAGTTATTCCGCATGCTGAATTAGAAGATACCGCTTATGAATGGGCACAAGAAATATTAGCTAAATCGCCAACGTCTATTAAAATGCTAAAGTTTGCTATGAATTTAACCGATGATGGCATGGTAGGACAGCAGGTTTTTGCAGGCGAAGCGACACGATTGGCTTATATGACTGATGAAGCCAAAGAAGGAAGAGATGCTTTCTTGGAAAAACGCAAACCCAACTTTGAAAAGAAATGGTTGCCGTAATCTAGTGTTCAGTTTTTAGCAATCAGTTTACTTAAACTTGTCATTCTGAGCGCAGCCTAAGTGCCTTGTTAAATATATTTATGATGAAGGATTTTACCAACGAACCAATTGATGTTACTGCTTTACCTAGATATGAAACGGTAAGTCTGAATGTATTAAAACCAAAATACTGGAATGTAATTTTGTTCAATATTGGCGTAACTTTCCTCATCATTGGTATAGCTTTAGCTTTAATTGTGTATTTTGATGAAGAAATTCATCACTTGGCATGGCTTTTCGGATTGGTGTATGTTTTGTTTTTAGGGTTCACATTTTTTTTATGTAAAATTTCGTTCCAAAAAAGAGGTTTTGCTTTTAGAGAACACGATGTAATTTTCAGAAGCGGAATTATCGCTACCAATACTATGGTGATTCCCTATAATCGTGTCCAACACGTAGCGCTCCATGAAGGTTTTTTTGCGCGATTTTTTGACTTAGCTACTGTAGAAATTTTTACAGCAGGTGGTATTTCCAGTGATATAAAAATTCCCGGGATAGCCAAAGAAGAAGCCGAAAACATCAAACAATTGCTTATGGGTAAAATTCAAAAGCAATTGTAATGGAAGTCAATTTTAATCAGCCACAACGCCAGTCTTTGTTGGGAATTTTGGTTATTTTCCTAGAATCAATTTTTCATGTACTTAAAGCCTTGCCAATTGTTGTAGTTGTCCTATTGAAATCCAATCCTAAATCAATTTTAGTTACTTGCAGTATTCTTCTTGCTGTGTTTGCTTTTTTCGCTATTTTGTCTTTTTTAAAATACAGAAATTTTACTTTTTATATTGATGATGAAAATGATGAGTTTATCATTAATGATGGCGTAATCAACAAGTCCAAAACAATCGTTCAATTACATAAAATCCATCAGGTTAATATCAAGCAGAATTTGATTCAAAGAATAATTGGTGTTTATGCTTTGGATGTTGACACTGCCGGAAGTGATGAAAAGGAAGGGAGCATTAAAGCCATTTCTCACCAGCTAGCAATTGCTTTAAAATCTCGATTACTTGAAAACGATGGTAAGAAAGAGAATGTCATTGAGGATAGTTTTGCAGCAATTCAGTTCGAACACACGGCCATTCCGTTTCTAAAGATTAATTGGGTGAGTTTATTAAAAATTGGACTTACTTCTAATTATGTTAAAAGTGTGGGATTGATTTTGACGTTCTTTTTCACGATTTATGAAAATCTGCATCAAGTTGGAGCCGATGATATTATTCAAACGGAACATATAGAGGGATTTGTTGATTCTAATTCTTTGTGGTATTCAGGTTTGGTTTTTGTGCTCATTATGTTTAGTGTTGTTTTTTTAATTAATATAGGACGAACGCTAATCAAGTTTTTTGATTTCACAGTAGTCCAACAAAAAGGCTCGTTAATGCTAACATATGGGTTAATTGCTACACAAAGCACCATCCTAAAACCAGAAAAAGTTCAGATTGTCAAGATTTCTAGAAATTATCTTCAAAAAAAAATGAATGTTCTTGAAGTGAAGATTAGACAAGCTATAAGTAGTAGACAAGATGATGGAAAATCACTGATTGAAATCCCAGGTTGTAATGCCTCTGAACGAGATGAAATTCTGAAGTTATTATTCAATGAACTTCCTAAAAGAGGAATAATGATGAAGCCTAATTTTCGTAAACTGGTGTTTCCAATTTTTCTGATAATTGTACTACCTTTAACGAGTTATTTTTTCTTTGGGAATTATGTTGAACCAAAAGTATTTGAGTATTATTATGTAGCAGTGTTTTATGGAGTTTTCTTTTTGATTATGTTGTTTTTTGGTTTCAAAAACTATAAATTGTTTATTAGCAATAATCATATTATCAAACAAAGCGGTTCTTGGGATGTTGATAACGAAATCATACCAATTGAAAAAATACAAGCCATCACAACCTCACAATTATTTTGGCACAAAAATTTGAATATAGGTTCGCTGACGATGCATACTGCCGGCGGTAATATTACTTTTCATTTAGGAAAGTTTGATAAAATAAATGAGTATGTAAACCTTTGGTTGTATGGAATTGAAACATCTAACAGCAATTGGATGTAATACTTTAAATCTAAAATTCTAAGAAATCTAAATTATGAAACACTGGATAGAAGCGGCTCGATTGAGAACTTTGCCACTTTCGGTATCGGGAATAATTGTGGGTAGTATGTATGCCTTGGCAAACCCAACGGATAGCGTGCTCACACCAACTGAAGTTTTCAACTGGAAACTTTTTGCTTTTGCTATCCTAACTACTTTAGGTTTGCAAATCCTTTCTAATTTTGCTAATGACTATGGTGATGGAATCAAAGGAACTGATAACAAAGACAGAGTAGGTCCTAAACGAACCATTCAGAGCGGGGTGATTACACCTAAAGCTATGAAAAGTGCAATTATTTTGACTTCTGGAATGACTTTATTGTCCGCTATTTATTTAATTTATTTGGCTTTTGGCGCGCATAATTTAGGCTACTCCTTATTTTATTTAATTTTAGGAATTACCGCAATTGCTTCCGCTATCCGTTATACCGT
>CANHKZ010000116.1 GCA_947461425.1 Flavobacteriaceae bacterium | reverse complement strand
GCTACGATAATCGTATACGCCATAGCTCCTTTTTCTTCTAACATTTTTGCAATTCCTGCAACAGTAGAAGCTTTTTGTCCAATAGCAACATAAATACAAAACACAGGTTTTCCTGCATCGTAAAATTCTTTTTGATTTAAAATAGTGTCGATACAAACAGTTGATTTTCCTGTTTGACGGTCACCAATAACCAACTCACGTTGTCCACGACCAACAGGGATCATTGCATCTACTGCTTTTATTCCTGTTTGTAATGGTTCTGTTACTGGTTGACGGAAGATAACTCCAGGCGCTTTTCTTTCCAAAGGCATTTCGTATAAATCTCCACCGATTGGTCCTTTACCATCAATTGGCTGACCTAAAGTGTTTACTACACGACCCAACATTTGATCTCCTACTTTTAGAGACGCAATACGTTGTGTTCTTTTTACAGTTGAACCTTCTTTGATTCCTGTTGAAGCACCCAAAAGTACCACCCCAACATTGTCTTCTTCTAAGTTCAATACAATAGCCTCAAGACCATTTTCGAATTCTACTAACTCTCCGTATTGAACATTGGATAGCCCGTAAACACGAGCAATACCATCTCCAACATTAAGTACTGTTCCTACTTCTTCTAGTGTAGCACCAGATTCGAAACCTTCTACTTGCTTTCTTAATATTGCTGAAATTTCAGCAGCTTTAATTTCCGCCATCTTACTTTATAATTTAAACACTTTTATGTGTAATAACTAATTACTAAACTCTCTTTTTAATACTTGTAATCTGTTAGCAACAGAAGCATTGTATTGCTTGTCGCCTATTCTTAAAATAAATCCCCCAATGATAGCTGGATCTATTATGTTTTCAATTGTGATTTTCTTATCAGACAAGGTGGTAATTTTAGCTAACACTTTAGCTTCTAAAGCGGCATCCATAGGAATCGCAGTAGTTACTTTAGCTACTTCTATTCCGTTCATAACGTCTGATAATTTAGTGTATTCTAAAGCAATTGCTTCCAGAATTTCGAATCGTTTGTTTTCAAATAACAAATGAAACAATCCTTGTGTTACTCCATGTATTCCAGCAAAAACTTCCAACAACGCTTTTTCCTTCACCTCAACTCTTGTAGTTGGGCTTTGAATAAAAGTATTCAACTCTTGGTTTCCGTTGATTGTAGAAGCAATCAATTTCATATCGTTATTCACTACCTCAGCTACCCCTTTTGAATTGGATAAATCTAAGATTGCTTTTGCATAACGAATTGCTGCTCTTGTCCCTGCCATAATTAGTTTAGTTTTACGTCACCTAACATACTCTCTACTAATTTAGTTTGAGATTCTTTGTTAGACAATTCGTCTTTCAATACTTTTTCTGCAATGCTTAATGACAAAGTAGCCACTTGTGATTTCAAATCAGCCATAGCTGCATTCTTTTCACTTTCGATAGCCGCTTTGGCTTGATCAATCATTTTTTGACCTTGCTCTTGTGCTTCGCTTTTTGCATCCGCTACCATTTTTTCTTTTATCTCACGAGCGTCTTTCAACATAGCGTCACGTTCTGCTCTAGCTTCTTGCAAAATACGTTGGTTATCAGCTTGTAAATTCTGCATTTCGTTTCTAGCATTTTCAGCTGACTCTAATGCATTTTTAATTCCTTCTTCTCTTTCGTTTACCGCATCCAAAATGGGTTTCCAAGCGAATTTTTTTAATAGGAATATTAATCCAACAAAGATTACTACTTGCCAAATAAATAAACCATACGAAAAATCATTAATTAACTTCTCCATTATATGTAATTATAAAATTGTAAACTTTTTTTAAATTGCTTTATGCAATTGTATCTGTTTTAATTTTTAAAAACAATAGTTACAACCAACCGTTGTAACTACTGTTTTGTGTTTTAATTAAGCAGCGAATAACGCAGCGAAACCAATACCTTCAATAAGTGCAGCTGCAATAAGCATAGCTGTTTGGATTTTACCTGAAGCTTCTGGCTGACGAGCAATAGCGTCCATTGCTGAACCACCAATTTTACCAATACCTAAACCTGCTCCGATAACAATTAATCCTGCTCCTACAATAGTTGGAATTTGCATAATATATATATTAAAAATTAAACATTCAATTTGATTTTCGATTGAAGATTAACGATTTTAGATTTAAGAATTATTCAAAAATCTAAATTCAAAAATCTGCAATCTAATGCGCCTCCTCGTGGTGGTGCTCTTCGTTTCCGGCGCCAAAATACAAAGCAGATAACATCGTAAAAATATACGCTTGTAAAAACGCTACTAATATTTCTAAAATAGAAAGCGCAAATGCCAAACCAAATGACAAAGTACTTCCTATCCAACTTTTGAATATAAACATCAAACCAATGATGCTCATTAACACTACGTGTCCCGCCAAAATATTAGCGTACAAACGAATCATTAATGAAAATGGTTTAATAATAGTTCCCAATAATTCAATTGGAGCCAAAATAAATTTCATTGGAGTTGGCACGCCTGGCATCCAAAAAATATGTCCCCAATAATTTCTGTTAGCCGTAAATGTGGTAATTAAATAAGTTAATAATGCTAACGATGCTGTGATTGCTATATTTCCTGTTACGTTAAATCCTAGTGGAGTTAATCCTAAAATATTTAAGAAAAACACAAAGAAAAAAATCGTAAGCAAATAGCTCATGTATTTTTTGTAATTTTTCTCTCCAATGTTTGGAATCGCAATTTCATCTCTAACATATAAAACTAAAGGTTCAAAGAAACGTCCTGCTCCTGATGCAATTCCGCCATTTTTAGCATACGATTTAGCCAAACGGCTGAACAAAACAAACATTAAAATCGACACAAATAAAATTCCAACAACACTTTTAGTAATGGATAAATCCAATGGCTTAACGTTTGTTGGGTGCCCGTGTTCTTCTGTTAATTTTCCGGAAGCGTCTGTTTTGTATATTTTTTCGTGATGTAACACATAAAAATTTCCGTTGTGTTCTGCTACCTCTTCACCGTGGTGAAATTTAGCAGATGAAAATACTTGGAATCCATTATCCCAAAGAATAATTGGTAAAGAAAAACCATTGTGACTTCCTGATGCCTTATCTGCATTAAAGTTAAAATCGTGGGCGTCAAGCAAGTGATGATTAATAAACTCTTTTATTTCAGATTTAACATCTGTAGATTCTGTTGGAGTTGCTTCTTTTTCTTCAGTTGGGTTAGCAAAATTTACCAAAGGAAGTAATGCTACTAAAGCTACAAGTAAGAATTGAAGTGGTTTGTTTGAAATCACCATAACAGTTAAATATCTTAGTTTATTTAGGTTTCTAAAATTTAGGTGCAAAGGTACATTTTTTATTAATATTCAAAAGAATATAAAAATTATTTTTTATCTTATTGAACCCTGATATACGTCTATTATTGTTTTTCATTTAAAATTAGTATCGTAATACTAGTTTCAATTGCTAAAAAGACAATAAATAACATAAAAAAATTAATTTTTTCAATCGAAGCCGTAACGGAAATGCTTTTTAAAATTGGCCTTACAAACAAAAAACAAAGCATGATTTTGAGACTAGTAACCACCATAAAAGACATGCCCACAG
>CANHKZ010000115.1 GCA_947461425.1 Flavobacteriaceae bacterium | reverse complement strand
ACATAGACTTTAATACATTTTACTAATTCATTCCAATAATAGGCATTGTCGTTTATACCCGTATTAATAAAAAAGTGTAACATTTTAAGTTCCAACTTTTTATTTTCTTTGATTTCTTTTTTATAGAAAGGCACAATATTCTTGTAGCCAATTCCTAAACGAGAGGTATAAAACTCAAATTTAGGTTCTTCTTCAGCTGCAATACGAATACCAATTTTAAATTTTCCTTTGATTTGCGCTTGAAGTAAATCTAACTCTTCAAAATTATCAATAATCGGAATTGTATTTTTATTTCCGCTATTTATCAAGCGGGCAACATTTGCTATATACTCATCTCTTTTGAAACCATTACAAATCACATAGGTGCTTTTGTTAATTTTTCCATTTGCTAAAAGATTTTCTACAATGTTAATATCAAATGCTGACGAAGTTTCAATATGAATATTGTTTTTAAACGCCTCGTTCATAACATATTCAAAATGAGAGCTTTTAGTACAATAACAGTAATAATACTTTGCGTCGTACTTATTCTTTTCCATCGATTTTCTAAACCAAGATTTTGCCTTGTTAATGTTATTAGAAATTTGAGGTAAATAGGTAAATTTTAAAGGTGTACCATATTGTTCCACAAGTTTCATCAAATCAATGTTGTGAAATTGAAGATTATCTTTGTTTAGTGTAAACTCTTCTTGAGGAAAATAATATGTTTGATTTATTAAATCAGAATATTTTGTATTCATTTAGTTATCAGAATTTTAGATTAAATATAAGTTTAATTAATAATTAATCTAGAATTCAAACCCGAATATTAGCAAATACAATTTGAAGTTTTTCGTTTTCAGCTTTTAGTTGCTGAAAAAGGGCAAGATTACAACTACTCGTTAAAGCATACAATCGTTTCCAAATCCTTATAAAGGAAATGTTGCTAATACTTATGTAAGTGTTAAAGTAGATTGTATTTTTATTTGTTTTCATTGTTGCAAATGTAAAAAAATATATATACGAAATGCAAAGCTTTTAATTAAAAATAGGCTTACAATTTATAATCATTAAATGCATATATAATCAATTCATTTTCAACTAATTGATTAATTTTTATTGCACCAATTCCCTCTATCAATGCAAATTGTATAGCGCCATATTCATTTTTTTTGTCATGAATTAATAATTCCATAATAGGGCGGAAGTCGTTTTCTTCAATTAATACCTCATCAAATATTGATTTGATTACTAATTTTATCTGACGGTATTCTAGTTCAGTGATTAATTTTTGTTGCCAAGAAATGTAACTTTCTAAAATCATTCCTATTGCTATGGCTTCCCCATGAAGAAGGGTGGTTTTCTTTTCGTTTTCCAAAAAGTAACTCTCAATAGCGTGACCTAAAGTATGGCCAAAATTGAGTGCTTTACGAATGTTTTTCTCAGTCGGATCTTGCATTACGATCTCGTTTTTTATGACTACTGAACGATGAATCAATGAGTCTAAATCGGAAAAATCAATAGTACTAATATCCAAAAATTGCTCCCAATAATTTTTATCAAAAATTAATCCGTGTTTCAACATTTCGGCTACTCCAGAACGCATTTCGTTTTGAGGCACAGTTTTAAGATATTGTGTGTCTATTAAGACCATTATGGGAACATTTATTACCCCAATTTGGTTTTTTAAATTTCCTAAATCGACGCCAGTTTTTCCACCTATAGAAGCGTCTACCATAGAAAGAAGCGTAGTAGGAATATTGATAAAATCAACTCCTCTTTTAAAAGTAGAAGCAACAAATCCACCTAAATCAGTAACTACTCCGCCACCTAAATTGATAATTAAACTCTTTCTGTCAGCTCCTAATTCGGTAAGAACATTCCAAATTTCAATACAGGTTTCGATGTTTTTATTCACTTCACCTGCTTCAAATTCAATAATCTCAATGGTTAATTCAGTAGCTACATAAGGTAAAAATTGGTGCAAACAATATTCATTAGTATTGCTGTCTGTAATAATAAAAAGGTTCGAATACTTTGTGCTTTTTAAATGCAAATTTAAGGCTTCATAAGCTTTTTCATTAAAATGAACCGGATAATTGTTAGCTAGAATCGTCTGCATAGTACTGATTTAATTGATAATGCAAAATAAGGTATTTTTTGATTAATAGTATTGAAAACTCTCTCTATATTTGCTAAAAAATTTAACATTTAATGGAAAATATATTCAATAATACACAAATTGCGTTTGCCTTAAAAAGTGATACGGAGTTAGATAGAGCTTATTTTTTATTCAAAATGATTGATAATGAACCACTAGTTCGAATTGGAACAGCAGTTACTAATTTTGCAATTAAGGCCCATTTACCTGTTGATGGATTGATAAGAGCTACTGTTTTTGACCATTTTTGTGGTGGTATTAACGAGAATGATTGTCTTTCAGTAGTTGATAAATTGTTTACAAAAGGGGTTTCCTCAGTATTGGACTATTCGGTAGAAGGAAAAGAAGAAGAAGAGCAGTTTGATGCAGCCTTAACAATGACTTTAAAGACAATTGAGTTTGCCAAAGAACGTCACGCTATTCCTTTTGCTGTATTTAAACCAACTGGATTAGGACGATTAAATTTGTACGAAAAAGTCGGATCAAAATCAGTTTTAACTAATCAAGAAAAAGAGGAGTGGGCTAGAGTAGTGGATCGTTTTGATTTAGTTTGTAAAACCGCTCATTTTAAAGATGTGGCCTTGTTGATTGATGCTGAGGAAAGCTGGATGCAAGATGCCGCTGATGATTTGGTTACCCAAATGATGCAAAAATATAACAAAGAAAAAGCAGTAGTTTTCAATACGCTACAAATGTACCGTTGGGATCGTTTGGACTATTTGAAACAATTACATGAAAAGGCGAAACAAGATGGTTTTTATATCGGAATGAAACTGGTTCGTGGGGCCTATATGGAAAAAGAAAATGCCAGGGCGTCAGAAAAGGGTTATCCTACACCAATATGTGCTTCAAAAGAGGCAACAGATAAAAATTATGATGACGCTGTTTTATACATGATGGATCATATTCAAACCATGGCAATTTTTGCAGGAACGCATAACGAATTGAGTTCGTACACCTTGATGAATTTAATGCAAGAAAGAGGAATCAAAACTAATGACGAACGCATTTGGTTTGGACAATTATATGGCATGAGTGATAATATCAGTTATAATCTAGCAGCACATAGGTATAATGTAGCCAAGTATTTGCCTTTTGGACCTGTCAAAGATGTGATGCCCTATTTAATTCGTCGAGCTGAAGAAAATACTTCGGTAGCTGGACAAACCAGTCGAGAATTATCGATGATTAAAACAGAGCGAAGTCGTAGAAAAAGTTTGTAATTTAACAAAAAAGCCATTCAATTGAATGGCTTTTTTGTTATTATGAATTACTAAACTGTAAATTACTTAGGTTTTTATATATTCCATTTTTAATAGCAATCAGTTCTTGATGCGTTCCTTGTTCAGCAATGATACCTTGATCCAAAACTAAAATCTGATCAGCTGAGCGAATAGTAGATAAGCGATGCGCAATGATGATGCTCGTTCTTCCTTCCATCAATATT
>CANHKZ010000114.1 GCA_947461425.1 Flavobacteriaceae bacterium | reverse complement strand
TGGGGCAACTTTACGAGAAAATAGGTAATTTCCCTTTGGCTTTAGCTCAATACCAAAATATAATAGAGCAGCATTCTGATGGGATTTACGTTGATGAAGCGCTATATTTTTCGGCAGAATTGTACAAAAATCAATTGCAAGTGCCAGAGAAAGCCAAGCCATTGTATGAAAAAATAATTTTCAACCATCAAGACAGTATTTATTTTGTGGAGGCAAGGCGAAAATTTAGAGAATTAAGAGGAGATAAGAATTTGTAAAAGGTCATAAGGTTAAAAGGTTATGAGTTTATTAGGTTAAACTATAACCCCATAAACTAATAAACTATAACCCCATAACCTCATAAACTAAAAAAATGATACTTTACAACGTGACAGTAAACATACACGAAAGCGTTCAAGACCAATGGTTACAGTGGATGCAGCAAACCCGAATACCAGCAATTTTGGCTACAGGTAAATTTTCTTCGGCTAAAATTGTAAAAGTGTTGATTGAAGAAGAAATGGGAGGAACTACCTATTCAATTCAGTTTTCAACGGATAGCAAAGCGACTTTGAATAAATATTATGAAGAAGATGCACCGCAATTTCGTCAAGAAAGTCTCCAGTTATTTGGCGATAAAATGCTGGCTTTTAGAACGGAACTAGAAGTAATTTCTGAACACAATTAAAAAGATACTTAGTGTCTTAGCGCCTTTGTGGCAAATCAACCAATGGAAAAAGTAAAAGCTAAAAAACATCTCGGACAACATTTCTTAAAAGACGAAAGTATTGCTAAAGCGATTGCGGATACGTTGAGTTTGGAAGGTTACAATGATGTGTTGGAAATAGGTCCAGGAATGGGAGTGTTGACCAAATATTTATTGGACAAACCCACCACTACTTATGTAATTGAAATTGATACAGAGTCGGTAGTTTATTTGGGGGCCAATTATCCAAAATTGAAAGACAAAATCATTTCGAAAGATTTCTTGCGGTACAATTGTAATGAAATTTTTGAAGGAAAACAATATGCTATCATTGGTAATTTTCCGTACAATATTTCGACGCAAATTGTGTTTAGAACCTTGGAGTTTCGCCATCAAATACCGGAGTTTTCTGGGATGTTCCAAAAGGAAGTGGCCGAACGAATTTGCGAGAAAAAAGGGAGTAAAACCTACGGAATTTTATCTGTTTTAGCGCAAGCTTTTTATCATGCTGAATACTTGTTTACGGTAGATGAACATGTGTTTTCACCGCCACCGAAAGTAAAATCGGGCGTGTTGCGTTTGAGACGTAAAGAAGACTTTAGTTTGCCTTGTGGCGAAAAATTATTTTTCACGGTAGTAAAAACAGCTTTTCAACAACGCAGAAAAACCTTGCGTAACAGTTTAAAAACCTTAAATTTGTCCGATCAATTGCGAGAAGATAAAGTTTTTGATCTTCGTCCGGAACAACTTAGCGTTGAAGACTTTATAGTACTCACACAAAAAATCGAAGCCGATGGAATTTAAAATCAGCAAAGAACTAATTCAAGAATTAGAGCAACTTATTCAAACTAAAAACGACCAACAGCTGGAAGTATTGTTGAATGATTTGCACCATGCTGATATTGCCGAAGTTTTAGATGAGCTTGATTTTGAAGAGGCAACTTATATTTTCAAAGTTTTAGATAGTGATAAAACGGCTGAAATTCTTTTAGAATTAGAGGACGATTTACGTGAAAATATCTTAAAAAGACTTTCTCCAAAAGAAATTGCTGAAGAGCTTGATGAATTAGAAACAAATGATGCCGCGGACATTATTGCCGAGTTATCCCAAGATATTAAAGCGGAAGTAATCTCGGAATTACAAGACGTTGAACACGCCAAAGATATCGTGGATTTACTTCGTTATGACGAAGATACTGCAGGAGGAATCATGCACAAAGAGTTGGTGAAAGTCAACGAAAACTGGAATGTACTGACTTGTATCAAAGAAATGCGCATTCAAGCTGAAAACATTTCCAGAGTGCACTCCATTTATGTGGTGGATGATGAAGACCGTTTGAAAGGACGTTTGTCACTGAAAGATTTATTGACCACTTCTTCTAGAACTCCTATTAATGATGTTTATATCAGAAAACTGAACTCAGTGAATGTTGATACAGAAGATGTTGAGGTAGCTCGTATTATGCAAAAATACGATTTAGAAGCCATTCCAGTAGTGGATGAATTGGGTCGATTAGTAGGCCGCATTACCATTGATGACATTGTAGACGTAATCAAGGACGAAGCCGATGAAGATTACCAATTAGCAGCGGGGATCTCACAAGACGTGGAAGCCGATGACAGTATTATAGAACATACCAAAGCCCGCTTGCCCTGGTTAGTTTTAGCTTTATTAGGCGGATTTATTTCTGTAAAAGTATTAGGGCTTTTTGAAGGAGCGATGATGGAACACGGAAAATTATTTTTCTTCACCCCACTTATTGCGGCTATGGCGGGTAATGTTGGCGTGCAATCTTCGGCAATTATAGTTCAAGGTTTGGCTAACAATACACTAAGTGGCTCTTTGTTTAACCGATTAATCAAAGAAGTTTCGTTGAGTTTGTTGAACGGCTTGATATTAGCAGTAATTTTATTTGCAGGGAGTCATTACCTTTTGAATGTTGAAATTATTATTGGTGTAATTGTAACCGTAGCGCTGATTTCGGTAATCATTATTGCCTCGTTAATAGGAACTTTTATTCCTTTATTACTAGATAAATTTGGGATTGACCCCGCCTTGGCTACAGGCCCATTCATCACCACAAGCAATGATATTTGCGGAATTCTAATTTATTTTTCTATAGCCAAAATGATTTTAGGATTTTAACTAAAAATCCATACACAACACAACAACACAACATGAAAATACACATTATTGGCGGCGGCAACTTAGGTGCCTCAATCGCTATTGGGATTGCTAAATTTACTACAGGCAACCAAGTAACCCTAACCCGAAGAAACACGACTCCAATTCTACACTTAGAGCAATTGGGCATTACTATTTCTAAAGACAACAAACACCACATTCAAGAGGCGGATATCATTATTTTAACGATCAAACCCTACCAAGTTGAAACAGTATTAGAAGAAATTCTCCCTGCAATTGCTAATAAAACCATTGCTTCGGCAGTGAGTGGTTTGTCGATAGAAAACCTGCAAAATAAAATAGGTTCTACTCACCAAGCGGTGCGCATCATGCCCAATATTGCCGCGCAATTTGGCGCTTCGGCGACTTGTATTGCGTTTCAAGAAAGCAACCAAGAAGCGGCTCAACAAGTAGTTGCTCTTTTTGAAGGTCTAGGAACAGCCCCGATTATTGACGAAAAATTAATGGACGCGGCTACTGTTTTGGCAGCAAGCGGAACGGCCTTTGCCTTGCGTTACATTCGTGCGTCGATGCAAGCCGGAATCGAAATTGGATTTGACTGGCAAACGGCTTTGGCGATTTCAGCCCAAACGGTTAAAGGCGCAGCCGAAATGCTATTAGAAGAAAAAACCCATCCGGAACAATTGATTGACCGAGTAACCACGCCCCAAGGCTGCACCATTGCTGGTTTGAACGAAATGGAAATGCACGGATTTAGTTCGTCATTGATTAGAGGAATTAAAACGTCTTTAAAACAGATTAAGGGGTAAGTTTATTTT
>CANHKZ010000113.1 GCA_947461425.1 Flavobacteriaceae bacterium | reverse complement strand
TTCGCTCACTATCTACCCCAATTATATGTACCGTCCCTTTTGGGAAACTACTGTAAGCAACCCCAATAATATAACTAGCTTCGAGTATGTTGAAAGGATCAATTTCGTGTGAAATATCAATAATGTTGACATCTGGATATTCAGATATAATTTTCCCTTTTAGAGCACCCACAAAGTGATCTTTCAAGCCATAATCGGTAGTAAGGGTAATTATTGACATAATTTTGTTTATAACTATTGCGGTTGGGTAAGCCTAAATTTCATTAAATTTGAGAAATGCAAAGCTAACAATAGTAAATTCAAAAACGAAATAAAGAAAATTATTTTCAAATTTGAGATTTCAATTATTTTACAACGCAACAAAATATATAAATTTAGTAAAAACTACCGCTTTTGAACGAAAAAATAATTGAATTGGTTGACATTGCTCCAAAGGAATTTTGGGGAGACCAAGACGCCCATTTAGAGACTATTAAAAAATATTATCCAAAATTAAAAATTGTAGCTCGAGGTACAACTCTTAAAGCATTTGGAGAAAATGAAATTTTAGAGGAGTTTGAGAAACGTTTTCAGCGATTGATGTTACATTTTACGCGCTACAATACTATTGATAATAATGTAATTGAACGCGTAATTCTAGGTGATGGTCAGGAGGATCGAAAAATGCAAGATCATGATAAAATTTTAGTTCACGGTGTAGGAGGGAAGATAATCAAAGCATTAACTCCAAACCAACAATTGTTAGTGGATACGATTGGTAAAAACGATATGGTTTTTGCTGTCGGTCCTGCGGGGACTGGTAAAACCTATACAGGCGTTGCAATGGCGGTTAAAGCATTGAAAGATAAGGAAGTGAAACGAATTATTTTGACCCGACCTGCAGTTGAGGCTGGAGAAAACCTTGGATTTTTACCAGGCGATATGAAGGAAAAACTGGATCCTTATATGCAACCTTTGTACGATGCTTTGCGCGATATGTTACCCAATGAAAAAATTGAAGATTATATTTTAAAAGGAATTATCCAGGTTGCGCCGTTGGCTTTTATGCGTGGACGAACTTTAGATAATGCGTTCGTAATTTTGGACGAAGCTCAAAATACCACACATTCTCAAATGAAAATGTTTCTAACTCGTATGGGTAAAAATGCTAAATTCATGATTACGGGCGATCCTGGGCAAGTCGATTTACCTCGCCGAACTATTTCTGGATTGAAAGAAGCGCTTTTGATTTTGAAAGATGTGGAAGGTATTGGAATAATTTACTTGGATGATAAAGATGTTGTTAGACACCGTTTGGTTAAAAAAGTGATTGAAGCATACAAGAAAATTGAGAATAACGATTAATAAAGTCGAAGCAGTTACAAAATGATTAGAGAAAATTATAAGGTTATAGTTAGTGACTTAGATGGAACTTTATTAAATCAACATCACGTAATTTCGGATTATACTAGGTCAGTTTTCCAAGAATTACACCAGCAAAATTTCTTACTAGTTGTAGCTACAGGTCGTCATCATTTAGATGCTATTCCCCTAGTTGAAAGATTAGGTGTTCCATTATATTTAGTCACTTCCAATGGGGCTCGAATTCATTCTCCCAATAAGGATTTGCTTTTTTCAATAAATATGAAGTCTGAAACAGTGAAGTCCATTTTAACTTTAGATATTGATCCAGATATTACAACTGTATTGTTTAAGGAAGAGGTTTGGCAAACTAACCTTCATAATGAAAAATTAAATAGTTTTTCCAAAGAGGTGACCTATCATCGTGAATTGGTTAATTTTGAGGAACTTGAGGATTATGAAGCGATTAAAATTTTCTTTACACATGAAAGTCAAGAGAAATTAATTGCAGTTCGAGATTTAATTTTAGATCATCATCCGGACACCTTTAATCATGCTTTTAGTCTTCCGATTTGTTTAGAATTTATGGATAAAGAGGTAGACAAAAGCCTTGCTATTGCAAAAATTTTAGAAATAGAAAATTTAGATTTTAGTCATACAATTTCTTTCGGTGACGGTTTTAATGACGAAAGGATGCTTGCCACTTCCGGTAAAGGATTAATTATGGGCAATGCTCCTGAAACATTAAAAAACAAATTATCCCATTTAGAAGTAATAGCCACTAATCATGAGGACGGTGTGGCAAAATACCTTTCAAAATCAATTTTAAATTATTAATTAAACCAATTTAGTATCACGATGAAAAAATATTTAGTACTGCTTATTAGTGTTTTCTTTTCTTCTTTTTTTCAGGCTCAAACATTAAAATTAGAAGAAATTATGAAGGGGAATGATTTCATTGGTAATCTTCCTGAAAATGAACGTTGGTCTATAGACGGAACAACCGTTTATTTTGATTGGAATCCAAATAAAGAATGGGGAAATTCTACTTATTTCTGGAAAAAAGGAATGAAAGCTCCCCAAAAAGCATCCAAAGAAGAAGCTAAATTTTCAAGACTTAGAATGATTCAAAAAGAAGGTTCGGGAATCTATTATTATGTGGACAAAGGACAACTTTTTTCGTATTCGATTAAAGATAAAAAAAGCAAGAAGATATATCAAAATAGTATAGCTGTTTCCAACCTTCAGTTAGGTAAAGAGGAGGGTGTGCTATTTTTTAAACAAAGTGATAATATATTCAAATTCGATACAAAACTAGGTTCTTTGGTTCAGTTGACTAATTTCAAGAAGGGAAAATCAGAGGAAAAGCCAAAGGAAAAAGAATCTTTTTTGAAAGAACAACAAAAAGAATTGTTTCAGTATGTTAGAGATCAAGAAGAAAAAGAGAAATGGAATACTGCTAATGAAGACCTAAAATCAGATTTCCCTAAACCTTATTTCTTCGGAAAAAACAGTATTGAAAGTGCGAAAGCTAACCCTAAAGGAGATTTTGTTACTTTCCGTTTAAGAGAAGAACCAGAGGTTAAGCAAGAGGAAATGGAAGTTTTTATTACTGCAGATGGTTATAATAAATCCAAAGACACTAAATCTAAAGTTTCGACAAGCAATTTTGTAAATACAAAAATGGGTATTTATAATGTGGCAAAGGATTCTGTTTACATGATTAATTTTTCTTCTTTGAGTCATATTCAAGACGTTCCAGAGTATTTTACATTGTATGAAAAGAATAAAAACATAGAAAAGAAAGACAAACTTCTTGTTGCTCAAGCTCCTATCTATAATGAAGACGGTTCGTATGCCATTGTAGAAATCAGAAGTCAAGATAACAAAGACCGTTGGTTGGTCAATTTGAATTTAGCCACAGCTAGCTTTAAAGAAATTGAACATCAGCACGATGAAGCTTGGATAGGCGGGCCTGGAATTCCGTCTTATGCTTTTAGTTCTGGTACTTTAGGTTTTTTAGCAGACAATGAAACCATTTATTTTCAATCAGAAAAAACAGGTTACTCGCATTTGTACACCTTTAATTTGAGAACCAACAAGAAAGTACAACTGACTCAAGGCAATTGGGAAGTGCGTGGCGTAATTGTGTCAAAAGATAAAAAATCATTTTATCTCACTACAAATCAAACGCATCCTGGGAATCGCGGATTTTATAAAATGAATGTGTCGGATGCTGTTTTACAACCTATTTTAACGAAAGATGGTGGCCATGAAGTGAGCCTTTCTCCAGACGAGAAAAATCTGCTAGTTCGCTATTCGCACAAAAATAAACCATGGGAATTGTATGTAACCTCCAACACAAAAGGTGGAAACTTAGAACAAATTACCGTTTCAACTACTAAGGAATTCGAATCGTATCCATGGAAAACCCCTGAAGTGATCACTTTCAAAGCGCAAGATGGTACATCG
>CANHKZ010000112.1 GCA_947461425.1 Flavobacteriaceae bacterium | reverse complement strand
TAGGTAAATACAAATTAGATAAAGAATAAATTACTTCATATTTTGCTCTCCAAGGTGGATTGAGCAAGATGAAGGTTAAAAAAACACGTCATGAGACACGGAAAAAAAGTAAATCACTTAAGCAGACAGACCGGACATAGAAAATCTATGTTAGCTAATATGGCTTGTTCTCTAATTGAGCACAAACGTATTAACACAACTGTTGCTAAAGCTAAAGCGCTTAAACAATTTGTTGAGCCATTAATAACAAAATCAAAAGCTGATACGACTCACAATCGTCGTATTGTTTTTTCTTACTTACGTAGCAAGTATGCAGTAACTGACTTGTTCAGAGACGTAGCTGCTAAAGTTGGTGACCGTCCAGGTGGATACACACGTATCATTAAAGTTGGAAATCGTTTGGGAGATAATGCTGATATGGCTATGATCGAACTAGTAGATTTCAATGAGCTTTACAATGGTGGTAAAAAAGAAGTTAAAAAAGCAAAAAGCCGTCGTGGTGGTAAAGCTAAAAAAGCAGATGAAGTGGAAGAAGCACCAGTTGCAGAAACTCCAGTTGCTGATGCAGAACCAACAACAGAAGCTGCTGAATAATTATGATACTAATCATTCAATAATAGAAAAGGATAAACTAATTTTAGTTTATCCTTTTTTTTTGTAATTTTTGTAACTCTAAAATAAAATAAGTAAACTTTGATTATTTTAATTGCATTCACTGTAATTATGAATTAAATTTGCAGCATATTTAACTACAAATGAAATATACAACTAGACAAAGTGCCATTCTTTTATTAAGTGATGGAACTATTTTTCACGGAAAATCGATCGGAATCAGCGGAACTACCTTTGGTGAAGTATGCTTTAATACCGGAATGACTGGATACCAAGAGATCTTTACGGATCCTTCTTATTTTGGTCAAATCATGGTGGCCACTAATGCTCACATAGGTAACTATGGCGTTAACGATAAAGAAATTGAATCGAAAGGAATTAAGATTTCTGGTTTGGTTTGTAAAAATTTTAGTTTTAATTATTCTCGTCCTGACGCTTCGGACAGTTTAGAGGATTATTTTATTAAGCAGAATTTAATCTGTATTTCTGATGTCGACACCCGTGCTTTAGTAAGTTACATTCGGGATAATGGCGCTATGAATTCAGTTATATGTACTGATGGTACTCCTATTGAGGAATTGAAAGTAGCTTTGGCTCAGGTTCCGGACATGAAAGGTTTGGAGTTAGCTTCTAAAGTTTCGACAAAAGAACCTTATTTTTTTGGAGATGAAAATGCAACCTACAAAATCGCTGCTTTGGATTTGGGTATCAAAACTAATATCCTACGTAATTTTGCTAAAAGAGATTGTTATATTAAGGTTTTTCCATATGATGCTACCTTTGCCGACTTGGCGTCTTTCAATCCACATGGTTTCTTTTTGTCAAATGGCCCAGGAGATCCTGATCCTTTGACTAGTGCTATTGGGGTAGCCAAAGAAATCATAGCCAATGACAAACCATTATTCGGTATTTGTCTAGGGCATCAAGTAATTGCATTGGCAAATGGGGTTTCAACCTATAAAATGTTTAATGGACATAGAGGAATTAATCATCCCGTAAAAAATGTAATTACTGGAAAAGGAGAGATTACATCACAAAATCATGGTTTTGCAGTGAATAAAGAGGAACTAGAAAAACACCCTGATTTAGAAATTACACATTTACATCTGAATGATGAAACAGTTGCTGGAATGCGTATGAAAAATAAAAATTGTTTTTCAGTACAATACCATCCTGAGGCTAGTCCCGGACCACATGATTCTTCTTATTTGTTTGATCAATTTATTGAAAACATGAACAATTAAAAAAAAAGCGAAGTCATTTGATTTCGCTTTTTTTATACTATTTACTTCTATTTTTTTCAGAAATCACGATTCTATATTTTCTCAGTTGAATGTTGCCAAATTTACAACGATTTCGTTGATAAGATTGATTTTTTTTGTGTTTCGATTACGAAAGATGTAATATATTTGCGTTAAAATAATAAAGTTCAACATTTTAAAATAAACAGATTATGAGTATTATTGTCAAAATTCATGCAAGACAAATTTTTGATTCTAGAGGGAATCCTACTATTGAAGTTGATGTTATCACAGAAAATGGTGTTTTAGGTAGAGCAGCAGTTCCATCTGGAGCTTCTACTGGAGAACACGAAGCTGTAGAGTTACGAGATGGAGGTAAGGCTTTCCTAGGAAAAGGAGTTTTGAATGCTGTGAAAAATGTAAATACTCTTATCGCTGATGAGTTAGTTGGTACTTCTGTTTTCGAACAAAACGTTTTGGACCAAATGATGATTGATTTAGATGGTACGCCCAATAAATCTAAATTAGGAGCGAATGCTATTTTGGGTGTTTCTTTGGCTGCTGCTAAAGCTGCTGCTAATGAATTGGGATTGCCTTTATACCGCTATGTTGGTGGTGTATCGGCAAACACATTACCAGTTCCAATGATGAACATCATCAATGGAGGATCACATTCTGATGCGCCTATTGCATTTCAAGAGTTTATGATTTTTCCAGTAAAAGCAACTTCTTTTTCTCATGCTATGCAAATGGGAACGGAGATTTTCCACAGTTTGAAAAAAGTATTACACGATAGAGGTCTTTCAACTGCAGTTGGTGATGAAGGTGGTTTTGCACCTAATTTAGCGGGTGGTACCGAAGACGCTTTGGACACTATCAAAAAAGCAGTTGAAAATGCTGGATATACTTATGGTGACGAAATAATGATTGCTTTAGACTGTGCAGCTTCAGAATTTTACGTGAACGGTAAATACGATTACTCTAAATTTGAAGGAGAAACGGGTAAAATTAGAACTTCAGAAGAACAAGCGTCTTACTTAGCTGAATTAGCTGCTAAATATCCAATCATTTCTATTGAAGACGGTATGTATGAAAATGACTGGGATGGATGGAAATTATTGACGGAGAAAATTGGTGATAAAGTACAATTGGTTGGAGACGATTTATTTGTTACCAATGTAGAGCGTTTATCAACAGGTATTGAAAAAGGAATTGCCAACTCAATATTAGTAAAAGTAAACCAAATTGGTACCTTGACCGAAACTATTGCGGCTGTAAATATGGCTAAAAATGCAGGGTATACTTCAGTAATGTCACATCGTTCTGGAGAAACAGAAGACACTACTATTGCTGATTTAGCTGTAGCTTTGAATTGTGGTCAAATTAAAACTGGTTCAGCCTCACGCTCAGATCGTATGGCAAAATACAATCAGTTAATTCGTATTGAAGAAGAATTAGGAAATACGGCTTATTTTCCTGGAAAAAATGCTTTTAAAATAAAGTAATTGTTTTTAAATATCTTTTTTTAAAACCATTCACACTTAGTGAGTGGTTTTTTTTTGAATTTTAACATTCTGACTTCGATTTTCACTTTCAAATTAATATTGAATTCCCTAAATTTGGTGAAATTATTTAATTAAGTTTATTCCTATATATATTATGTCAAAAATAGCAACATTAGAAATCGACGGTAATCTATTTGAACTTCCAGTTATTGTTGGCAGCGAAAATGAAGGAGCTGTTGATATTAGTAAATTACGTGACGCATCAGGTTTAATTACTTTAGATCCAGGTTACAAAAATTCAGGTTCTTGTAAAAGTGAAATTACATTCTTAGATGGTGAGTTGGGTATTTTACGCTACCGAGGATATTCTATCGAAGATTTGGCTGAAAAGTCTAATTTTTTAGAAGTTTCGTATTTGGTTATTTTTGGAGATCTTCCATCAGAAGAGCAATTGCTTCAGTTTGAGGAAGATATCAGAAAGTATACTTTGGT
>CANHKZ010000111.1 GCA_947461425.1 Flavobacteriaceae bacterium | reverse complement strand
TTGTTAACATTGGAAGGTCCTGGGATGGTGGGCGTATCTGGTTCGTCAAAACGACTATTTGAAGTGCTTTCGCATGAAAACATCAATGTGATTTTTATTACGCAAGCCTCTTCAGAGCATTCTATTTGTATCGGGATTTTAAACTCAGATGCCGAAATTGCTGAACAAGCTATTAACATAGCTTTCGAAATTGAAATCGCTCAAAATAAAATTGATCCTTGTATTGTAGAAACCAATTTATGCATCATTGCTTTGGTTGGCGAAAACATGAAAAACCACCAAGGTTTGAGTGGAAGAATGTTCAGTACTTTAGGTAAAAATAACGTGAATATTCGCGCTATTGCCCAAGGCGCCTCGGAAAGAAATATCTCAGCGGTAATCAATGAGCGAGATGTCAAAAAAGCATTAAATACATTACACGAAAATTTCTTTGAAGAAAACACCAAACAACTGAACCTTTTTGTAATGGGGGTTGGCAATGTCGGAGAAAAATTCATTGAGCAAATTCACCAACAGAAAAAATTCTTAAAAGAAAATTTAAAAATCATTGTAAGAGTTGTTGCCCTATCCAATTCTAGAAAAATGCACTTTGACGAAGAAGGAATTTCTTTGAAAGATTGGCAGACCATTTTAAACAACGGAGAAACTGCAAATCAAGATTTATTTATTGCCAAAGTAAAAGAATTGAATCTAAGAAACAGCATTTTTGTGGACATCACAGCCAATGAAAGTGTTTCTAAAACCTACGAGCACTTTTTAAGACAAAGCGTTGGTGTGGTAACCTGCAATAAAATTGCCTGTTCATCAGCTTTTGACAATTACAAGAATCTAAAAAACTTAGCACGCCAATACAATGTGCCATTTTTATTTGAAACGAATGTTGGAGCGGGATTACCTATTATTGACACTGTTAAAAACTTAATAGCTTCAGGTGATAAAGTGAATAAGATTCAAGCTGTTTTATCAGGAAGTTTAAATTTTATCTTCAATAATTTTGACGAAAATAATTCGTTTTACGATGTAGTAAAAGAGGCCGGTGTTCAAGGATTTACCGAACCTGATCCGAAAATTGATCTGAGCGGAATAGATGTAGCTAGAAAAATTCTGATCTTAATTCGCGAAAGCGGCTACCAAATGGACATTGAAGCTATTGCTAACGAATCGTTTATGCCAGCAGAATGTTTGAAAACAACATCAAATGAAGCTTTATTTGCCTCATTGCAAAAACATGCGACTCATTTTGATGGGCTTTATAATGAAGCCAAAAACAAAGAATCGCGTTTGAAATATGTGGCTCAATTTGAAAATGGCAAAGCAAGCGTTGGTTTACAATTCATTCCAAAAGACCATCCTTTTTATAATTTGGAAGGGAAAGATAATATTGTGTTATTTTACACCGATCGTTATGTAGATCAACCGTTATTAATTAAAGGAGCGGGTGCGGGTGCCGCAGTAACCGCTTCTGGAATATTTGCTGATGTAATCCGAATTGGAAACGTATAAATTAGTTGATACTTAACAGTTGATGGTTGCAAGATATAAACAACCGACAACCGACAAACAACAACCAAAAATTATGAATGAAATAAAACTATTTTGCCCAGCAACTATTGCCAACCTTTCTTGTGGATTTGATGTTTTAGGACTTTGTCTTGACAATGTGGGTGACGAGATGGTAATTCGGAAATCCACTCAAAAAGGGATTCGAATTACTAAAATTGTTGGTGCTGACTTACCTTTGGAAACCGAAAAAAATGTAGCTGGAGTTGCAGGATTAGCCTTGTTAGCAACCCTAAACGCTGACTTTGGTTTTGAGATAGAGATTTACAAAAAAATTAAAGCCGGAAGCGGAATTGGTAGTAGTGCAGCGAGTGCAGCAGGTGCGGTTTTTGGTATCAATGCCTTATTAGGTTATCCTTACTCAACGAAAGATTTGGTTCAATTTGCAATGCAAGGCGAAAAACTTGCTTGTGGCAATGCACACGCAGATAACGTAGCTCCTGCCCTTTTGGGTGGTTTTACCTTAGTAAGAAGTTATAGTCCGTTGGATATTATTAAGATAGAAAGTCCGTCTGAATTGTACGCCACTGTGGTACATCCCCAAATCGAACTGAAAACTTCGGATGCTCGTTCCGTATTGAAACAAACGGTTTCTCTAAAAAGTGCTATTACACAATGGGGAAATGTAGGCGGTTTAATCGCTGGTCTATATACTAAAGATTACGACTTAATTGGTCGTTCCTTACATGATGAAATTGTTGAGCCTTTACGAAGTGTCTTAATTCCGGGATTTGATTTAATCAAACAAGCGGCTTTAGAAAATGGGGCGTTAGGGTCTGGAATATCCGGATCAGGTCCTTCTATTTTTGCCTTAAGCAAAGGAGCAGCAACTGCCGATAAAATTGCCAAAGCCATGAGCGCTGTTTATGACGAAATAAATTTGCCCTATGAAATTCATATTTCGAAAGTGAATGCAGAAGGAATTCGTACACTATAAAAATTATTTAAGATTTCTGACTAACGATTTTTGATTGCTGATGTAACCCAAGTTGCTAAAAAATCAAAAATCGTTACAACTCAATCTTCAATCTAAAATCAAATGAAATACTACAGTTTAAACCATAACGCACCCAAAGTTTCTTTTGAAGAAGCAGTTATACAAGGATTAGCATCCGATAAAGGATTGTATTTTCCAGAAAATAGTACGCCTTTATCAAAATCCTTTTTTGATACAATTGAAACTAAAAGCAACGAAGAAATTGCTTTCCAAGTCATCCAACAATTTGTTGGAGATGAAATTCCTGAAGTGGAACTGCGAGCTATTATTAAAGAAACGTTGTGCTTTGATTTCCCAGTGGTCGAAGTAGAAAAAGGAATATATTCCTTAGAATTATTTCATGGCCCAACAATGGCTTTCAAAGACGTGGGCGCGCGTTTTATGTCACGTTGCTTAGGCTACTTCAAGCGGAATGACAAAACCTCCAAAAACACAGTCTTAGTGGCAACCTCTGGAGATACTGGAGGAGCAGTGGCAAGTGGATTTCTAAATGTGGAGGGTGTTGAAGTCATTATTTTATATCCTTCAGGAAAAGTAAGTGACATTCAAGAAAGACAGCTAACCACGCTGGGGCAAAACATCAAAGCGCTCGAAATTGATGGCGTATTCGACGATTGTCAGGACATGGTCAAAAAAGCGTTTTTGGATGAAAGCTTGAAACACCATCATTTAACTTCGGCAAATTCGATCAATATTGCCCGTTGGTTACCGCAAATGTTTTATTTCTTCTTTGCATACAAAGCATTAAAAAGCCAAAACAAACCCTTAGTTTTTTCTTGCCCAAGTGGTAATTTCGGAAATATATGTGCGGGTATTATTGCCAAAAAAATGGGATTGCCAATAACACATTTTGTAGCTGCTACGAACATAAACGACACTGTTCCACGATTTTTAGAAAACGGAATTTACGACCCAAAACCTTCTATTGCTACCATTTCTAACGCTATGGATGTGGGTAACCCAAGCAATTTCATCCGAATTCAAGAAATGTATCAAAACGACTTAGAGCAGTTCAAAAAAGATTTTTCATCCTATACTTTTTCAGACGAAGCCACTTTGGAAGCAATGAAAACCATTTACACTACCAATGGTTATATTGCTGAACCGCATGGCGCTGTAGGCTACTTAGGACTGAAAAAAGAAGTAAAAAATCATCCAGATGCTATTGGAATATTTTTAGAAACCGCGCATCCCATCAAATTTTTAGATGTGGTAGAACCAGCGCTGAACCTAAAACTACCCATTCCAACACAAATCGAAAGTGTTTTAGGAAAGGAAAAAATAAGTACAAAAATCAAAACTTACGAAGAGTTGAAAGCCTATTTGGGATAAAATTCCGAAATTTACAGTCGACACATTCTGATTCCGGATGATTCTAGTTTCAAAATAAAAACTAAAGTATGATTGCAAAAGCAGTAGCCGAAGATATTTCCGCTTT
>CANHKZ010000110.1 GCA_947461425.1 Flavobacteriaceae bacterium | reverse complement strand
TCATAGGTACAACTACGGTTTCTAGCCTACAAAAGGCTAAAAGTCGTAATTGAAGCTTTGGAAAACTATCAACTTTGTCGCCTACTTAGCAAACATTTCCTTAAATTTGCGTGCGCAAGACGCAAAAATTACAGAAAGTTATAAAAATCAAGCTATGTTACAAATTGCATTTATTAGAGAGAATCAGGGAAAAGTAATCCAAGCTTTGGCAAAGCGAAACATCGATGCCAAAGAAATTGTGAACGAAGTAGTTCAATTAGACGAGCAACGTCGTGCTACGCAAGTGGAATTAGACAACACTTTATCCGAATCTAATAAATTGTCCAAGGACATTGGTGAAATGATGAAAAGTGGCGAAAAAGCAAAAGCCGCTATTCTTAAAGAAAAGACCGTTGCATTAAAAGAAAAAAGCAAAGATTTAGCGGAAAAAGCCGAGGCTTTGGCCGAAGAATTGACGCAAAAATTATACACTTTACCTAATTTACCAGCCGAAATTGTTCCAGAAGGAAAAACACCAGAAGAAAACCTAAACGTTTTTGAAGAAGGCACTATTCCAGTGTTACACGAAGGCGCCCAACCGCATTGGGAGTTAGTAAAAAAATATGACATCATCGACTTTGAGTTGGGGGTGAAAATTACAGGTGCCGGTTTTCCAGTTTACAAAGGAAAAGGAGCGCGTTTGCAACGTGCTTTAATTAATTATTTCTTAGATAAAAATACGGCAGCGGGTTATAAAGAAATGCAAGTGCCGCATTTGGTAAACGAAGCATCAGGCTACGGAACAGGACAATTGCCCGACAAAGAAGGGCAAATGTACCATTCTACTATCGACGATTTGTATTTAATTCCAACAGCAGAAGTTCCGGTAACGAATTTATTTCGCGATGTAATTTTAAACGAAAGCGAATTGCCTGTTTTGTGTACGGCATACACGCCTTGTTTCCGTCGTGAGGCGGGATCCTATGGAGCGCACGTTCGTGGCTTGAATCGTTTGCACCAATTTGACAAAGTCGAAATTGTGCGCGTAGAGCATCCAGACAAATCCTATGAGGCATTAGATGGCATGGTAGAACACGTGAAAAACATTTTACAAGAACTAAAATTACCCTACCGAATCTTGCGTTTGTGCGGAGGCGATATGGGATTTACCTCGGCATTGACATATGATTTTGAAGTTTTTTCTACAGCACAAGATCGCTGGTTGGAAATTTCTTCGGTGTCTAATTTTGAAACGTTCCAAGCGAATCGTTTGAAATTGCGTTTCAAAGACAAGGACGGAAAAAACCAATTGGCACACACCTTAAACGGAAGTTCATTGGCCTTGCCAAGAGTTTTAGCAGGAATTTTAGAAAACTACCAAACTCCAGAAGGGATTGTAATTCCAGATGTATTGCGTCCGTATTGCGGGTTTGATATTATAAACTAATTACTTTTTTAATGATGTTTTACGTCAGTTCGAGTGATTTTCTCCCGAAACTTCGGGAAGAAAATAGTATCGAGAACAAGTAAAATGTCATTAAAAACTATTCTCGATACATTTTTTATATATCCAGAGAACAATCTGGATATAAAAAAACACTCTAATTGACGTTTTTAATAAATAATTTTATTTATGAGATTAAATGAAAAAACTATTACTACATATCTGCCTGTTTTTTTCATTGATTGGTTTCTCCCAAAACGAGCAATTAGCACAATATTACTACGATAAAGGCGATTTTGAAAAAGCTAAAATCAGCTACGAAGAATTACTGCAAACTATTCCTCAAAACTACCAATACTTCCTTAGAACGATTGATTGTTACCAACAATTAAAACAGTTTGACCTCGCCGAAAAAGCCATTCAAAATCGATTGAATAAGTACAAACAAAGTTCGCTTTTAGTAGAACTAGGCTATAATTTTAAAATCCAACAACAGGAAGATAAAGCCCAAAAGTATTTTGAACAAGCTTTAGAAAAAATCAAATCCAACCCAAATGAAATCTATAGTATAGCCAATTCTTTTGAGAGAAAAGTGCTGCTAGACTATGCTTTAAGGGCGTATCAAACCGCTGTTAAACTACAGTCTAATTTTAATTTTAATTATCAAATGGGCTTGTTGTATGGGCAATTAGGCAATACAGATTTGATGATTAGCACTTTCTTAGATGAGGCTTTTGCGCATCAAACAAGTACGATTTTGATTCAAAATCAATTTTCCCGTTTCATGACTGATGAAGGCGATGCAGGATTTTCAGAGAATTTGCGTAAAGCATTAATTACGCGAACGCAAAAAAACCAAGAGGTATATTGGAACCAATTTTTGAGTTGGTTCTATACTCAGAAAAAAGAATTTGGTAAAGCGTTTATTCAAGAAAAAGCCATTTACAAACGCAATCCTGAATCGCTGACTACAATAGTTAATTTAGCCGAATTAGCGATTGAAGAGAAGGATGATGCAACCGCCAAGACCATCTTGGGCTTTGTGTTAGAGAACGCTACTGAAATTGAATTACTGGTACAAGCCAATGCCTACTTGATGCAAATCAAAATCGATGCAACTCCTGAAAAAGAGTGGCAGGCTATTGAACTCGAATTATCGGCTTTGGTTACGAAATACGGAATCAGTCCTTTTACCTTATCTTTGCAACTGATGCAGGCGCATTTTTTTACGTTTAACTTAAAAAAACCCGAAGCAGGAAAAACAATAGTTCGAACTGCATTGGAGTTGCCGTTGAACGAATACGAAACGGCTCAGGCCAAAATGGAACTGGCGGATATTTTGCTGTACGAAGAAAAATTCAACCAGGCGTTGTTGTATTATTCGCAAATTGAAAACGATTTGAAGAACGATGCGGTGGCGCACGAAGCGAGTTTGAAAGCCGCAAAAACGAGTTATTTCAAAACCGATTTGGAGTGGGCCTTGAAACAATTCAAAGAGCTAAAATCAGCAAGTACACAATTGATTGCCAACGATGCTTTAGAGTATTTTTTACTCATTAATGACAATACTGTAGCTGATTCGACACAGCTAGCTTTGAAAGCATTTGCCAAAGCAGATTACCTTGGGTATCAAAACCGAAATCAAGAAGCGATTTTAGCTTTTCAGGCGATTTTGATACAACACAAAGGAGAAGAAATTGAGGCAATAACGTATTTGCGATTGGGGCAACTTTATGAGAAAATAGGTAATTTACCTTTGGCTTTAGTTCAATACCAAAATATAATAGAGCAGCATTATGATGGGATTTATGTTGATGAAGCGCTATATTTTTCGGCAGAATTGTACAAAAATCAATTGCAAGTGCCAGAGAAAGCCAAGCCATTGTATGAAAAAATAATTTTCAACCACCAAGACAGTATTTATTTTGTGGAGGCAAGGCGAAAATTTAGAGAATTAAGAGGAGATAAGAATTTGTAAAAGGTTAAAAGGTCATAAGGTTAAAAGGTTATGAGTTTATTAGGTTAAACTATAAACTCATAAACTAATAACCCCATAAACTCATAAACTCATAACCCCATAAACTAAAAAAATGATACTTTACAACGTGACAGTAAACATACACGAAAGCGTTCAAGACCAATGGTTACAGTGGATGCAGCAAACCCGAATCCCAGCAATTTTGGCGACAGGAAAATTTTCTTCGGCTAAAATTGTAAAGGTTTTGATTGAAGAAGAAATGGGAGGAACTACCTATTCTATTCAGTTTTCAACGGATAGTAAAGCGACTTTAGAAAAATATTATACAGAAGATGCACCTCAATTTCGTCAAGAAAGTCTCCAGTTATTTGGCGATAAAATGTTAGCTTTTAGAACGGAACTAGAGGTAATTTCTGAACACAATTAAAAAAATAGTGAGATTGCCTCGTACCTCGCAATGACATAATGGAAAAAGTAAAAGCTAAAAAACATCTCGGACAACATTTCTTAAAAGACGAAAGTATTGCTAAAGCGATTGCGGACACGTTGAGTTTGGAAGGATACGATGATGTGTTGGAAATAGGTCCAGGAATGGGAGTGTTGACCAAATATTTATTGGACAAACCCACCACTACTTATGTAATTGAAATTGAT
>CANHKZ010000109.1 GCA_947461425.1 Flavobacteriaceae bacterium | reverse complement strand
GGAGGCTTTGCGGCTATTTTTAATATTTTCCCAAGTTCATGGAGCTGGGAGGTGTTTTGGAACATTACCGCCTTGTTGTCCATTATGTTGGGGGTAATGAACTTATTGCCTATTCCGGCTTTGGACGGCGGACATGTGGTGTTCTTACTGTTTGAAATTATCAGTGGTAAAAAACCAAGCGAAAAATTCCTAGAAAACGCCCAAATGGTTGGAATTGTTTTACTTATCAGTTTGTTGTTATTTGCTAACGGAAATGATATTTATAAGGCAATTGTAGGCAAGTAATTTTTTTTTAAAATTTAGAGCAAATTATTTGCGAAAAACAAATTTAGCCCTATATTTGCACCGCTTTAAAAGTGAAATACACTTTCCTCCTTAGCTCAGCTGGTTAGAGCATCTGACTGTTAATCAGAGGGTCCTTGGTTCGAGCCCAAGAGGGGGAGCACAAATCAAAAAGAGGTCATTTCGACCTCTTTTTTTGTTTAAAAACCACCATAACTTTCAATAAAGAGATATTTTTTGTGGTTGCATCTTTTTCTTTTCCAACATCACTTTTTACCTAAAAGTTACAATTCTAAATTTCTGGGTTGAGGAGAAATGTGGTCTATCGAATCATATGGAGGATTTAATGTTTGATTTTGTGGTTCGAGGTCAGTAGAGGGTTTTGTTAAAATTCTCTTAGTCTGACAGGGAGCTAGAGGAGCTTCGATTTTCTAAGTAAATGCTTCGTAATTAGTCAAAAATAGCCTGCCTTTTTCTCTTTTGTTTGTATATTTGATAAAATAATTTTAACATAAATGCAGATACAAAATAGTACAATTGACGATTTGGAATTCATATTTGATTTATACAAGTCTGCCACAGCATATCAAAAAGAAAGATTCATTAGTCATTGGCCGGAGTTTGATAGAGCTATGGTTATAAATGAAATTGCTGAAAAAAGACAATGGAAATTAATAATTGAAGGAGAAATAGTTTGTATTTGGGCGACTACTTTTTCTGACCCATTAATTTGGGTCGATAAAGACGCAGACCCATCTGTCTATATCCATAGAATATCAACAAATCCTAATTGTCGCGGCAAGGCCTATGTAAAGCAAATTGTAGCATGGGCTAAATTATATGCAATTCAAAGCAACAAAAAGTTTATCCGTTTGGATACAGTAGGCGAGAATCAGAAATTGTTACAACATTATACTAGTTTTGGGTTCAATTTCTTAGGACTTTCACAATTAACTAATACAGCGGATTTACCAAAGCACTACCATAACGCAATGGTAAGTTTGTTTGAGTTAAGTGTTTAACTTTCCATTTTTTTACAAGCGATATGTAATTTTGCTTTGGACATACTAAAATGTCGTTCAAATGACGCCTTTATGTCAATAAATTATTCATTACTCTTATCATATTTGCACATGGAATTTGGTACAAGATTAAAAGAGATTAGAACTTGTTTGAATATCTCTCAAAAAGAACTTTCAGAACAGACAGGATTAACCCTTAGAACAATTCAACGAATTGAGAACAATGAAGTGAAGCCTAGTCTTCATTCTATTAAAGTTATAAGTGAAGCCTTGGAAATAACATCTTCTGAACTCATAGAAAAATTCGACATCAAACCCTACAAATTTAATTGAACCCTTAAAATTATTAATACAAATCTATTTCAAAATAATTTAAATTTCCAGTAAAAACCTACCGAAAATCTAATTTTTGGGCTTATTAGCATTACGAAAATTCATAAATTCACAACAAGTTGTAACATTTTTTTTAAATAACTACTAATTTTATCAAAATCTAAAACAACAATATGAAAAACATCAAAATCTCACTCCTTGCAGTAACCGTGCTTTTAGCATCTTGCAACAATAAAGAAGAATTGGTATCGGGTATTACTAAAAAGAATATGGATACCTTAGTAAAAGCAGGCGATAACTTTGACCGTTTCGTTAATGGAACCTGGGTTGAAAACAACAAAATTCCTACAGATAAAGCATCATTTGGTGCTTTTGATATGTTGTATGACAAATCGCAAAAAGACGTGAAAGCCATCATTGAAGAAGCTTCAAAAGGAAGTTTTTCTGAAGGTTCAGACGAGCAAAAAATAGGTGATTACTATAGCTCTTATACTAATCGTAAAGACCGAGATGCGAAAGGCGTCACTCCTATTCAATCGGAATTAAAAGCCATTGATGCCATCGCAAATCACACCGATTTAGCAATTTATTTTGGTAAAGCCAATAGAACTGGAGTATCAATTCCTTTTTCAGTTGCTGTTATTGAAGATTTCAAAGACCCCAAAAAATACACTTTAATGACCTGGCAAGGTGGCTTAGGACTTCCTGAAAGAGAGTACTACCTTCAGAACGATGCTAAAATGTCGGACATTCGTAAGAAATATGTAGCGCATATCGAAAAAATGTGGCAACTAGTTGGATTACCAAATGGCGCTGAAAGTGCAGCTAAAGTTATGGCTTTAGAAACTGCTTTGGCAACCCACCACATGAAAAAAGAGGACACTCGTAACACAGCAGCACTTTACAACAAATACGCGCTAACCGATTTAAAATCCTTAATGCCGGATTTTGACTGGACAGCTATGTTAAAAAATGCAGGTGTTGCTAACGAAAAAAATATTGTGATAGCTCAAGTAGCGTATACTAAAAGTTTAAACAATATCATCAAAAACACAGCTATTGCTACTTGGAAAACATATTTAAAATGGAGCTTGATAAACAACACTGCGGGCTACTTAAATACTGCTTTAGACAAACAAAACTTCGAATTTTACGGAAAGACATTGAACGGAACAGAACAACAAGAAGAAGATTGGAAAAGAGCTGTTAGTGCTGTAAATGGTAGTTTGGGGGAAATTGTGGGTAAAGTATATGTGAAAAAACACTTTACTCCAGAGGCTAAAGAACGCATGACGACTATGGTAAAAAATCTACTTAAAGCTTACGCAGCAAGCATCAAAGAATTAGATTGGATGAGTGCTAACACTAAAAAAGAAGCCCTTGCTAAAGTTGATAAATTCATGATTAAAATTGGTTACCCAGACAAATGGAGAGATTACTCTGCATTAAAAGTAACTAAAAATGATTTGTTCGGAAATGCAACAAGAGCTACCGAATTTGAATACAACCGTATGTTAAACAAATTAGGAAAACCTGTTGATAGAGCTGAATGGGGCATGAATCCACAAACTGTGAATGCGTATTACAACCCAACGCTTAACGAAATTGTTTTTCCAGCGGCAATTCTTCAACCGCCTTTCTTTAATTTAGCTGCAGACGATGCTGTAAATTATGGTGGAATTGGTGCCGTAATTGGACACGAAATCGGACACGGATTTGACGATCAAGGAAGTACTTTTGATGGTGAAGGTGTAATGAGAAATTGGTGGACACCACAAGACCTAAAAGCATTTCAAACAAGAACAAAAGCTCTTGTTGACCAATACAATAGTTTTAAAGTTTTACCAGATTTAAATCTTAACGGAAGTTTTACGCTAGGCGAAAACATTGGTGACTTAGGCGGATTGAGTATTGCTCTTAAAGCTTACAAAATGTCACTAAACGGAAAAGAAGCTCCCAAAATGGACGGTTACACCGGAATTCAAAGAGTGTTCCTTGGCTGGGGACAAGTTTGGTTAGATAAATCTCGTGAAGAAGCTTTGAGAAGTCAAGTAGCATCCGACCCCCATTCACCTGCAAAATTCAGAATAAATGGGATAGTTAGAAATATTCCAGAATTCTATGAAGCATTCAACGTAAAAGCAATGGATTCGCTTTATTTAGCTCCAGAAAAAAGGGTTAAAATTTGGTAATCAAATTCAAATCAATAATCAAACCCAATAGCAATATTGGGTTTTTTATTACTATTCAATTAGAAAAGACTTTTCAACAAATTATTATGTTTGTTTGCGATTTTTGTGTTAAAATGACGTCTAAATGTCGGTAAGTTGTCAAACTTATTTTAAATCAGGGAAATTATATTTGCATTATGGAATTTGGTACAAGATTAAAAGAGATTAGAACTTGTTTGAATATCTCTCAAAAAGAACTTTCAGAACAGACAGGATTAACCCTTAGAACAATTCAACGAATTGAGAACAATGAAGTGAAGCCTAGTCTTCATTCTATAAAAGTAATAAGTGAAG
>CANHKZ010000108.1 GCA_947461425.1 Flavobacteriaceae bacterium | reverse complement strand
ATCATATCTTTTTCGTAATCCATTAATTTTTAAGACCTTTTCAACATTTATTAATGACTTTGGATAGTTTTTTTCAGTCATTAAAAATTGAACAACGTGTTGACGTACCCATTCTTCGGGAGTAAGAATTATAAATTTTTTCCTGATGTCATCAAAAATAGACACTTTATTTTCGCTATTTTTGAAACGGAAAGTATAAGATGGTAAGTTCAATTGTTGCATATAGCAAAATTACTATTTTAAATTCCAAATTTCCGAATTAAAGCAAAACCAAAACACTTTTTTGTGGACGAAGTAGTAAAAATTGTAAATAATATAAAAGCAGGAAACATAAAGCCTATCTATTTTTTGATGGGTGAGGAATCATATTATATAGATAAGTTGTCTGATTTCATTGAGCAAAATGTATTGTCTGAAGAAGAAAAAGGTTTCAATCAAACCGTTTTGTATGGTCGTGATGTTACTATCGATGATATTGTTGCAACATCAAAACGCTATCCAATGATGGCTGAACGCCAAGTGGTAATTGTTAAAGAAGCGCAAGATTTATCACGAACTATTGATAAGATTGAAAGCTATGCTGATAATCCAATGGCTTCGACAGTATTGGTTTTTTGTTATAAATACAAGACTTTAGATAAGCGAAAAAAAGTAACTAAGTTATTGGCTAAAAACGGACTTATTTTTGAAAGTAAAAAACTATATGAAAATCAAGTTGGAGACTGGATTAAACGGGTGTTGTCTGGTAAAAAGTATTTGATAGAACCAAAAGCTAATGCTATGTTAGTGGAATTTTTAGGAACTGACCTGAGTAAAATTAATAATGAATTAGAGAAACTCCAAATTATTCTTCCTGTTGGAAGCACCATCACACCCAATCATATTGAAGAAAACATAGGTTTTAGTAAAGACTTTAATAATTTTGAATTACTAAATGCTTTAGGATCAAGAAATCAAGTGAAAGCCTATCACATTGTACAGTATTTTTCAGATAATCCAAAGGCTAATCCTTTAGTGGTTACTACAAGTACTGTCTTTGGATTTTTTGTCAAAATTTTAAAATACCACAGTTTACAAGATAGAAATCCTACAAAAGTTGCAGCTTTTTTAGGTGTAAGTCCTTATTTTTTAAAGGATTATGATGTAGCCTTAAGAAATTATCCAATGAAAAAAGTAAGCCAAATAATTTCTTCGTTGCGTGATGTTGATGTTAAGAGTAAAGGAGTAGGTGCAAGTATGTCACAATCTGATTTATTAAAAGAAATGCTATTTAAAATATTTAATTAGTTCAAAATTTAGATATTTGCAATTCTAAAAATAAAAAATACCTTCACTTATGGGAATGAATAAAAATACAATATTAGGTTGGGCAACCTTTATTATGGTTCTAATGGGTTTATTATTGATCGGCCTAGGAGCTTTTAAGTATGATGATGTAGCTGGTTGGGGATTTGTAGCCGTAGGTGTTGGATTTTTAGCCAATGCTTGGGTTTTTAACGCTCTAAAAGGTCGCGTCTAAACCCAAGATTGTGCTGTTTTTTAAGTGAACATAGAATAATTTGCTTGAGAATATGTGAATTGATTTTGTGTACGAATGGATTTTGTTTTAAAAATTGGTTGTAAAATTGCTGAAATGGTTTCAACCTCTTTTAGATAAGCATCAAACCCAAATTCCGATTTGAATTCTTTATAAAATACATTCGGTTTTATTTTTATCATTTGGAGCGCCATATTTCTGTTTCCTTCAGTAGAGAAAAAACCTTCAGTTTCTATTCCAATTAAAAATATTGACGCTGTAATAGTTTTTATTATCGAGGAGAAATCTCTTCTATTACGAGTCAAATCATTTGATTTCATCAAATAATTCATCATACGAAACCCTTTAATTTTGAATTGATTTTTTTCTGAAATACATTTTTCAATTATCTCAATTGAACTAGTGTCAAGATTACTTCTCTTAAAGATTTGGTTAACATAGTCCGAATTTCTATAATATAAATTTGCATAATATCTGGCGTCAATTAGTGGATCTTCTGAATAATTAAGCAATTGTTCTTGAAGTAAAACAGTGGCCAAAATTCGGTCTGTTGCTTTCCAATCTGTTGCTATAGGAATTAGGTTTTCAATTCGTTTAGGTTGTAAAGCGGCCATTTCCCATGCAATTGACCCGCCTAATCCTCCGCCAATAACTGCAAACACAGAACTAACATGTAATCGAAACAAACCCTCCCAATACATAGAGGCAATATCTCGAATAGTAAAATCTCTATAATTAGAGATTAAATCTTCTTCATTTTCATTATATCCGTTCCCAGGAATGTTAAAAGTTATAATGGTATAAATAGCTGTATTGATTGATTTATTTTCTCCAATTATACCATTCCACCATCCATTTCTACCACAAATATTTGAATTTCCGGTAAGGGAATGATTGACTACTATAATGGGTGCGGTACCAATGGGATGTCCAGTTATTTGATATGATAACGAAATGATTTCTTGCTGTTTACCTTTTTCTAAATTAAAATTTTGTAAGTCAATAGTTCGGATATTTTTCATGGCTCTAGTTTTTTGTTGTGGTTAAAACTATTAACAATCCGTTTACGCAAAATAGTTTATCTTTTATTGACTCAAATAATCGATAATCGGTATGATTTGACTCTTACCTTAATAATTTCAGTTGCAATTATGGTATTGTTTTTATTTAAAACTATCTTTGTAGCTACAATAATTTTAAACGCAAAACACAAACTTTATGTCAGACGATAAGAAAGTAATATTCTCAATGTCCAAATTGAGCAAGACCTATACAAGTAGTAACAAACAAGTTTTAAAAGACATTTATTTGAGTTTCTTTTATGGAGCTAAAATTGGTATTCTAGGATTGAATGGTTCTGGTAAATCTTCACTTTTAAAAATTATAGCTGGAGTCGATAAAAATTACCAAGGCGATGTTGTTTTCGCTCCAGGATATACAGTGGGGTATTTAGAACAAGAACCACAACTTGATGATTCTAAAACAGTCATAGAGATTGTTCAAGAAGGCGTTGCAGAAACGATGGCCGTTTTGGAAGAATACAATCAAATTAACGATTTATTTGGTCTTCCTGAAAATTATGAAGATCAGGATAAAATGGACAAATTAATGGATCGTCAAGCAGCTTTACAAGATAAAATTGATGCTTTAGGTGCTTGGGAAATCGATACCAAATTAGAAATTGCAATGGATGCATTGCGAACTCCAGAAGGGGATACTCCAATCAAGAATTTATCTGGTGGAGAACGCCGTCGAGTAGCCTTATGTCGTTTGTTATTGCAGCAACCTGACGTATTGCTATTGGATGAGCCAACCAATCACCTGGATGCCGAGAGTGTACTTTGGTTAGAGCAACACTTAGCGCAATATGCAGGAACAGTAATAGCCGTAACACACGACCGTTACTTTTTAGATAATGTGGCTGGTTGGATTTTGGAATTAGATAGAGGAGAAGGAATTCCTTGGAAAGGAAATTATTCTTCTTGGTTGGACCAAAAATCAAGCCGTATGGCGTTAGAAGAAAAAGTAGCTTCCAAACGTAGAAAAACCTTAGAACGTGAGTTGGATTGGGTTCGCCAAGGAGCCAAAGGTCGTCAAACAAAACAAAAAGCGCGTTTGCAGAACTATGATAAATTACTAAATGAAGATCAAAAACAATTAGATGAAAATCTAGAAATTTATATTCCAAATGGTCCTCGTTTGGGAACCAATGTTATTGAAGCTAAAAATGTAGCGAAAGCATTTGGAGATAAATTATTATATGACAATTTGAACTTTACGTTGCCACAAGCTGGAATTGTTGGAATTATTGGTCCTAATGGTGCCGGGAAATCCACTATTTTCCGTATGATAATGGGAGAAGAACAATCTGATGGAGGCGAATTCTCGATTGGTGAAACCGTGAAAATTGCCTACGTAGATCAATCACATTCTAATATCAATCCAGAAAAATCGATTTGGGAAAATTTTGCTGATGGTCAGGAATTAGTTATGATGGGCGGAAAGCAAGTGAATTCAAGAGCGTATTTATCCCGTTTTAATTTTGGCGGAAGTGATCAAAACAAAAAAGTATCCATGCTTTCAGGTGGTGAAAGAAACCGTTTGCACTTAGCCATGACTTTGAAAGAAGAAGGAAACGTTTTGCTTTTGGATGAGCCAACGAATGATTTGGATGTGAACACACTGCGAGCCTTAGAGGAAGGTTTAGAAAGTTTTGCTGGTTGTGCTGTAGTGATTTCTCACGACAGATGGTTCTTGGATAGAATTTGTACTCATATTTTAGCCTTTGAAGGAGATTCAGAAGTGT
>CANHKZ010000107.1 GCA_947461425.1 Flavobacteriaceae bacterium | reverse complement strand
GATGGCAAAGAAAGGTAACAGAATCCAAGTGATTTTAGAATGTACGGAGCACAAAACAACAGGTGTTGCTGGTACTTCAAGATATATTACAACTAAGAACAAAAAAAATACTCCAGATAGATTAGAGATTAAAAAATTTAATCCAATTTTGAAAAGAGTAACAGTTCACAAAGAAATTAAATAACAAATAGGGATTAGTTTCAATCTCAAATGATCACATTTGTAGATAAGATTAATATCAAATACACATTAAATCATGGCAAAGAAAACCGTAGCATCCTTACAAACATCTTCTAAGAGATTGTCAAAAGCCATCAAAATGGTAAAATCTCCTAAAACTGGTGCATATACATTCGTAGAATCTATTATGTCACCTGAAGCAGTTGACGAGTTCTTGAGAAAGAAATAATTTACTCTTGCAGTATATAGAAAAGCTACTTTCATTCGGAAGTAGCTTTTTTATTTTCTATATTTACCATTACAAAAGGAAATTAGTTTTCTTTGACTACAACATTCGTATTTAATACTTTAACAATATGAGTTTTTTTAAAAGAATATTTTCTTCAGATAAAAAAGACGAGAGTCTAAATGAACAGGAGAAACAATCCTTGGACAAAGGCCTAGAAAAATCAAAAACCACTTTTTTTTCAAAGTTATCCAAAGCGGTGGCTGGAAAATCAAAAGTAGATGACGAAGTTCTTGATAACTTAGAAGACATTCTCATTTCTTCTGATGTTGGTGTGAATACCACATTAAAAATTATACAACGTATTGAAGCTCGTGTAGCATCCGATAAGTATGTAGGCGTTAGTGAACTAAATGAAATTCTTCGTGAAGAAATCGCGTCATTACTTTCTGAAACTAATTCTGGCGAAGCAACAGAATTTATTGCGCCATCTCAAAGAAAACCTTATGTTTTAATGGTTGTTGGTGTAAACGGAGTAGGCAAAACCACAACTATTGGAAAGTTGGCTTACCAGTTTAAGAAAGCGGGACATAAAGTAGTTTTGGGTGCGGCGGATACTTTTCGAGCAGCAGCAATTGATCAATTACAAATATGGGCAGATCGAGTAGGTGTGCCAATTGTAAGACAAAATATGGGAAGTGATCCCGCTTCAGTAGCTTTTGACACTTTGCAATCAGCCGTTGCACAAGATGCCGATATTGTTATTATTGATACCGCAGGACGTTTGCACAATAAAGTCAATCTGATGAACGAATTGACTAAAGTAAAACGAGTGATGCAAAAAGTAGTAGGTGATGCTCCACATGATGTTTTGCTAGTTTTGGACGGTTCTACGGGACAAAATGCTTTTGAACAAGCAAAACAATTTACAGCTGCAACAGAAGTAACTTCATTAGCGGTAACCAAATTAGATGGAACTGCTAAAGGTGGTGTAGTTATAGGAATTTCAGACCAATTTCAAATTCCGGTAAAATATATTGGAGTTGGAGAAGGAATTGAAGATTTACAAGTATTTAACAAAATCGAGTTCGTAGATAGTTTTTTTAAATAATAGCGTATGATTTCTTTTAAAAAATTAAGTCCAATGGCTTTTTATTTTATAAGTGTGATTGCATTTGTTTTGGCTAATGTGATTAAGGAACAAAGTATATCGGTCTATTATTTATGCATCGTTGTAGGCTTGTTGTTTTTCTTCTTAGGTTTGTATAAAAGAGTGCGTGCTAAAAAATAGTGTTATGAAAAATTTAGTCAATATTGTTTTGCTTTCGATTCTTTTGGTTAGTTGTAAACAGCAAATTCAACCTTCCGATGTTGTTAAAATAAACGGCTATTGGGAAATTGAAAAAGTAGTTTTTGATCAGGGCAAAGAAAAAGAATATGGAGTAAATCAAAACTTTGATTATTTTCAAATCGATACTAATAACAAAGGCATTCGAAAAAAAGTAGCGCCTCAGTTAGACGGTACTTTTTTAGTAAATGATGCTTATGAAAATGTTACGGTTCGTTTTCAAGACGACAAAACTTTTTTGGATTATTCCACACCTTATATGAAGTATTCGGAAGAAATAATTGAATTAACAGCTGAGGAATTGGTCGTAACTAATGCTCAGAAAAAAGAGTACCATTACAAAAAAGCAACGGCTATAAATCTATTGGGTGATGGCAAAAAGACTAAGTAATCAAAGTAGTATAGGTGATGTCTTGAAGCAAATTATTCAAGTGAATAAATTGCAGCCAGGAATGGATCAAATTGATGTAAAAGGCGCTTGGAAAAACCTCATGGGAAACGGCGTCAATAGTTATACTAAAAATGTAGCCTTAAGAGGAAGTACATTATACGTAGAACTTACATCGTCAGTTTTAAGACAAGAATTAAGTCATGGGAAATCTAAAATTATAGCAATGATTAATGAAGAATTGCAACGAGAGGTAATTAAGGATGTAGTTTTGCGATAGACTACTTAGATAGTTAGATTTCTAGATAGTTAGATATAAAAAGAAAACCCATTTCAATCAAAATGGGTTTTCTATTTATAAAATCTAAGAAGTCTAATCTTCTATAAATCTAGCGATTTAAATTAAAATTGCTCTCTTCCAGCAAAGTGAAAAGCACCTTCGATTGCAGCATTTTCATCACTGTCAGAACCATGAACTGCATTTTCTCCTATAGAAGTTGCATATAATTTACGAATAGTTCCTTCTGCAGCTTCGGCTGGATTAGTAGCTCCAATCAAAGTTCTGAAATCATTTACTGCATTATCTTTTTCTAAAATAGCAGCAACAATTGGTCCGCTTGACATGAATTCAACCAATTCTCCGAAAAAAGGACGCGCGCTGTGTACTGCATAAAAAGCTTGTGCGTCAGCAACAGTTAATTGTGTTAGTTTTAAAGAAACGATTTTGAAACCGGCATTGTTAATCATTGCTAGGATGTTTCCAATATGTCCATTTTTAACCGCATCAGGTTTAATCATGGTAAAAGTTCTATTTGTTGCCATTTTTTATATAATTATAAATTTAGAGTGCAAAAATACTGCTTTATTTGATATTTCATTAATGAAACAGAATAAAATCGATAATTTTATGAAGCGTTAAATTATTTCAGATTTAATTTTGAAATTCTGTTTCCAATCGAAAATTCCTTCAATTCATTTTCTAAGATACCAAATTCTTCTTTTTTAACTCGCATATTAATTGTTTTGTTTTTCAAAAGAAAAATTTCATCACAAGTTTCGTTTAAAGTTGAAAAAATATGGGAAGAAATGAGAATAGTTTTTTCTAATCGTTTAAGTTGTTGAATTATTTCTGTAATAATCATGTTGCTATGAATATCAACTCCGTTAAAAGGTTCGTCTAAAATGAAAAATTTATTTTCTTGAAGGAGTAAAGCAGTAATCGCTAATTTTTTTTTCATTCCAGTAGAATAGTTATTAGCATATTCGTTTAATGGCAAATCAAATATGTTTTTTTCTATACTATTTATTGGTTCAATGTTTCTAGCGTTACATAATAAACTCAAATATTCCATACCGGTTATATTTGAAAAAAAATAGGGCTCAGTTTGTAAATAGCCAAGACTTGTTTTAGGATTACCATATTCGCAACTAATTGTTCCGCTATGTTTTTCTAATCCTGAAATACAGTTGAATAAAGTAGTTTTACCAGCGCCATTTTCGCCAACAATTCCATATACTTTACCTTTTTTGAGATTTAATGTTATATTTTCTAATATAATTTTATCTCCATATGATTTGGATAAATTTTCTATAGTAATCATTGTAAAATCTCTTTTAATTTTTTATTCGACTCGATGTATAGATAGGGAATTATTAAAATTAGGATTGGAGGAAGCCATATAGTTAAGGCTATTACAATTCCAAATCGAATATTTAATTTCTCAGGATAAATCGAATATTTTGCAAGCATAGTCATATAGATAAACAAATATCCAAGACATTGTATGCCTAAAATAATCTCAATTTTATTGGAATAGAATATGGATAAACTAATAAGTATTGGCAAGCATAAAATAGTTGTATATAAAACAATCATTTTACTCTTGGCATAAAGAAATTCTTTTGGATTTAATGAATGGATCCAAATATAAAATTTGTTTTCTGAATATGTAAAATAGGTTGTACAGCCAATTATAGTTACTATTAAAGAAAATATACCTAAGTTAAAATTTGATACAACTATAGACATGATTGTCAAGAAATAAGCAAATATATAAAGGATAAAATTAGTTCTAAAACCTATGGTAAATTCAAATGGATATTTGTAGAATGGAGTAGGGAGGTAAAAATTAAATCTACTTTTTAGAACAAATAATATTGAAAATACACAAGAAATTAATAATATAAAAGCAAATAAATAGTTTTCTTGATAAATTAAAAATATAATAAATGGTGATGCAATAATCCAATTTTCAATTATTCGCAGTTTTAAGTAATCAACTAAAGAATAGTTGAGTTTTAGAAAGTTATTTCGAACTTCTTCATTTGATTTAATAATTTGAATTAATGCTATCCCAATATAGATAACATCTGCATATTGTGTTTTATTAAATAATTGTAAAGAGATTAAAATAAAAATAAATAACCCTAAAGGATAAGCCAATATAGGTTCAATACCCCACTCGGAAAGTTGTCTGTTAAACAT
>CANHKZ010000106.1 GCA_947461425.1 Flavobacteriaceae bacterium | reverse complement strand
TTGTTCGCTTGTTTTTCCAAATCTACGTTCTCTTTTTTGATAACTAAGGATAGCCTCATATAAATCTTCTTCTTTAAAGTCAGGCCATAATATGTCAGTAAAATATAATTCTGCATAGGCTATTTGCCACAACAAAAAATTACTAATTCTATGTTCTCCGCTAGTTCGTATTAATAAATCTACCTCTGGTAAATTTCGGGTGTAAAGATGCTCATTTATAATGGAATCGTCAATAGTGTCTATTGAAATTATATTATTTTTAACTTTATCACTGATATTTTTCACAGCACGCACAATTTCCTCTCTAGATCCATAACTCAAAGCGAGTGTCAGAGTGAGTTTTGTATTATTAGCTGTTTTTTCAATTACTTCTTGTAATTCTTTTTGAGCGGTTTTAGGCAATTGGTCTAAATCTCCTATTGCATTCATTTTTATATTATTATGCTCTAAAGTAGGAAGTTCCTTTTTTAAAGATTTTACCAAAATTCGCATTAATGCTTCAATTTCTATTTTTGGTCTGTTCCAATTTTCAGTTGAGAAAGCATATAAAGTTAGATTTTCAATTCCTAATTTTGCGCAAGCTTCAATAATTTTTTTTACTGATTTGGTTCCGCTTTCGTGACCAAGTGCACGCAATAATCCACGTTGTTTTGCCCATCGACCGTTCCCGTCCATAATTATGGCAAGGTGTTTTGGAAGTTTATTTTTATCTATATTGTTGTTTATTATATCCATTTTATTCTGCACAAAAACAAGGTTTTTTACCAAAAGTGTAGGTTAATGTCAAACCTGAAAAGACATACCAGTCGTTATTATAAATATTTCCAAATGGAGTTCCAAGGTTGTTTTTTGGCAGACTACCATCTATGTCGTCTGCAAAAGTAACTCGCGTACCTACTTCTAATCCGATGACAAAATTAGAAGTTAAATTGGATTTCACACCTAAAATTATAGGTAAAGCAAGAGTTTTTTCTTTAGAGTCAATATTAGCTTGGTTAGTTATAAAAAATAAACTGTCATAAAAACTTATATTGAGGCCTGTAAATACGTAGGATGTAACTTTTCTGTCGAAAGAGTTATTTAGATTAAAATCAAAAAAATTGAATTCAATTCCTCCTGAAAATTCCTTAATGGTATTCTCAAATTCATACGCTCTAACCTGTCTGCTCTTATCATCTGATTCAATATCTTTTGCTGTTAATTTTGATTGAATAAAAGAAAATCGCCAAGAATGTCTAGGTGTTTTGTTCCATTTGTATAGTAATCCAACTGCAGGACTATTAGGATTAACATAGGTAGTGGCACCTAAATCACCAATAAAATTACTTCCGCCGACAAAAACGCCTATCTCATTAATTTGAGCTTGGGTGTTTGTAATGCAAAAGAAACTTAATACTACAATAAAGGCTTTATTCATCGAAACATAAATGGTGGGCAAATATAAGAATTCAGATTCCATATTGGTGCGCGTTTTGTAAATGTATTGTCTCTCCAGTTTTGATAATTAATTAGATTAAATTTTATTTAGAGAACACTATTCAAAACGAAAAAATAGGTTAAAATCGTATATGGTTATTTAATTTCTTTTGTCTTCACCCCATAAGAGTTTGTTGCGCAAAGTTTGTAAAAAGGTTTCTTCAGGAATTTCGACCATGTTAATTTCGAAAGGATTTCTTTTTATGATTAAAATAGATTCGTTTTTAACAGTGGTTACTCTCGAGTCAAGTGATACTAAGTATTGATCTTCACGGCCCGTTACACGTAATTTTATTTCAGTATCATCAGGAATAACTAGTGGTCTTGCATTCAAATTATGAGGTGCGATTGGGGCAATAACTAAACTTTTTACTTTAGGAGTTAAAATAGGGCCACCACAACTCATGGAATAGCCTGTGGAACCTGTTGGGGTAGATATGATAAGGCCATCCGCCCAATACGAATTTAAAAATTCGCCATCCAAATACGTCTCTATGGTAATCATCGAAGTGGTATCTTTTCTACTCACTGTGATTTCATTCATAGCAAAGTTAATTTCATTGATGGCTTCATTCTTTGGGAAGCAATCTATGCTAAGCAGTGTTCTCCTAGAAATACTGTATTTTTTGTCGATTACAAATTGCAAGAAAGAATCGATATTGTCTTTTTGTACCGACGCTAAAAAGCCCAAACGACCTGCATTTATTCCTAATATAGGAACACCAGAATTACGCACTAAAGTAGCCGCTCTCAATATGGTTCCGTCTCCACCAATACTTATTAGCATGTCAAAACTAGCATCTAACTCTTTGTGAGATGAAAACGTTTTATAGGTTTCATGTACAAGATTCTTTTCATACAACATTTCTAAAAATGCTGCCTCAATTGTCAATTCAGTTTCATTCTTTTTAAAAAAAGCAAAAATGTCTTTAATAATTGGTTCGGTACTATTAAGATAATATTGTCCGTAAATTGCTATTTTCATTTTATGTAGTTGTAATACAAAGTTAAATATTCAAATATTTATCTAAATAATCCGAACGTTCTTTTAGATTATTCATGTAATTGTCGTCGTTGTGATCTGAGATAATTTCGTAATTATAGCGTCTAAAAGTTTGAATAATATCATTCATGCTGCCTTGGGACACTTTAATTGTAATTTCGATGGTTTCATTATTTGAATCCGAAACAAAAAGCCCTAATAATTTACCATTATTACTTTCAATAATTTGAGAAATCTGACTCATTGAATAATCTAAAAAGGCTTTTTTTACAATAATGATATCTCCTGCTTCTTTGATAAAAGGAGTTTCGTTAAAAAAACGCATACCATCAGCAAGTTCGTAATAACCTAAATAGTAGTTATTTTCATCCAAAACAGGAACAACATCGGTATGATTTTTTCCAAAAACTTCTAAAACATCAAGCCAATTCATTGCAGAACGCACAAAAAACTGTTCCAAAGTATATTTATAATCACTAATTTTTTTATCAGTATCAAATGTTTCTAAATCTTCTGCAACGATACTTCCAATATAAATTCCATTTTCTAAAACAGGAAAATGAGAATAAGATACATCTATGAAAAAGTCTTGAGCAGCCAAAATAGTTTCTTGACTGTCCATAGCTCTTAAGTCGTTATTAATGTAATCTGTAATTGTTGTCATAAAATTAGTCCTCAATATTTATGCAAAATAATCAAAAAAAGGCAAAAACCCCTAGCTTTAACTTTGTATTTTTGTATCTGAAAAATAGTTTTTCTAAAACCAATTTAAGATTTATGACAAAGTTAAGTGTAAATATCAACAAAATAGCAACTTTACGAAATGCCCGAGGTGGTAATTCCCCCGATTTGTTAAAAGTGGCTTCTGATATTCAAAAATTTGGTGCGCAAGGTATTACAATTCATCCGCGACCAGACGAGCGTCATATTCGCTACCAAGATGCGCGCGATTTGAAATCTATTGTTTATACTGAATTCAATATTGAAGGAAATCCGCAACATAATTTTATTGATTTGGTTTTGGAATGCCAACCAGAACAAGTTACTTTGGTTCCAGACGCTATTGGTGCAATTACGTCTTCTGCAGGTTGGGATACAGTAAAAAACCAATCGTATTTAACTGAGATGATTCAAGAATTTCAGCGCAATGGTATCCGCACTTCAATTTTTGTAGATCCCGTTCTTGACATGATTGAAGGAGCAAAAAAAACGGGTACTGACCGAATTGAATTGTATACAGAAGCTTTTGCACATCAATATAGTTTAGGAAATGAAAAAGGGATTGAGCCTTATGTAATTGCTGCGGTTTTAGCAAATGAATTGGGATTAGGAATTAACGCAGGACATGATTTGAGTTTGGACAACATTCAATTTTTCAAACAAAATATCCCAGGTTTATTAGAGGTTTCTATTGGTCACGCACTCATTTCTGAAGCTTTGTATTTAGGTTTGGACAATGTCGTTAATATGTATTTGCACAAATTGAAATAATCTTCCTGACATAGATTTTAACACAAAGATGCGCTAAGATTTCACAGAGAAACTCAAAGTTTTAATTTTAGAATTCTTTGTACAACTTTGAGATAACTTCGTGAATCTTGGTAGAATAATTTTTAAAAATAGCAAAAATGTTATATTCAAAAATAGAAGGTTCAGGCCAACCCCTTTTAATTCTTCACGGATTTTTAGGCATGTCTGACAATTGGAAAACACTGGGAGTGCAATTTGCTTCCGAAGATTTTGAAGTCCATATTTTAGATTTACGCAATCACGGACGCAGTTTTCAGTCCGAAGATTTTAGTTATGAGTTAATGGTGCAAGATATTGTGCTGTATTGCGAAGAACATCATTTGGAAAAAATAAATGTGATAGGCCATTCTATGGGCGGGAAAATAGCAATGCTTTTAGCAACCCGTTATCCAAATTTGGTCAACAAATTAATTGTGGCTGACATTGGCCCTAAATACTATGCGCCACACCATCAAGTTATTTTGGAGGGATTGAATGCCGTTGATTTTTCTCAAAAACCAAGTCGAAATGAAGTCGAATCAACACTTTCTGTATACATTCCTGACTTTGGTACACGTCAGTTCTTGTTGAAAAATTTATATTGGCAAGAGCCGGGTCAATTGGCTTTTCGATTTAACTTAGCGGTTTTCAATAAAAAAATAACTGAAATTGGGGTTGCTTTGCCAGCAGATTTAGTATTTGAAAAACCAACACTTTTTATTCGAGGAGGGAATTCAAATTATATTTTGGATGAAGATTTTGAAGCCATAAAAGCGCAATTTCCAAGTGCAATTTTTGAAACTATACCAAATGCAGGGCATTGGCTACATGCTGAGAATCCCGACTTGTTTTATCAATTGAGTTTGTCTTATTTAAATTAATTA
>CANHKZ010000105.1 GCA_947461425.1 Flavobacteriaceae bacterium | reverse complement strand
TTTTTTTATTAAATTCATCCATTTTTCTTTCGAATTCCTTCCATTCTTTTTGGTTACCACTTTTAGGATTTCCTTTAGGTGCTTTGGGAGCTTTGGGGAAAACTAATGGTTTTGGTATCTTTAAAGAAAATGTTGGAGGGGTTGGTGGCTTAGGAGGAGTTGGCGGTGTTAAATAGTCAATATTCGTTACTTCATTAATTGTTTTAGTTACAATTCTAATTTCTTTATTTGATTTGCCTTTTTTCACATCCACCGATTTGATTGTGTTAACATCAATTTTGTCCATTTCGTCTTTAGAAATTACTTTGTAATCGAGTAGAATTTCAGGGTCTTTATTTATAAAATTAGAACTAGTTACAATTCTAATTTCTCCATTTGGTTTTCCTTTTTTTACATCAACCGATTTGATTGTGTTAGCATCAATTTTGTCCATTTCGTCTTTAGAAATCACTTTGTCATTAAGGTAAATTATTGTTTCAGATGGAATAGAAGTTGATGAATTACTTTTAACAGAAGTAATATTTATATCATTATTTGAATCGGAGCGATTTACAATAAAAACTTTGTCTTGAGGTTCGCCTTTTAATACTCTACGAACTAATATTTTATTTTGTTTTAAATTTGCAGTATCTGTACTATCTGTATCATTCGCAATAAATGAAGCAGTTGCTAAATTAGAAACCTCTTTAAAACCAATGCTTATCTTATTATCTTCATCTTTTTCACTAAAAATTTCTATAGCTTTTATAGGCTCGTTTCCTCTAACTTCTTTGATCGTTTTGGTTTTAGGATTATTTTTTGAAGTTAACTCTAAGCGTATTGCAATAATTTCTCCGTCTTTATTACGTTTAATATTATTTATTTTTAGATTAGAATCTGAATCAAAACTTTTTTGAATTGCTTTGATTTCATCGTCAGTTGTTTTTGAAGTAATTATATTAGTGAATTCAACTTCGGTAAAATAGCTAATAACTTTTGAATTTGCGATAATTTTGGTTTGTGCAATAGTTTCAATTTGAAATAATAACATAAAGGTAACTAATACCGGAAGAATGGTGGCATACTTCCAAGCATTTCTTTTGTGAGATTGATTTGTGTGTAGCATAATGATTCGTTTTTTAATTAATGATTGATAAAAGGGATTGGTGATACTTGCAGTTTGTTGGTGAACAACTACCTTTAAAAGTGTTTTTTGGTATTCGTATTTACTTTCAATTTGTTCCAATGACTGATAGTCGGCAATGAATTCTAAATTCTGTAACATGGCTTTTCGGTACAACCAACTAATTGGATTGATCCAAAACAATGCACAGCATACTTTTGAGAATAGCACATCTATCGAATGGAATTGTTTGGCATGTATTCGTTCGTGTGTTATAATATGTTCGTATTCCTCTTTCGAAAATAAACTAGGATTAATAACGATGTACTTGAAGAACGAAAATGGATTTTCTGTCGAATTAGTATAAATCAATGTAAAATTGGTGCTTTTTTGTTTGTTTAATTTGAAAATCTTGTAAAAGAATGAGGCAATTTCGAATCCCACTTTTAGTAGAATTAAAATGGTAACGACCGCATAAGCTGAACTCAAAATTAAAGACCAATCAACGGGTTCTTTTATAACTTTACTCTCAGTTATTGGAACTACTTCTATGAATTGAGAGATAGGTTCAGGATCAACCCAAACGGTTTTAGTAAAAGTAAGTAAGGGCAAAATGATTGCGGTTACGAGTCCGATTAGTAAATACCAACGATTACTAACGTAAAAAGTTTCTTTACGCAGGAAAACTAAATACAATAAATAGAACGCTATGATGAGCCCATTTACTTTTGCAAAATAGAGTAGGAAGTTTTCCATACTATTTCTTTTTTTCGATTAAAGCTAAAATTTCACGGAGTTCCTCAGCTGAAATCTTATCTTCTTCAGCAAAATAGGAAACTAAATTTTTGTACGAACTATTAAAATAATTAGTAATAGCGGTATTCATAAATGTCTTTCGATAATCTTCTATGGACACAATAGGGAAGTACTGGTGCGTTTTTCCGTAAGCATTATAACTTACATATCTTTTTTCCTCTAAATTTCGAACAATAGTTGAGAGGGTATTGTAGTGAGGTGTATCCTCTACAATTTCTTCCATAATGTCTTTTACAAAAGCTTTCTTTAGCTTCCATAAAATGTGCATTATTTCTTCTTCTTTGTTGGTTAGTTTTTGCATGGCTATAATTTTTATAAGCCAAACCTAAAACTATTTTTTTAGTTATACAACTATTTTTATAGTTATTTAACTAAATTTTTAGTTTTTAAACCATTTTACTAGGATTGTTTCAGTAATCGTTGCAACCAAATGCAACATATAATAGCAATTACTCCCAAAGTTCCCATTACAAACCAGTTGGCTTGATAATCATAATGACTAATGATTTCCAATCCGAGTTTGGAACTCGCAATGTGAGCCAAACTAAAACTCATGGTAAATAAAGCCATATAACGTCCTTCGTGGCCTTTGGGAGCACGACTCAAGGCAAAGGAATTAGAAAAAGGAAAGATGAACATTTCGCCAAAAGTGATGAAGAGTAAACTCACAATTAAGAAGCCTGCCCAAGCGTTCAATAATAGCACATAAAAACTGATTGCCATTAAAATACTTCCCCATAAAATGATACTGAGTTTGCTAATGTCTTTACGTTGGCAATAACTAACAATAGGCATTTCTAAAATGAAAATGAGGATTCCGTTTAGGGACAAAATTAATCCACTTTGGAATTCGGTTAAACCAAAATGCTCACTATGATAGAGTGGGAGCGTAGTAAATAATTGAAAAAACAAAACTGCGGTTATAAAACAAATGAATAAGAAAATCCAAAATATTTTATCTTTAAAAACAGATTCTCTTTTGGCTTCAGCCTCCTTTTTGGCAATTAAATCTTCAGGCACTTTCTTTTCTTTCACCAAAACTGCAAAAAGTACAATGGCAATAATACACGAACTTCCATCAACCCAAAATAAAGCTTGATACCCTTGGCTCAAAATGATTAACCCTCCCAAAGCAGGGCCGGCTGCAAAACCCAGATTCACCGCCAAACGAACTAAAGTTAAGGCTCGTGTTCGGTTTTCGGGTTTGGCATAAGTACCTAACGAAACAAACATGGCGGGACGAAACATGTCGGCAATGACCATAATGGTAAACATACTAACGCACAAAGCCCAAAAGGAAGTCACATATTGCAAGAAAAAGAATAGGACACCACTAGTAAACAAACTGAAAATCATGATTTTATAAAATCCGATTTTGTCAGATAATTTTCCGCCTAACCAAGAGCCCAGCATGGATCCAAAACCAAAACACACCATAATCCAACCAACTTGAGAATAGGAAAGATGCAAGTCTTCTTTAAGGTATTTGGATAGAAATGGCAGGACCATGGTTCCGGCACGATTGATAAAAGTGATCAACGCCAAAATCCAAACTTCTCTGCGAAAGCCTCTGAAATTATTAATGTAACGTTGCAGTCCGGATTGAATCATAGTGCCATTTGAATTACAAAGGTACCAACTTTTAGTGAGGGATTTTTTCAAAAATAAGGGATAGCCAAAATAAATTTCATTTGATTTAAAAACGCTTTGTTTTCTATTGGATTGTAGTATTTTTGTTCAAAAGATATATGCAGTACTTTAATTTACATACCCATTCGAATAGTAATCAACCCGATGTGGTCGAATTAGTCAATCAATATCCGCATGAGTTTACAGATTTAATTGCTACTTATTCTATTGGAATTCATCCTTGGTTTATAGTAGACGAGCGTATCGTAAGTGATTTGGCAATTTTAGAAAGTAAATTAAGAGAACCGGGTTGTCTGGCAGTTGGCGAATGCGGATTGGACAAGCGAATTGACATTTCGTTTCTATTGCAGCAAACCGTTTTTGAGCGTCAATTGCTTTTAGCAGAACAATACCAAAAACCAGTTGTGATTCATTGTGTAGCTGCTTTTCAGGAGTTGATTGCGATAAAAAAGAGATTGAAAATTACCGTTCCTTTTTTGATTCACGGCTATTCCAAAAATGAACAACTAGCCAAAGAATTAGTAGCAAACGGTTGTTACATTTCCTTTGGGAAGTATTTATTGCGAATGCCCCAATTAGAATCGGTTTTTTGTGCTATTCCCAACGACCTATTTTTTTTGGAAACCGATACCGATGAACAAACGATTCAAGAAGTGTATGAATTAGCTGCACAATATAAAGGGTTATCAGTTGCCCAAATCAAAGCACTAATAAATACCAATTTCAAAACGGTTTTTGAATCTCAACAAATAACCATATAACCACATAACCTAATAAACACATAACCTAATAACCACAACCATGGCAGAATGGACAGAAAGAGCCGAACTATTATTTAAAAAAGAAGGATTAGAAAAATTACAGAATGCTACCGTATTAGTCGTTGGACTAGGAGGTGTGGGTTCTTTTGCTGCTGAATTTTTAGCAAGAGCTGGAGTTGGAAACATGACTATTGTAGATGGAGATGTAGTGGATATTACCAATATCAACAGGCAATTACCAGCCTTACATTCTACCGTAGGCCAACCTAAAATTACCATTGTAGGCGATCGTTTAATGGACATTAATCCTGAATTACAATTAATACGAATTCAGGAATTCCTTTCACCAGAAAGGGCTTTTGAATTGGTTACACCTGAATTTGATTATGTATTGGATTGCATTGACAGTGTGACACCCAAATTAAATTTGATTATTGCTGCCAAACGAAAAGGAGTGAAAGTCATTAGTAGTATGGGTGCAGGAGGAAAAATGGAAGCGGCTAAAGTTAAAGTTTCAGATATCAGTAAAACGGAAAACTGTTTTTTAGCTCGTACGATAAA
>CANHKZ010000104.1 GCA_947461425.1 Flavobacteriaceae bacterium | reverse complement strand
TTTGAATAAAAAGTAGGCATCGCGGGTACGATCCATATAGCATTGATTGGAATATTGCCCATCAAAAACGGGTTGGTCTTTATGGATTTCAATTTTGGCTTCCAAATTATCAAACCAAGCATCGTTGGAACTATTGCCAGTAATAGCTTCTTTAGCAATTGTTCGGTAGGGTTTGAAGAAATCGAAAACACCTTTGGTGCTGGTTGCCCAATCGTTTTCAAACGCAATTATTTTAGGATTGGCAGTGACTAAGATCGCTAAAGCTCCCGCGCCTTGGGTATATTCACCAGTAGAATTCAAATCGTATTTGGCAAAATCAGTGGTGACAACAATGGCTTTTTTAGTTGGATTAAGTCGCACAAAGTCCAAGCAGTTTTGCAAGGCATCCACTCCGCCAATACAGGCAAAAGTAAAATCGACCACATCGCACTCAGCTAAAACGCCTTCTCCAAATTTTTGTTCCATCAGGGTAATCAAAAACGAACTAATAGGTTTTGAACTATCAATAGCGCTTTCAGTTCCGACATATATTCTGGAAATTTCGTTTAGGTTGATTTGGTTTTCCAAAACTAATTTGGTTACCGCATTGGCGCCAAAAACTACTGTATCTTGGTGCACATCGGGCAAGGTCATTTGAATCAATCCGAGTCCTTTTTCTAGTTTTTCGGGTTCGATATTTCTGGCGGTTGCCAAGGTTTTTATAGGTAAATGTAGTTGTGCAACGTCAAAAGCAATAGCGTCAATTCCTGTTTTCATCTTTTTTATTTTGAAGCTACAAAAATAAAATTAGCCATTTGATTGACAATTTTTTATAAGGTATAAAATCAGGCTTTTCATGATTTTTACGGAATGAAGAATAAATACAAATAAAAAATAGCAATTTCTTAATTATATATTGGATTAACTGTTTATAAATACATATTTTAAAATTTCAAAATATTAGGAATTGTTTAATTAATTGAGGTTTTTAGACCTCATGTTTACTGATTTATTATTCTTTTACATAAAACACTTTAAAATCATTATAAATAACAACGAAAAGGTTGTAGTTGATTTCAATTTCTACTATTTTTGTCGTACTATTTAATAAAATTTATTCAAATTATTATGGCAAAATCTGCAATTCTAAAGTCTTCTATTGCAAAGAAATATTGGATGGCTTTTACAGGTTTATTTTTATGTTTGTTCCTTTCGGGACATTTAGCAGGAAATCTTCAATTAATTTTTAGCGACGCATTGCATTTTAATCAGTATGCTTTGTTTATGACTACTAATCCTGCAGTAAAAATTTTATCTTACGTTACCTATATTTCTATTTTATTCCATGCTATCGATGGAATCATATTAACTGTTCAAAACAAAAAAGCAAGACCAATTGGCTACGCAAAAACAGATGGTTCTTCGAGTTCATTTTCTTCAAGAAACATGGCGGTTTTAGGAACTCTTATTTTAGTTTTTATTGTAACTCATATGACCAACTTTTGGGCGGTAATGCATTTTGACAACAATATGCCATTGCAAACCGTTACTATTGGGGCTCAAGGACAACAGCAAGAATATTATTTGACCACAGACGGAGGATATCTTCCAAAAACACAGATCGATCAAAAACTAATAAAAATTGAAAACAGAACAGAATTTTTTGATGCTGCTGCCAACGTTAAAATCAAAGAAGGATATAAAGATTTGCATAAAATTACGGTTGCCTTCTTTAAAGATCCTAAAACAGGTTTAATTGCAACTATCTTTTACGTATTGGCTATGTTTACCTTAGCATTTCACTTATTACATGGATTTCAAAGTGCGTTTCAATCGATTGGTTTGAATAATCCAAAATATACGCCTACTATTAAAAAATTCGGAGCGGCATTTGCAATTATTGTTCCGCTTTTGTTTGCTATTATTCCAGTTTACATTCACTTTTTCTTAAAATAAATCAACATCAGAAGATATTATGAAGTTAGATTCTAAAATACCAGAAGGTCACATTTCACAGAAATGGACTGATTATAAAGACCATTTAAAATTAGTTGCTCCAAACAATAGACCCAAAATTGATATTATTGTTGTTGGTACTGGTTTAGCTGGTTCGTCAGCAGCAGCTTCGCTTGCAGAAATGGGTTACAATGTAAAAGCTTTTTGTTTCCAAGATTCACCACGTCGCGCGCACTCTATTGCTGCACAAGGTGGAATTAACGCAGCAAAAAACTATCAAAATGATGGGGATAGTATTTACAGATTGTTTTACGATACGATAAAAGGGGGTGATTACAGAGCGCGTGAAGCAAATGTGCACCGTTTAGCCGAAGTATCTGGAAATATTATTGACCAATGTGTGGCTCAGGGAGTTCCTTTTGCACGTGAATATGGCGGAATGTTGGATAACCGTTCATTTGGAGGAACACAAGTACAACGTACGTTTTATGCCGCAGGTCAAACAGGACAACAATTATTATTAGGAGCTTATTCTGCTTTATCTCGTCAAACAGGTTTAGGACGCGTTCAAATGTTCAGTCGTCATGAAATGTTAGATTTAGTAAAAGTTGACGGAAAAGCGCGCGGAATTATAGCTCGTAACTTAGTAACGGGAGAAATTGAAAGACATTCAGCTCATGCAGTTGTAATTGCTTCTGGAGGCTACGGAAACGTATATTTCCTTTCAACTAATGCAATGGGAAGTAATGTAACGGCTGGATGGAAAATACACAAACAAGGTGCATTGTATGCCAATCCTTGTTTTGTTCAAATTCATCCAACTTGTATTCCGGTTCACGGAACAAATCAAGCTAAATTAACTTTGATGTCGGAGTCGTTAAGAAACTCTGGACGTATTTGGGTACCAAATAAAAAAGAAGATGCTGAGTCTGTTAGAGCAGGAAAATTGAAGCCTGCATCTATTGCTGAAGAAGATAGAGATTATTTTTTAGAGCGTAAATATCCTTCTTTTGGAAATTTAGCACCACGAGATATTTCATCAAGAGCTGCCAAAGAAGTTTGTGACGAAGGAAGAGGTATCGAAGCAAACGATACTAATGAAGGCGTGTTTTTAGATTTCTCTTCTGAAATTCAAAATAAAGGAAAACAATCGGCTTTCGCCAAAGGAAATCATCATCCAACCGCCGAAGAAATTACAGCATTAGGAAAACAATGGTTGAAAGAAAAGTACGGTAACTTGTTTACCATGTACCAAAAAATCACCGATGAAAATCCATATGAAACGCCAATGAAAATTTACCCAGCAGTGCATTACACTATGGGAGGTGTTTGGGTGGATTATAACTTACAATCAACTATTCCGGGTTGTTTTGTAGCTGGAGAGGCCAACTTCTCTGATCACGGAGCGAACCGTTTAGGAGCTTCGGCTTTGATGCAAGGTTTGGCTGACGGATATTTCGTATTGCCATACACTATATCAAACTATTTAGCTGACGATATTCGTACCGGAAAAATCTCAACTGATTTGCCTGAATTTGCAGAAGCAGAAAACAGAGTGAAAGAAACCATCAACCAATTCTTGTCGAATAAAGGTTCTAAATCAGTGGATCATTTCCACAAACGTTTGGGATTAATTATGTGGAACAAAGTTGGAATGGGTAGAAACGAAGCTGGTTTGAAACAAGCAATTGAAGAAATAGCTGCTTTGAAAGCAGAATTCTACAAAGAAGTAAATGTACCAGGAAGTGCTGATGAATTGAACCCGCAATTAGAGAAAGCACTTCGTGTGGCTGACTTTATCGACTTAGGTCAATTGATGGCAATGGATGCCTTACAACGTAATGAGTCTTGTGGAGGTCACTTCCGTGAAGAATATCAAGATGCCGAAGGCGAAACATTACGAGATGATGAAAACTTCTCATTTGTAAGTGCTTGGGAATATAAAGGAGACGACATTACAAAATCGGAACTTCATAAAGAAGAATTGAAATACGAGTTTATCAAAATTGCAGCGCGTAATTATAAGTAATTAGGCATTAGCCAAAAGGCAATAGTATGAGTGGGATACAATCATATAGAGATTTATTGATTTGGCAAAAAGGAATTGAAATGGTTGTTTTAGTGTGTCAATTGATTTCTGATTTTCCAAAAGATGAATTATATGCTTTGTCTAGTCAAATAAAGAGAAGTGCAGTTTCTATACCTTCAAATATAGCCGAAGGTTATGGAAGACAATCAACTCAAAGCTATATTCAGTTTATTAAAATAGCCAGAGGTTCTTTATGTGAGTTAGAAACACAATTATTAGTTGCTGAAAAACTGAGTTTTATTAAATCAGTAAATTTGTATTCTGATATAATGAATCAGATTACAGAAGAAAGCAAAATGATTAATTCTTTTATAAACAAGTTAGAGTCAAGTAAACAGTAATTACTAATGCCTTTTGCCTTATGGCTTATGGCTAAAATAAAACAGTATGAGTGCAGCAAAAAACATCAATATAACCCTTAAAATTTGGCGTCAAAAAGACTCTAAAGCAAAAGGGCAATTAGAAACCTACAAATTAAACGACGTTTCTACAGCGAGTTCATTTTTGGAAATGTTAGACCAATTGAATGAACAATTAATCAATGAAAGACAAGAACCAATCGCTTTTGATCACGATTGTCGTGAGGGAATTTGCGGAATGTGTTCTTTATACATTAATGGTGAAGCACACGGACCTGATAGGGCTGTAACAACTTGTCAGTTGCACATGCGTAAATTCAAAGATGGCGAGACAATTTATGTGGAACCTTGGAGAGCAAAAGCATTTCCTGTAATTAAGGATTTAGTGGTTGATAGAAGTGCTTTTGATAGAATCCAACAAGCAGGAGGATTTGTTTCAGTAAATACTTCAGGAAGAACAATGGATGCAAACGCAATTCCAATTCCAAAACACGATGCGGATAAAGCTTTTGAGGCAGCAGCTTGTATTGGTTGTGGAG
>CANHKZ010000103.1 GCA_947461425.1 Flavobacteriaceae bacterium | reverse complement strand
CTAATTTCGCTATTATCACCTTCAATCTTTTGGATCAGGTGCGAAATAATTGGTGAATCCAACAACAAGACTTCATATCCTTTTTCTTTGGCAATTTCAATGTAGGAATGTTGTGCTTCTTTGTTACTTGCGTACAACACTACTAATTTTCCATTGGTATCTGTTTGCTTTTCTTTCAGTTGTTCTTTCAATTCGTCCAAAGTGAAGTACTTGTCATCTACCGTTGGGTACAAAACAAAAGCGCCTGCTTTTTCATAGAATTTATCTTCAGACAGCATTCCGTATTCCAAAACAATTTTGATGTCGTTCCATTTTTGTTCAAAATCGACACGATTCTCATTGAATAAGGCTTTTAGTTTATCGGCTACTTTACGAGTGATGTAATTCGAGATTTTTTTCACCGCAGCATCCGCTTGTAAACCTGAACGAGATACGTTCAACGGAATATCCGGTGAGTCGATTACTCCTTTCAACATCGTCAAGAATTCAGGTACAATTCCTTCTACATTATCGGTAACAAACACTTGGTTTTGATACAACTGAATTTTGTCTTTTTGGATTTGCAAATCTGATCCTAATTTAGGGAAGTACAAAATCCCCGTTAAGTTGAACGGATAATCTACATTCAAGTGAATGTTGAATAACGGTTCTTCAAACTGCATTGGATACAATTCATGGTAGAATTTTTTGTAGTCTTCCTCGCTCAATTCAACGGGTTGTTTGGTCCAAGCTGGATTTGGATTATTGATAAAATTATCCACTTCAACAGTTTCTGGTTTTGCGTCTTCGGCAGCACCTTCTGGTAACGGAAGTGTTTCAGTTTTGGTTCCAAATTTAATTGGAATCGGCATGAATTTATTGTAGCGATTTAGTAATTCTTTGATTTTAGATTCTTCTAAAAATTCCAAAGAATCCTCTGCGATATGCAAGATAATTTCAGTTCCTCTGTCGGTTTTGTCAGCAGCTTCCAACGTAAATTCAGGACTGCCATCGCAAGTCCAATACGCTGCTGGTTCGTCTTTGAATGATTTAGTGATGATTTCTACTTTTTCAGCGACCATAAAAGCCGAGTAAAAACCAAGACCAAAATGACCAATAATTCCCGAATCTTTAGCCGAATCTTTGTATTTGTCTAAGAATTCTTCTGCTCCAGAAAAGGCTACTTGATTGATGTATTTTTCTACCTCTTCAGCAGTCATCCCCAAACCTTGATCAATGATGTGCAGTTTTTTGCCTTCTTTGTCAATTTTTACTTCAATAATGGGATTGCCATACTCTACTTTGGCTTCGCCAATACTTGTTAAGTGTTTTAATTTTAAGGTAGCATCGGTTCCATTAGAAATCAATTCACGCAGGAAAATTTCGTGATCGCTGTATAAAAATTTCTTGATTAATGGGAAGATGTTCTCTACCGAAACATTAATTTTTCCAGTTGTCATAATGTATAAATTTTAAGTTTAAATTGATGATTTTCTAGTTTTCAAATAGAATACCATTTTAATAAAAAGTGACAAATTGTCGCAACCTTTCTCGGATTCAAATTAAACATTGTAAATTTGGCTTAATTAATACGAACCATGCTTGAAATCAAGGATATTACGTTTACTTATATTGACCAACCCGTTATAAAGGAGTTGAGTTTTGTGGTACAACAAGGGCAAAATATTGTTATCATTGGCGAAAGCGGCTGTGGTAAAAGTACTTTGCTGAAGCTACTATATGGCTTGTACGATCTGGATTCGGGGAGTATCAGTTATAAAGGGAATCCAATTTTAGGTCCGAAATACAATTTGATACCGGGTGAAGAGTACATCAAATATTTGGCACAAGATTTTGATTTGATGCCCTACATTACGGTAGAAGAAAATATAGGCAAATTCCTTTCCAATAGCTATCGCGATAAAAAGAAAGCGCGGGTAAATGAATTACTCGAAATGGTAGAAATGACGGATTATGCCAAAGTCAAAGCCAAATACTTAAGTGGTGGACAACAACAACGAGTTGCCTTAGCTAGAGTTTTGGCTTTAGAGCCCCAGATTTTATTGTTGGACGAACCCTTTAGCCAAATCGATTCTTTTCGAAAAAATGCGTTGCGTAGCAATCTATTTCAATATTTAAAAGAAAAACACATTAGCTGTATCATCGCTACACATGACAGTACCGATGCTTTGTCATTTTCGGACAAAACCATTGTGATGCAAAACGGAAAAATCATAGTTAATGAGAGTCCGCAACAAGTCTACAATCAACCAAATTCTAAATATGTCGCTTCACTTTTTGGAGAAGTAACCGAATTAAATATTGAGGGAGAAATTACGTTTTTATATCCGCATCAAATCCAAATAAATCCGCAAGGTGCTCTTCAAGCGGAAGTAAAAAACGCCTATTTTAGAGGAAGTCATTATCTTATTCAAGCAGTATCAGAGCATCAAATAGTGTATTTTGAACATACTGAATTGCTAAAAAAAGGAGAGACTATTCGCCTATCTTGGCTATAAACCGGATTGAAATTAGTTAAAACAGAATAATTTATTACCTTCGATTTTTAAATCACTAAAATACACGAAAATGTATCATTCAAAAATAACGGGATTAGGATATTATGTTCCTGACAATGTGGTTACTAATGATGATTTATCTAAAATTATCGATACTAATGACGAATGGATTCAAGAGAGAACAGGCATTCAAGAACGTCGCCATATTATACCAGGGCAAGATACGACCACATCCATGGGGGTGAAAGCCGCAAAAATTGCAATTGAGCGAGCTGGAATAGATAAAAATGATATTGATTTTATTGTATTTGCTACCCTAAGTCCTGATTACTATTTTCCAGGCCCAGGTGTTTTAGTCCAACGTGATTTAGGAATAGGAACTGTGGGTGCTTTGGATGTTAGAAACCAGTGTTCCGGATTTGTATACGCCTTATCTGTAGCTGATCAATACATTAAATCTGGAATGTACAAAAATGTTTTAGTAATCGGTTCTGAAGTACATTCTGCTGGACTAGACATGTCTACTCGTGGTAGAGGTGTTTCGGTTATTTTTGGAGATGGAGCAGGGGCTGCAGTAGTAAGTCGTGAAGTAGATTTGACTAAAGGTATTTTGTCAACTCATTTACATTCTGAGGGTGTTCACGCTGAGGAATTGATTGTAAAGGCACCTGGAATGGGTGGTCGCTGGGTAACGGATATTTTAAAAGACAATGATCCAAACGACGAAAGTTATTTTCCTTATATGAATGGCCAATTTGTTTTTAAAAATGCGGTAGTTCGTTTTGCTGAGGTGATTAACGAAGGATTGGAAGCCAATAACCTGCAAGTTTCAGATATTGACATGTTGATTCCGCACCAAGCCAATTTGAGAATTTCGCAATTCATTCAGAAGAAATTCGGGTTGAGAGACGATCAAGTACATAATAACATTATGAAATACGGGAACACTACTGCTGCCTCTGTTCCAATTGCTTTGACAGAAGCTTGGGAACTAGGTAAAATCAAGTCGGGAGATACCGTGGTTTTAGCAGCTTTTGGTAGTGGCTTCACTTGGGCTAGTGCCATTATAAAATGGTAATTTTTATAAATTAACCATTGACTTAAAAATTGGTAACCATTAAGAAATTAAGGTTCATTAAGCGCTTAATGAACCTTAATTTCTTAATGGTTTTTTTATTTCAGTTTTTTTGATTTAGTATACCCAAACCGATTCAAAAAAAGGCTATTCTATTTCCTTCTGAAATCCTTATATTTGCACTCTTAAAAACAGATTTAATGTCATTACAACTTATTCTTACTCCATCTATAGCAAAAGCAATTCAGGATTTATTTGAAGTATCCGTTGATAAGATCGAATTTCAGTCTACCCGCAAGGAGTTTGAAGGCGATATTACCATGGTTATTTTTCCATTGTTGAAATTGGTAAAAAGCAATCCAGTAGAATTAGGAACTAAAATCGGGAATTATTTGGTGGAAAATGTTTCAGAAGTAGCTCGATTCAATGTAGTGTCTGGGTTTTTGAATATTGTAATCTCCGATTCGTATTATTTGAATTTCTTTAACGGGATCAAAGACGATTTAAAATATGGTTTTGTAACGCCAAATCCTGCTGATAAAGCGGTGATGGTGGAATATTCTTCGCCTAATACCAACAAGCCATTGCATTTGGGTCATGTGCGTAACAATTTGTTAGGCTATTCCGTGGCTGAAATCATCAAAGCATCGGGTAAAAAAGTCTATAAAACCCAAATTATCAACGACCGTGGCATTCATATTTGCAAGTCGATGTTGGCTTGGAAAAAATATGGTAATGGCGAAACGCCCGCCTCAACAGGTTTAAAAGGAGATAAATTAGTTGGGAATTACTATGTAGCTTTTGATAAAGCCTATAAAGAAGAAATCAACCAATTACTAGCTGCGGGTAAAACCGAAGAAGAAGCCAAAAAACAAGCGCCGATCATTTTAGAAGCACAAGACATGTTGCTGAAATGGGAGGCAGGAGATGAAGAAGTGAAATCACTTTGGGCGATGATGAACCAATGGGTGTATGATGGTTTTGCGATTACTTACAGCAATTTGGGTGTTAATTTTGATAGTTTTTACTACGAAAGTAATACCTATTTATTAGGAAAAGATGTCGTTCAAATTGGTTTAGAAAAAGGCGTTTTTGAAAAAGACCCGGACGGTTCGGTTTGGATTGATTTGACTGACGAAGGTTTAGACCGAAAAATCGTGTTGCGTTCCGACGGGACTGCGGTCTATATGACACAAGATATTGGAACCGCTATTCAAAGAGTAAAAGACCACCCCGATGTGGGCGGAATGGTTTACACGGTGGGTAACGAACAAGATTACCACTTCAAAGTATTGTTTTTGATTTTGCAAAAACTAGGTTTTGATTGGGCTTCGAGCTTGTATCATTTGTCGTACGGACTGGTGGACTTACCTTCGGGTAAGATGAAAAGCCGTGAAGG
>CANHKZ010000102.1 GCA_947461425.1 Flavobacteriaceae bacterium | reverse complement strand
TTTAGCTAAATAATCTACTTCTTCCTGACGGGACAATTTTAAATCACGAATAGGAGTAATGATTTCAATTTCAGGAGCGATCGTTTGGAAAATCAAATCAAAACGAATTTGGTCGTTTCCAGCACCCGTGCTTCCATGAGCAATTGCAGTTGCACCAACAGATTTAGCATATTTAATCGCTTCAATAGCTTGGAAAACTCGTTCTGCGCTTACTGAAAGTGGATAAGTATTGTTTTTCAATACGTTGCCATAAATCAAATATTTTATGGCTTTGTCGTAGTATTTATCTACTATTGTCAAATTGACATGTTTAGCACTCCCGAGTTCATAGGCTCTGTCTTCTATAGTTTGTAACTCTTTAGAATCAAATCCACCAGTATTAATTAATACCGTATGAACTTCATATCCTTTTTCGTTTTTTAAATATTTTAGGCAATACGAGGTATCTAATCCTCCGCTATAGGCCAATACAACTTTTTTCATAGTTTTATTTTTTTAAGAATAAGGCTTGTTTGATTTTCTTTAATCTATTAAGAACTTTTATGTTAAAGGGATGTTTGGGTGGAATTTTTTGTTTTTCTTTCGGATCGTACAACATTCCAGTACACAAACACATTTTATTGTCTTTACTTTTTAGTATTTCATAATTGGTACAGGTTTGGCATCCTTTCCAAAAACTTGGATCAGTTGTCAATTCTGAAAAGGGAACGGGCTTATACCCTAAATCTGAATTAATTTTCATTACCGCTAAACCAGTAGTAATGCCAAACACTTTGGCATTTGGATATTTTTGAAGTGAATAATCAAATACTTTAGATTTAATTTTTTTTGCAAGTCCCGAATTTCTGTATTTAGGATGAACAATTAAGCCAGAATGCGCTACAAACTTGGCATGTTCCCAACTTTCGATATAGCAAAAACCGGCAAATTTATTATCCACTAATGCGATTATCGCATCTCTATCTTGCATTTTTTTAAGAATATATTCTGGTGTTCTTTTAGCAATACCAGTTCCCCTTAGTTTAGCTGAAATTTCTATCGTATCGCAAATTTCTTTTGCAAATTGATAATGCTCTTTTTGGGTTACAACAATTTTGATATCCATTTTAAGCGTATATAAATAATTTAAATGTTTTTTTAGTTTTTTTTGAGGGCCTATGATCAATAGTAGATACAACCCAAATGGGAAAAGATGTCAACAGAAAATTTAAAAAATAATTTTTCTGATTAACACAGATTAATCTGAAAAGAGAGTGAAATAGTATCAAAATAGTAAAAAAAAGGAATTGAATAAAAAAAATTAAATCAATGGAAACTATAGTTATAGTGTCCGTACTTCGGGTGAAGTAGAGAAATAATTTGTCCGTGACATTTCAGTGATATGTAGACTATTTTTAATCATCAGCAGCAAAAGTACAACTTATTTAATAATATAAGGTTCATTTTACGTTTTCTAACATTTTTCCATAGCAATGTTAGGATATGTAGATTAATCACACTTTGGTATTAATAATTTGAGTTTGGAATTGGGTGCTTTATTGAAACAATTAGGTTGTAAGGAAAATAAAAGCTTTTTTGTTAATTAGTTTGTTAAAAAATACTAAGCCATTTGTTCAGACAACCTATTATTTAGCCACCGATTTTTTGTATTTTTGCCAACAAATAACAAAAACTACACACATGCAACGCGACGAACAAATTTTTGACCTTATTTTAGAAGAACAAGAAAGACAAATTCACGGAATAGAATTAATTGCATCAGAGAACTTTGTAAGTGACGATGTAATGGAAGCTGCAGGTTCTGTTTTGACTAATAAATACGCAGAAGGATACCCAGGAAAAAGATACTACGGTGGGTGTGAAGTAGTGGATGTTGTGGAACAAATTGCGATTGATAGAGCTAAAGAATTATTTGGTGCTGAATATGCTAACGTGCAACCGCACTCTGGATCTCAAGCGAATACTGCGGTATACCACGCTTGTATCAAACCCGGTGATACTATATTAGGATTTGATTTGGCTCACGGTGGTCACTTGACTCATGGTTCGCCAGTGAATTTCTCGGGTCGTTTGTACAATCCTGTTTTTTACGGAGTGGACAAAGAAACTGGCCTTTTAAATTATGATATCATTCAAGAAATTGCGACTCAATCGCAACCGAAAATAATTATTGCAGGTGCATCAGCCTATTCTCGTGATATGGATTTTGCTCGTTTCAGACAAATAGCTGATAGCGTTGGCGCTATTTTATTGGCTGATATTTCGCACCCTGCGGGATTAATTGCCAAAGGATTGATGAACGATCCGTTGCCTCATTGTCATATTGTAACAACAACTACTCACAAAACATTACGTGGACCACGAGGTGGATTGATCTTGATGGGTAAAGATTTTGAAAACCCGTTCGGATTAACTACCCCAAAAGGAGAAATTAGAATGATGTCTAATTTATTAGATTTAGCAGTTTTTCCTGGAAATCAAGGAGGACCATTAATGCACATTATCGCTGCTAAAGCTATTGCTTTTGGTGAAGCATTACAAGATGAATTCTTTACGTATGCCATGCAATTGCAAAAAAATGCAAAAGCTATGGCTGATGCTTTTGTGAAAAGAGGATACGAACTTATTTCTGGCGGTACGGATAACCATATGATGTTGATTGATTTAAGAAACAAAAATATTTCTGGTAAAGACGCTGAAAATGCGTTAGTGAGAGCAGAAATTACGGTAAATAAAAACATGGTTCCGTTTGATGACAAATCACCATTTGTGACTTCTGGAATTCGTGTGGGTACTGCTGCTATTACTACTCGCGGTTTGGTGGAAGAAGATATGGAAACTATTGTAGCGCTTATCGATAAAGTATTGATGAATTATACAGATGAAGCTATAATAGAAGAAGTAGCTGCTGAAGTAAACGATATGATGAGCGAAAGAGCGATCTTCGTTTTCTAATTTTTTTAAGTTTCAAATCATAAGGTTTTGTTTTTACGAAAAGTAATGGCAAAACCTTATTTTTTTACTTTATACCTTAAACTCTAAACTATCTATTAATGTCAATGTTACGATTACAACTGCCAACCGACCCAAGATGGGTAAATATTGTAGCAACCAATATTGAAGAAATTCTGACGGACCATGCATGGTGCGAGCAAAAAGCTGCTACTAATGCCATTACAATAATTACCCACAATACGGAGCATCAAGATTTAGTTCAGGATTTATTGGCTTTGGCCAAAGAAGAAATTGATCATTTTGAACAAGTGCACAATATCATTATTAAACGTGGTCTAAAGTTAGGACGCGAACGAAAAGACGATTATGTCAACGAGTTGTATATGTACATGAAGCACAGCAATACTGGAAGTAGGGTTTCAGGTCTTGTGGAACGTTTGTTGTTCTCGGCCATGATTGAGGCTAGAAGTTGTGAGCGTTTTAAAGTGCTTTCAGAAAATATTGAAGACGAAGAATTATCGGCTTTCTATCGCAATTTGATGGAAAGTGAAGCGGGTCATTATACTACTTTTATTAGCTATGCCCGTAAATATGGAGAAGGCATTGATGTGGAAAAACGTTGGAGAGAATGGTTGGATTTTGAAGCGTCTATTATTACCAATTATGGTAAAAATGAGACCATTCATGGGTAGTCAATATCAATATCAAAGGTAAATATCAAAAATCAATTTCAATTTCAAAGTTCAAATTTAAAAATTGAATTAGTCAACTATAATATTGTGCTTATCCAACAATCCTTTTAGACCCTCTAAAGCGAAAGTCGCTTTTTTAATTTTGGTTTTCTCAGGGTCAATGGTATAATTGTAACTTGTTTTAAAATTGGCTTTTGAGGCATTGGCTTTGTCAAATTCTGCGCGGTACAAATCACAATTGTCAAACACTACTTCTGACAAATCAGCTGCCATAAAATCCACGGCAATCAAACTACAGTTTTTAAATTGTGTTTCCTTGAGTTTTAAAGTATAGAATTTGGAGAAATCCAAGTTACAACGGCTAAACGCCATTTCAAAAATCAATTTATCACACATGGAGAAATTAATATCCTGCATTTTACAGTTGTTAAAATGTACGGTTCGTAAAGCGGTGTGATTAAGACGGGTCCTATTGAAATTACAATTGGTAAACGTACAATCAATAAAGGTAACTCCAACGAAATTACAAGCGGTAAAATCACAATTAATAAACTGACAGGATTCAAATTCTTTGAGATGCATGTCTTCCTCACCATAAGTGGTGTCTTGATGAGTAGTATCGAAGAAATAGCTGGTCATAGAATTGTGTTGGTTCGTGTTGGGGCTAAATTACTTATTTTGGTTTCTAAATAGTGTGAATAATCATTTTTATGTATTTTTGATTGATGTCTTATGATTACTCTTATTTAAAGTATCTTGAGCAGACAAATTAAACTTTTCAGAGCATTAATAATAATATAAATGAAAAAAAATAGTTATATAATATTGAGTAGTCTGTGTTTGATTTATTTTACAATATTAATTTACTTATCATTCAATACTATTGTTGTTAATGATTTACTTATTGGAATATTGGAACTAATCACTATTCCATTTGTTATTTTGTTATTATTCATGTTTTTTTTGAGTGTCAAAAAATGGTATTTAGACAAATTTCAATTAAAATCAACTAACTACTTTTCTATAATAATTCTTACTATAACATTACTATTATTAATAATTTCAACCAAAGCAAATATTTAAATTTTAAAAATACTTGTTGAATTATTGATAAACTTAATAGCACTTACAAGTTAGAAATTGTAACCCCATATAATTTTTTCAATGGATTGCATATCCAGCAAAGCTCCGCTTTGAAAATACAATTAAAATAAAAAAACGCTCAAGCGAGCTTGGCGTTTTTTCTTTTGATTGTATTTATTCGTGACCTCGACTGGATTCAAACCAGTAACCTCTTGAGCCGTAATCAAGTGCGCTATTCAGTTGCGCCACGAGGCCTTGTTGCGGGTGCAAATATAGCTAAAATTGATAGATATCCAAATCGAAAATTAAAAAATAACTGCTTTTTTCGG
>CANHKZ010000101.1 GCA_947461425.1 Flavobacteriaceae bacterium | reverse complement strand
TCAAATTCTCGGACTGTTTTCCAATCTATCTTGCTCATAATTCTTTGATTTGAGTGTAAAAATAAGTCATTTTTTAGATTCTTTACAAAAAAAGGCAACTCAATAAAATGAATTGCCTTTTGATACAAATATACCATTTAGAATTACTCCTTCACTAAGTAAATTCCGTCTTCTTTAATTTCAATCAATTTATCTTTATACAAAGCACCAATTGCTTTTTTAAAGGTCTTTTTACTCATTTTTAAGACCGTTTTTATATCTTCTGGATGCGAATTGTCATTCAATCGTAAAAACCCGCGATTTGCGCGCAATTCATCAAGAATTTTCTCAGCATTTGGCTCAATACTTTGATAACCTTGAACTTGCAGCGCCACATCAATTTTATTGTCAAGACGAATGTTTTTAATATAGCCTCTCATTCTGTCTCCAGTACGAATAGCGTCATCATACACCTCATCTTTGTACAACAATCCTTTGTGTTGTTCATTGATTATTACATTGATTCCGATTTCAGTGATATGCGAAACAATCAAATCGACTTCTTCACCTTTTTCAACCGTCAAATGATCGTTATTTAAGAATTGATTGGTTTTACTCGAAGCTACCAAACGATTGGTTTTTTCGTCCATATACAAATACACCAAATAACGTTTTCCTTTTTCCATCGGGCGTGCCTGCTCTTTGAACGGAACCAAGATATCTTTTTCCATTCCCCAGTCCATGAAAGCTCCGATTTGATTGATGTAATTGACACGCAAAAGTGCAAACTCATCCAACAAAATATAAGGTGCCAAAGTCGTGGCTACCGGGCGTTCTTCGTGATCTAAATACACAAAAACAATTAATTCTTCACCAATTTCAAATTCGTTTGGGACGTATTTGTTTGGTAAAAGAACATCATGGATTCCTTCTGAATCCTTTTCGGGATTTCCCAAAAATAAACCTACTTTGGTATCCCGTAATATAGTGAGCGTATTGTATTTTCCTATTGCTAACATTTCTTCAAATCTAAGGTGCAAAGGTACGAAGCGATTTTGAATATTCGAACTATTACTAAGAAACAAAAAAAGAGCGGAAATTTTTATGAATTCCTTTTCGTGTACTCTTTATAAAAATAACTATTTTTGCGGTCTAATTTTTTAAGCTATGCCAAATAAAAAATACAAAATCGCGGTCATTCAATTGAATCTGAATGATGTTGCCGAAAATAACTTAAAGAAATGTTTGAGTTGGGTTCGCGATGCAGCTAGTCAAGGTGCTGAAGTGATTTCGCTTCCGGAACTATACAGCAGTCATTATTTTTGTCAGAGTGAGGATGTGGATAATTTTGCATTAGCAGAACCATTGTACAGTACTTCTTTCATAGCTTTTAGCGCATTAGCCAAAGAATTAGGAGTGGTAATAATTGTTCCTTTCTTCGAAAAAAGAATGGCTGGGATTTACCATAACAGTGCTTACATTATTGACACTGATGGATCTGAAGCGGGTTTGTACCGCAAAATGCACATTCCAGACGATCCGCATTTCTACGAAAAATTTTATTTTACTCCAGGCGATTTAGGTTTCAAAGCATTTCCTACTAACAAAGGAAAAATTGGTACTTTAATTTGTTGGGATCAGTGGTATCCTGAAGGAGCGCGATTGACTGCACTACAAGGCGCTGAAGTTTTGTTTTATCCGACAGCAATTGGATGGCATCCATTAGAGAAAGAAGAATATGGAGTCAATCAACACGGCGCTTGGATGAATGTCATGAAAGGTCATGCTGTTGCTAATGGAGTTTATGTCGCTGCAGCTAACCGAATTGGTTTAGAAAAATATTTACCAAATACTTCTGGAATTGAGTTTTGGGGTTCGTCATTTATTGCAGGACCACAAGGTGAAATTTTGGCGCAAGCCTCTCACGATAAAGAAGAAATTTTGATTGCGGAAGTCGATTTGGATTTACAAGAAAATGTACGCCAAAACTGGCCTTTCTTTAGAGATCGCCGTATTGATGCTTTTGGAGATATTACAAAAAGGGCCATTGATTAATCATGAGTAATTCAAACAGACGCTTCCCTGCCGAATGGGAAAAACAAGAAGGTATTTTACTGTGTTTTCCACACAATGGAAACGATTGGCCTGGCAAATACGAAGCCGTTCAATGGGCTTTTGTTGAATTTATTAAAAAAATAGCTGCTGTAGAAAAAGTATTTTTAGTGGTTGCTGATGAAAAATTAAAAACTAAAGTAGCTGAAATGCTTGAGAGAGCTTATGTTCAACTTAACAACGTTTCGTATATTATTCATAAAACAAATCGTTCTTGGATGCGCGATTCAGGACCCATCATTGTAAAAAATGGTGCTAAAAGAGAAGCCTTAAATTTCAACTTTAACGGTTGGGCAAAATATGCTAATTTCCAATTGGACAAACAGGTTCCGCGTCAAGTAGCCGATTTCTTGAAGTTGCCTTTAACTCAGGTAACCTACAAAGGAAAACTAGTAATAGTTGAAGGCGGTGCCATTGATGTAAATGGAAAAGGAACTTTATTAACTTCCGAAGAATGTTTGATGCATCCTTCGATTCAAGTGCGCAATGCTAATTTTACCAAAGCCGATTACGAAGCGGTTTTTAAAGAATATTTAGGCGTTACCAATGTGATCTGGTTAGGCAACGGAATTGAAGGAGACGACACCCACGGTCATATTGATGATTTGTGTCGTTTTGTAAACGAAGATACTATTATAACGATTGTTGAAGACGATAAGAAAGATGCGAATTACGAACCATTACAAGATAATTTAAAGCGTTTGCAAAATGCCAAATTAGAAAACGGAAAAGCACCAAAGATAGTTTGCTTACCTATGCCAAAGCGTTTGAATTTTGAAGGTTTGCGTTTGCCTGCTAGCTATGCTAATTTCTTGATTTTAAATCAATGTGTTTTGGTACCTACTTTCAACGATAGTAAAGACCGAATTGCTTTAAACATCCTAGCGGAGTGTTTCCCTGATAGAGAAATCATCGGTATCAACGCCACCGATTTTATATGGGGATTTGGAACATTACATTGTTTGAGCCAACAAATTCCAGCATAAAAACGAAACTTTATAACACAAAAAAAACGACTGATTACTCAGTCGTTTTTTATTTAGAATTAAATCCGTTTATTGTTTTGTAAATGGTATTTTTCTACCATCTCCCAAAATCATTTCAAAACCTGATTGTGCATCATTAAATTGTAATTCCATTCCTGCACGTTTAGATTCAAATTTATTTTTACCAGCTGGTGATAAATTGAATTTTGGGTAACCCGTAATTTCAACATTCAAAGCATTATTTTTCTCAGTAATAATAAATTTAAGTGGCGCTTTATCAGTAGTATAGGTACCTATAAATCCGTCTAAAATCAAATCTTCTTCCACTTTTCCTTTTTCAGCAGTCCAAATATTATTCGCTTCATTTACATCCGGAAATACATGATCTGGATCTAGCGTAATACTTTCGATTGGCTCCGAAGAATTATGTTTGAATGACCAAGCTACATTTTTTTGCCAAATCTCTACAGGTAATTTTACTCGAGTTACTTTACCGCTTTTGGTTTTCACATCTAAAACGATAGGCATTGCCATTTTTTCGAAGTTCTCGATATTGATGATTATTCCTTTTGCTGGATCGTTTTTGATATATTTTATAGAATTAATTCCTTGGTCTAAACGCCAATTGTATTGGAACCAACCTCTCCAAAACCAACTTAAATCTTCTCCTGCTACATTTTCAATAGTTCTAAAGAAATCATCTGGTGTTGGATGTTTGAATGCCCAACGCTCAACATAAGTACGCAAAGCCAAATCAAATCGTTCTGGCCCTAAAATCTGTTCTCTCAACATCACTAAACCAGCACCTGGCTTAGAATAACACAAAGTACCAATATTGGCCTCCTTCATATTATCAGGTGAGCTCATCATAGTTTCCAAAGCTGGATTAGTATATTGTTCTGAATCTCTGTGTAAATCCGCTTTATCTTCTTTGTATTCACCATTATTAAAATCATGTGAACTCAATGAATTAATAAACGTGTTAAATCCTTCGTCCATCCATGCGAATAAACGTTCGTTAGACCCAACAATCATAGGAAACCAAATATGTCCAAATTCATGATCAGTTACACCCCACAAACCTGCGCCTTTGGATTCCCAACTACAAAAAACAATCCCTGGATATTCCATTCCGCCTTCATTACCTGCAACATTTACTGCAACAGGGTAAGGATATTCCATCCATCGTTTTGAATAATTTTCAATAGAAGTTTTAGTGTATTCTGTAGATCTTCCCCAAGCGTCATTTCCATCACTTTCTACTGGATAAACAGATAATGCTAAGGCTTTTTTACCACTTGGTAAATTAATTTTAGCACCGTCTAAAATAAAAGCTGCTGAAGATGCCCAAGAAACATCTCTTGCACTCTTAATTTTGTAATGCCAAGTTTTAGTTGAAGTAATTGTTCTTGGTAGATTATTTACTTCCGCCGCAGTACGGATCAAAACGGTAGCGTCACTCAATTTAGCTTTTGCTAAACGTTTTTGCTCTTCAGAAGAATAGACATCCATTGGATTTATTAAGTCTCCTGAACATACCACAACATGATTTGAAGGAGTTGTGATTTTAACATCAAAATCTCCATATTCTAAATAAAACTCTGAAGCTCCTAAATACGGATTAGTGTTCCACCCTCTTACATCATCATAGACACACATTCTTGGATACCACTGTGCCATGGTGAAAATTTTACCATTTTTAGTTTCCAAAACTCCCATACGGTCTGATCCTTCAAATGGAGCAATGAAAGAGAAATCGATTTTGATTTTTACAACTCCTCCTTTTGGATTCAACCCTTGCGGAATAAACACCTGCATTCTAGTATCTGAAATAATATACTTCGCTGCTACTTCAGTAACTTTTCCATTAGAAGAAGTAACTAATTTAACCGATTTAATTTTATGACCACCATCAAAAATTTGTCCTTGTGCTCCATTACGACTTCCTGTAATAGGCACAACTGCATTACCTCTAGAATCTGCTTGAAATAAATTTTGATCTAAATTC
>CANHKZ010000100.1 GCA_947461425.1 Flavobacteriaceae bacterium | reverse complement strand
GCGGGTTCTATTGGTAGTGAAATTGTGCGTCAGGTTTTGATGTTTAGCCCCAAAGTTATTTTGATGTTGGACCAGGCTGAAACGCCTTTACATGAGTTGACCCTAGAAACACAAGCTTTGGAAACCGATACGATTATTCATAGTGTTATTGCCGATGTGAGAACTAAAAAAGCTATGGAGGTAGTTTTTGCTACCTACCGTCCCGATGTAGTTTATCACGCAGCCGCCTACAAACACGTACCATTAATGGAAGAAAATCCAGCTCAAGCCATTGTTACCAATGTAAAAGGCACCAAAAATGTAGCGGATATGTCTTGTAAATATGGCGCTGATAAATTTGTGATGGTATCTACCGATAAAGCGGTGAATCCATCTAATGTTATGGGGGCTAGTAAGCGTATTGCCGAGAAATATGTACAATCCTTACAATGGAAACATAAAAAAGAAAATACAGGAGTAGGGACTAAATTTATTACCACTCGTTTTGGGAATGTTTTAGGATCTAATGGTTCTGTAGTGCCTTTGTTTACTAAACAAATTTCCGAAGGCGGACCAGTTACCATTACTCACAAAGATATTATCCGTTATTTTATGACCATTCCTGAGGCATGCCAATTGGTTTTAGAGGCAGGTGCTATGGGTAAGGGTGGCGAAATCTATATTTTTGATATGGGTAAACCAGTTAAGATTTTTGATTTGGCTCAAAAAATGATTCAACTAGCGGGATTTATTCCGAATGTGGATATTAAAATTGATATTGTAGGCCTTCGTCCTGGCGAAAAATTATATGAAGAACTTCTGAATAATTCGGCTAAAACCATTCCTACTCACCACGAGAAAATAATGATTGCTCAAGAAATGGAGGAGGAGTTTGAAGAATTACACCAGGATATAATTGAATTAATTACAGGTTCAGATGTTTTTGACAATGACGCTATTGTAAGCCAAATGAAGAAAATTGTTCCAGAGTTCAAGAGTATGAATTCCACTTTTGAAGTGTTGGATAAATAAGTAGTAATCGTTTAGTATTGTATACGAATCCCTAGAGAGTTATTCTTTAGGGATTTTTTGTTTTTAGCCACGAAGGCGCCAGGGCCCAAAGGGTTGTTATCAGTTATCGGTTGTCGGTTATCGGTTATCGGTTATCGGTTATCGGTTGTCGTTCGTACGTCATTGCGAACGCAGTGAAGCAATCTTCAGTTATCATTTTTTGTTCCAAGTTCTTAGATTAAGATTTAATACTAATCACTTTGTGAACCTTAATGTTGCTATCCTGAGCTTGTCGAAGAGTTTTGAGGTCTTTGTGGTTAAATAAATTTTAAATCATATAAGTCATATAAGAGAATAGAAGAATTCACTTTGCTCAATTCAAGTTCAGATAAGTTAATTGAACCATTAAGAAATTAAGTGACATTAAGAATATTCACTTTGTGAACCTCCGTGCTTTTATTCTGAGCTTGGCGAAGAGCTTTGCGATCTTTGTGGTTAAATTTTTTAAACCATATAAGTCATATAAGAAAATAGAAGAAGCCACTTCGCTCTATTCAAAAACAAATATATTAGAATATACTAATCCGTAAAAACCGACAACCAACAACCGTTAACCGACAACCAAATACACATTTTCAAATTAACACATTTTCAAATCGTAATTAGCTTCGCTCCGTTCGGCTGCGCCTCGGGTCGTAAATCTCACTTCGTAAATCGTAATTAGCTTCGCTCCGTTCGGCTGCGCCTCGGGTCGTAAATCGTAAATCGTGATCAGTAATTCTACCGGACTTGAACCAAATTGAGAAGCATAAAAAAAAACACACCCCTAGCCCCTCTACAGAGGGGAATATATACTGCTACTTTCGCGAATTGTTATATTTTCAAATTATACCCAATTGATACATTTCCAAATCGTACCTCGTACCTCGTACCTCGTATATCGTATATCGTACCTCAAATATTATTAGTTTGTAAAAAGAATAAATCTTAGTTTTGCATTTTTGAATTCGATACCCCTATGTATGTTTTTTAATTCGTTGTCTTTTGCCGTTTTTTTGCCTATCGTATTTGTGTTGTATTGGTGTGTTTTAAATAAAAGCAAAGCCAGTCAGAATGCGGTACTGATTGTAGCGAGTTATTATTTTTATTCGTGTTGGGATTGGCGATTTTTATTTTTGTTGGTCTTTTCTACTTTTTTAGATTATTATACTGGTCTCCGAATTGAAAAAGGAAAAACCGAATGGGGAAGGAAGTTTTGGTTTTGGTTGAGTATTATCTTGAATTTAGGTTTTCTAGGAGTTTTTAAATACTATAATTTTTTTGCTAGTTCATTTTCCGAAGCCTTGAATGGTGTTGGTTTAGCTACAAGTCCGTTGTTGTTGAATGTAGTATTGCCTGTTGGAATTTCGTTTTACACATTTCATGGTTTGTCCTATGTGATTGATATTTATTTGAAGCGTATTAAAGCTGAAACCAATTTTGTAGATTATTCTCTTTTTGTGAGTTACTTTCCCTTGTTAGTGGCGGGACCCATTGAGCGGGCTACGCATTTACTGCCACAAGTGAAAATTAAACGTCATTTTGATTTTGAAAAGGCCAAAGAAGGCGTGTACCAATTTTTGTGGGGATTGGTCAAAAAAGTAGTCATTGCTGATACCTGTGCTACTTATGCCAATGCGATTTTTGATTACCATTCGTCTATGAATTCCCTGTCGCTGATTTTGGGAGCCGTCTATTTTGCTTTTCAGATTTACGGGGATTTTTCGGGTTATTCGGATATGGCGTTGGGAATGTCGAAGTTGTTTGGTATTGATTTGTTACGGAATTTTAATTATCCGTATTTCTCTAGAGATATAGCGGAGTTTTGGCGTCGTTGGCACATTTCGCTTTCGTCTTGGTTCCGCGATTATTTGTACATTCCGTTAGGAGGCAGTAGTGGCGGTATGGGAATGAAAATTCGCAATACCTTTATTATTTTCTTAGTCAGTGGTTTTTGGCATGGCGCCAATTGGACGTTTATCGCTTGGGGTTTCATCAATGCTGTTTATTTTTTACCCTTATTGCTTTTACAACGCAATCGATCTAATATGGAAACGGTGGTTTTGCATCGCAATTGGGAATCAGTTCGTGTTTTTGGGAGTATTCTAATGACATTTGCGTTGAGTTGCTTGGCATGGATTTTCTTTAGAGCGAGTTCTATCCGTCAAGCGGTGCAGTATATTGAGCGTATTGTTACCGACCAACATTTTACATCTCAATTCCTAAAAAATCAGCGATACAATTACGAATTACTCTTTTTAATTGTCGCTTTTGTTATCGTAGAATGGAATTTTAGAACTAAACTAGAACCTATTTCAGGAAAGTATAGTGGTTTAAAATTAGCGGTGTGTTTGGCTGCTATTCTGGCTTTAGGCACTTTTTCCGATTATAAAGAATTTATTTATTTTCAATTTTAATGCAAAAATTCATCCGTTTAATTGCCTTTATTCTTCTCACTGTATTGTTTTTAGCAGCAGTATTGGATTGGGTATACTCCACTATTTTTCAGCAATCATCCACTAGAGGAAAAATAGAATATGTCTATCACGCTAGTCCACAACAGTACGATGTTGTTTTTTTAGGTTCGTCGCGCGCCAACAATCATTTTGTAGCGCCTCTATTGGAAGAAAACGGAATCAAGACTTTTAATTATGGCATGAGTGCGTCGCATTTGTTTGAAGCGTCGTTGCTATTGAAATTGATGGTAGAACGAAAGTTTGTTATCAAAAAATTGATTTTGGAAGCTGATATGAATTTGGCTAACGAAACTAGAGATGCCGGAATTTCAGCCCAATTTTTACCCTATTTGCACGATTCTGAAATTATCAAAAACCACTTTCTAGTAGAACATGATTTTTGGAAGTTGTATTATATTCCGTTTTATCGTTATCTCGCTTTTGATACCAAAATTGGCTTTCGCGAAATGAACCGAAGTTGGCGACAAGTTCCTACTAATTATCTTGACAATTTAGGATATCATCCTTTGGGAGCGAAGAAAAAAGGGAATATGAAAAATGATATTCGCAATATGAAACCTCTAGAAAATTGCTATTACAAAGAGATAAAAGCCATTTGTAAAGCCAATAATATTGAGTTAATTGCTTTGATGACACCCATGTGTTCTAATGTAAAAGGCATGGACTATTTTGACAAAGTAAAATCCCAATATCCTGAAATTTATAATTATGAAAACGCGGTGGAAGGCGATCAGTATTTTTCTTCGTGTGGTCATCTAAACGACGAAGGCGCTAGAAAGTTTACCAAGATTATATTGAAAGATTTCTTTGGGAAGTAATATCAGTTATCTGTTTTCTGTTGTCAGTTTTCTGTTCTTTGTTCAGCGTTCCATGTTCTAATGTTCAATATTCGACATAGATTTTTATCATGAAGTTCTAAATAAAACTTCGTAAATCGTATATCGAATATCGTATATCGAATATCGTAATTCGTAAATCACACTTCTTTTTTCCAATAACGTCGTACTAGAATAATTCCGTTTGTGATGATCAAAGGCGCTACTATCCAAAGATGCGCTTTGTTGGTCAACACTAAAGTGTAGAGTGCTAATGCAATACAATTGAACCAAAAAGTGAATTGAATTCCTTTTTTATTTTTGGTCTTTGCAAATACGAGCAAAGCGATTAAAGCAGGATTGAACACTAAGGTATTGTAGTTGTTTCCCAGTTCTAAATGGGTAGAGTAGAGCCCTAAAACGGTAAATACGAATCCTAATATTCCCATACTAGCTAAATAAAACGTATCACTCCATTTTTTGTTTAAAAGTAGGATGAATCCCAAAAACAATAAGTAAGAATAGGGATTATTCCACCAAGAGTGATTGGGTTCAGCTGCAAATTCCATCACCGTATTGTTTTCTTTCACAATAGGAAGTTGTTTTATTTTAATTTGATTCAAACTTTCTTTGAGTTCAAAAGGGAGAAAAATTGCCGTTCCAGCTTGATCTGTTTTAGTTCCAAAAATGATACTGGTACCCAATTGCTCATAAAAATGATTGTCGAAATACGGATATAAAATACTGCGATAACTGCTTTCACGATCTCCTTTTTTCACAATAATTTCTTGACCGAGCGCTTTATTAATAACGTCTACTGCCATCGAAGTACAGTTTTGGTCAATGAATTTATAGGTATATTCGCGGTTTTCTAGTAGTAATGATTCGTTGAGTAAGGCGACTAGTTTTTCTTTTTGTAAGGCAGTAAGACGCAATTCCTGTTCGTAAACAGAGCGCTTTTCATAGGAGTAATTGGCAATAAAATCG
>CANHKZ010000099.1 GCA_947461425.1 Flavobacteriaceae bacterium | reverse complement strand
AGTTCCCGCAGCAACTACTTGACCTCTTTCTACAAAAACTTCGTCAATTGTTCCAGAAAATGGAGCGCGAATTTCAGTTTTTGACAACATCGCTTTGGCTTGAGCTACAGAACGTTGTAAACTCAACATTTGAGTTTGTGCTTGTAAAAATTGAATTTCAGAACCGATTTTTTGACTCCAAAGATTCTTTTGTCTTTCAAAAGTTGTTTTGGCTAATTGGTATTGCGTTTCTAAACTAGCTACTTGCTGGCTTGATCCACCGTCATCTACTCGTGCCAAAAGTTGGCCTTTGCTTACACCTTGCCCTGCTTTTACATTAAGACTAATTAATGTTCCTGGCATTTCTGGTTGAATCAAGATATTTTCTTTTGTATTCACACTTCCTTGAATGTCTAAATAGTGATTGAAAACAGTATCTTTCAATGTGGCAACCGAAACCAAAGCTTCTTCTTTTCTTTCATTTAATGTTGCTAAAGCAGCTTCAATTTTAGCTAAATCAGCTTGAATTAAGGTTTTTCTAATTTGTAATTCCTTGTTGTTTTTTGCAGCAATCAATTGGTCAACCGTTTGATTATTGTCTTTATCCCCGCAAGAGACTAAAAGCGCTGTTGTGATAAGTAAAGGGAATATTTTTTTTGTCATTTGTGCTATATTGGATTTCATATTATTGTGATTTAATTCTTAGTTACGATTTTTTCTAGACTTGCTTTTTTGTTGATTACGTCAAGCATGGCTTGCAAATAATTTTGTTGTGTTAAGTATAATTGGCGTTGCGCCTCACTCAAATCAAAACTAGATAACAATCCTTCTTTTAATTTTATTTGTTGTTTACTTTCAATTCGTTCAGCGAGTGCTAAGCTACTTTTAGTGGTCTTCAATTGTTCTAAACTAAATTCATAATCGCTTTTGGCTTTTTCAAATTGTAGTTTCAAACCTTGTTCTACTTGAATCATTTGTGTTTTGGATTGTTCTAATGCAATTTTAGCTTGTTGCGTTCGAGCACTTCTTCCTAAACTACTAAAAATAGGAACATTTAGACTAATCCCCACATTTGAAAAATTCAACCATCGTTGATTGTTGGTGAAAAATTGGAATTGGTTCCCAAAAGCATTGTATCCAAAATTATAAGCTGCAGCCAAAGAGGGGAGTGCATTGCTTTTTTCTAATAAAAGCATTAATTTTTTTGTTTCTACCAGGTTATTTTGAATTTTGAAGTCAATGGAATTTTCTACTTGAAATGGAATAGTTGTCAACTCTAAACTGATACTATTTAACGATAGATTATAGAGATTTTCGGTTAAAATCAATTCTTTCTCGATGGAGATTCCAAGAATTAATTTCAGCATATTGGTAGCAATTATTTTCTGCCTTTTGATGTTTTCTTGAGCACTTTTAATGGTAGCTAAAGTTATTTGTAGTTGTTCTACATTTTCTTCTTCTATAAAACCATTTTTAAAAATTTGGTTGGTTTCGTTTAATGTTTTTTCAAGACTTGCCTTGTTTTTTTCTAAAATGGCGATACTTTCATTTGCCAATAACACATTGCCATAGGCATTAACGACCATCTCACGAATCTCTTGATTCGTTTTAATTTTTGCGTTTTCTGATATTTGTAAATAAACTTTAGCTGATTGAAGTGCTACAATATAAGAACCATTAAAAAGCAGTTGGCTCACAGTGGCACTTCCTAGCATATTATGTCTAGTTCCAAAAGCAACTTCTGCAAATTCACCCTCTTTTCCTCCAAAAAATTCTGCAGGAATTAGCGATTTTTGTAATTCAATATTATTTTGGTAGCCTAAAGAAGCATTAATCTGAGGCAAACCAATAGTAGTGGTTTCCCATTTTTTCTTTTTCGCTGCATCAATATCTCTTGATGCATTGATGGCTGAGTAATTGTTTTTAAAACCATAATCTATAGCTTCATTTAAGTTAAAAGAATAGGATTCTTTTATTGGATTCGTTTGGGCATAAAAACCAAAACTAATGGTTAATAGGACAATTAATTGAAATTTCTTCATTTTATAGTACTTGAGTTGATTGTATGTAGGTATTTAATTCTGTAATTCCATTTGAAGTAGCCATAGCTCTTATGTGGTATTCTAATGCTTCTAATTCTAATTTTTGTGCTTCTTTTTCAGAACTAATATTTTCATTGATGTTAAACATCAGTGTATAATAAAAATAGGCATAATTATTGACATTAATAGTGTTTCGATACAAACCTTCGCTTATTCCTTTTTCAATATTTTGTTTAAATAATGTCATATATTCTAACAGAAGTTTTTCAGTAAGTTTTCCGTGAATTTCAGGGTAATGCTTTTTCAGTTGATAGGATGGCGATGTCTCAATTGAAACAAACATTTCTTTTATCATTTTGATTATCTCAAAATTTTCTTCTATTGCATTATAGTTTTTTGCTACAATTTCATTTATTTTAGCATAAATGGTTTTGGTAATGGTATCAGTTGTTTCTGCAATTAATAGTTCCTTATTGCAAAAATACTTATAGATGGTTTTTTTTGAAATACACATTTCATTGGCAATATCGTCCATAGTAACGCTTTTGAAACCTAATTTCAAAAAGAGTTGGCTTGCTTTTGCAATAATTTTTTCTTCCATAATTTTTTAAAGAGCTGCAAATATAGTAAGGAAACTTTGAATACCAAAAAAGTTTCCTTTGTTTTTATTAATTGTTGCAATAAATTTGAAACTCTTAAAAACATCCTGCTTTTTTGAAACTAAATATTCGGGATGTAATTGTATATTTGGCCTTTAGTAAACAAGAATAAAAGTAGCTATGCATTCCATTCAGCAGTATCAAGAATTTGTTTTGGAGTTTCTTAACGCTCAGCAAGAAGAGCGTGAACCTAAAAACCTATACGAGCCAATTCAATATATATTAGGATTAGGTGGCAAAAAAATGCGACCAATACTAACTTTAATGAGTGCTGAGATTTTTGATGCGGATTATTCTAAAGCTCTTCCAGCCGCATTAGCGGTTGAAGTTTTCCATAACTTTTCCTTAGTACACGATGACATCATGGACGATGCGCCTTTGCGAAGAGGTCATATAACAGTGCATGAAAAATGGAATATCAATACCGGAATACTTTCTGGAGATGCGATGTTGATTTTAGCGTATCAATATTTTGAACAGTACGATCCAATCATTTTTAGGGAATTAGCCAAATTATTTAGTAAAACAGCATTGGAAGTTTGCGAAGGTCAGCAATGGGATGTTGATTTTGAAACCCGTTCGGATGTTACTATTCCAGAGTATTTAAAAATGATTGAGTACAAAACAGCCGTTTTGGTTGCTGCCGCGATGAAAATGGGTGCTATTGTTGCTGAAACTTCAATTGAAAATAGCGAATTAATTTATGACTTTGGATTGAATTTAGGATTAGCTTTCCAATTGCAAGATGACTATTTAGATGCTTTTGGTAATCCTGCCACTTTTGGAAAACAAATTGGTGGAGATATTATCGAGAACAAAAAAACCTATTTATACCTCAAAGCTATTGAATTTGCAACAACTGAAGAAAAAACAAAACTATTACAGTTATTTTCGGTTTCTTTAGAAGTAAATGAGACAAAAATTGAGGAGGTAAAAACTATTTTTAATGCCACTGGAAGTACCAAAGCCACGCAACAAGCTATTCAAGACTATACATTAAAGGCATTTGCAACTTTAGATAAAATGAATATAAGCCCAGATAAAAAATCGATGTTGAGATCTTTTGGTGAGAATTTAATGAATCGGAATGTCTAGTTCTTTCGTCGCCCCAATCAATACAGATGTATTGCTCTCTGAAGCAACAAATGAAAATTTGTATTTAAAATTAATTGAGCAAATTAATAAAGATTTCAATTTAGCGAACGAATCGATTGACCTGCCTTCGGGGATTCAACCTGAAGATTTAAAATTGACCTTACACGAAAAAATATACCGTTTGATTCAGTATAAATTTGCTGAGTATTTAAACTTATTATATATAGTAGACGTTCCTGAAGACCAAGTGAAACAATTAGATGGGTCCGATATTTCAGAATTATCCAAGCAAGTTGCTTTTTTAGTACTAAAAAGAGAATGGATGAAAGTTTGGTTTCGAAATAAATACTGAACTATTCTAATTCCGACTTAAGTAGTATTTTACTCCATAATTCTAGGCCGTCTTTATCAAAAAGGCTTAATTTCATTTGGCGTGATTCTTTTTCGCCAGAAAACGAAAGTGTTCCAAAAACATGTTGTGCAAATAAACTGCCGGGCACGCGGTTGAGATTTGGTTCTTTGGCTATTTTTTCTACAACACCATGTCCAGATGTCAAAGGTGAAACCGTCCAATCATATAATGAATACGTATTGGGTCTTTTTAAAACGGATAATTCTGTAAAATGCCTGTCGCCAGAAATAAATGCCACTCCTTTTATTTTATTCGCTACAATTTCCTTTAATAAAAATTCTTTTTCGGTTTTGTAGTTTTCGTAGTTTTCAAAAACAGCTTCGGTGTTGAGAACTTGTCCGCCAATAACTATAATTTTAAAGCTCGCTTTTGAAGATACCAAAGCGTCAATTAGCCACTGTATTTGTGCTGAACCGAGCATTGTTTTATCTCCGGTTAAACGATTGTTTGGGGATTTAAAAAAACGATTATCCAACAAAAATATTTCGGCATCACTCCAATTGTAACTGGAGAAAACTCCTTCTTTTTGACTGGAATCAATCCCGTAAAATTTATTTGCCCAAAAATCTTTAAACGCTTGTTGGGTAGCGTATTTATTGTAAAAGCTACGATCACTGTCATCTGGACCAAAATCATGATCGTCCCAAATACCAATGTTTTGAGTACTCGCAAGCAATGGTTGTAATTCTTTCAGCGATCTTGAATGGGTGTAGCGGTGGTAAATTCCTGATTTGCTATCCCAATCGGCTTCACGCAAATAGATATTGTCACCTCCCCAAAGCATGATGTCTGGATTTTTTTTAGCAATACTTTCAAAAATCGAATAGTTGGAACCATAGGGTTTTCCTGGGCGATCTAAAGCTTCTTCGCTGATGTAGGAGCAACTACCCAACGCAATAGTAAAATCGGGAGCTTTTTCACGCCATTGCCATAATTTTTTCGAAGAAAAAGAGGTGTCATAAGGCAATACGATTTTTTGATTATTTATGTAAAGATCATAATGATACTGCTTCCCTTGTTGCAATTGAGTCAGAACAATATGATTAGTAAAATAATTATCGTTTGAAGATTGGTAGGTATTCGAAGAAAAAACTTCGGTGGGTTTGTCTATGGCGAAATAGTCAACCCTAACGGCTGCTTTTACTGTAGTTTGCACCCATATAACCGCTTCGGTCATTTCGCAATAACCAACCATTGGTCCCGACTGTAAAAGATTTTTCTGCGAAAATCCATTTATAGTAACTAACAGCATTAAAGAAAGGAAAATATTTTTCATATGATTTTTATTTGGAACAAAATTACATTGTAAGTATTACTAAAAGGGGTTTTTATGATTAAGAAATTTAAAAATAAAATCGGATAAATGGCATTAGGGCGTCGCTGTAAATGCTTTTGTCTTTGTCAAATAACAAATTGTATCTCGCCCCAAGAGTTACATTGCCGTT
>CANHKZ010000098.1 GCA_947461425.1 Flavobacteriaceae bacterium | reverse complement strand
GGCTTTGTCTTATTTTAACCTAATGCATGGTTTTTTCTTTCTTCCTTTCTCGGTAGTATTGTATCTAGAAAACTACCCAATTGAAAGTGTTCTATCTTGGCATTTGGCTATGTTTTCGATAGTGTACATTAATAATTTCATTAATGTATTGTTGAGCAATAAAGACAATTTATTTGGCGGTTTGTTGGTGGTGGTAGTTGTTTTAGGTGGATTGCAACATTACGGCTACTTTAACATTACGGATTATTCTACACCTTTTTTCGAAGGACTTTTTCATACGCCAGGCTTATTTTTAATTCCGGTTACGCTAGTATTAGCCTTGTATAAAATCACCTATAATTTCTTTAAAAGCCAATTGTATCTCGATGCCGGATTAGCGATCAAATCAGCTGTTGCTAAAACAGAAAATTTAAATTGGCTGAATCAGTTTGGTACCCTAGGCACATTTTTGAAAAACGACATCAAATTAATCAAGCGAAACAAGCGATCTAAAACCACGGTGGGCATGAGCATTTTGTTTTTGTTTTATGGTTTTATCTTTTTTAATAACCCATCTCAGCCACAAGTCATGCAAATTTTTGCCGGGATTTTTGTCTCTGGTGGATTTTTGTTCACTTTTGGACAGTTTGTACCAAGTTGGGACAGTCAGTACTACCCGTTAATGATGACGCAAAACATTTCGTATAAAAACTACTTAACCTCAAAATGGTGGTTGATTGTCATTGCCACAGTGATTTCAGCTATTTTATCTTCCTTTTATATTTACCTCGGTTGGGAGATATATTTGACTATTTTGGCGGGCGCTGTATATAATATAGGCGTCAATTCCCATTTGGTTTTGTATGCGGGTGCTTACACTAAAACCCCAATTGATTTGTCATCAAGCAAAGGCGCCTTTGGCGACAAAAAAGCGTTCAATTTACAAACTGCTTTAATCTCGTTACCTAAAATTTTATTACCAGTTCTTTTGTATGCTTTAGGCAAATATATTGAAGGACCTAATACCGGTCTAGCGCTTGTTACTTTGGCAGGAATTATTGGTTTTGCATTGCGAGACCGCGTTTTTTCTCAAATTGAAAAAGTCTATAAAGCAGAGAAATACAAAACCATTCAAGCGTACAAACAAAACAATTAACATACAGTTTCCGGTTAGCAGCAATTAACATTTTCTAACCCCATAAACTTTTAACCTCATAACCTTTAACCTCATAACCTTTCAACAATGATCCAAGTCAATCAACTTTCAAAAAAATACAACGGGACAACCGTTTTAAATATCGATAATTTAAGTATTCCAAAAGGACAAAGTTTTGGACTAGTAGGAAATAATGGCGCAGGGAAAACCACTTTTTTCAGCCTGCTTTTGGATTTAATCCAACCTACAACGGGTGAAATCATCAACAATGAAATTCCAGTACACACTAGCGAAAATTGGAAACCCTTTACCGCCTCTTTCTTAGACGAAAGTTTCCTAATTGGGTATTTAACTCCCGAAGAATATTTCTATTTCATTGGCGATTTACGCGGACAAAACAAAGCCGATGTGGATGCTTTATTGGTAAAACACGAAGAGTTTTTCAACGGTGAAATTTTGAAAAATAAAAAATATTTACGCGATTTGTCTAAAGGGAATCAAAAGAAAGTAGGCATTATCGCCACATTAATTGGCAATCCGGAGGTGGTAGTTTTAGACGAGCCCTTTGCTAATTTAGACCCTACCACGGTGAACCGTTTGAAAAAAATAATCAAAGAGCTTAGCGAAAATCCGCGAGTGACTATTTTGGTTTCTAGCCATGATTTACAACACACTGTAGAAGTATGCGATCGAATTGTGGCGTTGAACAAAGGCGAAGTGGTTAAAGACATAGTAACCTCAGCAGAGACGCTGCAAGAACTCGAGGCCTTTTTTGCGGTTTAAGTTTCTATATTTCAAAAAGAAACGTAATTTTACCCATCTGTATACTAAATCAAGTCTACAAGAGTTTAAGTTATAAACCGTTTCCAATTGAGAAGTAATAGATGTCATCTTTTTTTTACGTTTTTTATAATTCTTTTTTTAGTAGCTTGTTCTACTAAAAAGGACTCTTTATTGTCCAGAAATTACCATGCTTTGACTACCGAATACAACGTTTTATATAATGGCGGAATTGGTTTTGATAAAGGAGTTTTTGATATAAACGAAAAGAGTAAAAACAATTTTTGGAAGCGTTTACCGGTTGAAAAAATGGAAATGTCAGACGGTTCTATTACTGACACTATCAAGAACGCCAATTTTGATTTAGCCGAGACTAAAGCAACCAAAGCCATTCAAAAGCATTCCATGAACATTGGCGGGAAAGAGCGCAATTATCAAACAGACGAGGCTTATTTAATGTTAGGCAAAGCCCGTTACTACAGTCAGCGATTTGTGCCTGCTATGGACGCATTCAATTATATTTTATATAAATACCCAAACAGCAATAAAATTTATGAGGCTAAAATTTGGCGCGAAAAAACCAATATGCGTCTCGGAAATGATGCGTTGGTTATCAAAAACCTCTCAAAACTACTGAAGGATTTTAAATTAAAAAATCAATTTGTAGCGAATGCTAATGCCGTTTTAGCGGAAGCTTTTTTAAATTTAGAAGAAAAAGACAGCGCAGTAGCAAAACTAAAAATAGCGCAAGAGTTTACAAATATCAATACTGAAAAAGCCCGTTACCGATTCATCTTGGGACAACTGTATGAAGAAACTGGAAAAAGAGACAGTGCGCTTTTTAGCTATCAATCAGTTATTGACATGCATCGAAAAGCGGATAGAGAGTATGTAATTCAGGCGTATGCAAAAAAAGCGCTGCTATTTGACTTTCAAAACGGAAACAAAGAACAATTGACTAAAATGTTTGCTCAATTAGTTGACAATCGCGAGAACCGTCCGTTTTTGGATTTAATTTACCATCAAATAGGTGTGTTTTATGACAAAAGCAATAACCCAGAATTGGCTCTAAAAAACTATAATTTATCTTTAAAAAAAGTAAAAGAAAACACTTATTTATCAGCCTCTAATTATCGAAATTTAGGGAACATGTATTTTAAAAGTGCCGAATTTCCTCTGGCTGCTAAATACTATGATAGTACTTTGGTGAAATTAGATAAGAACACAAGAGAGTTTACACAAATTGAAAAACTCAGACAAAACTTGGACGACGTAATCAAATACGATGCATTGGCAAACAAAAACGACAGTATTTTAAAAGTAGTAGCTCTTTCTGTTACTGACCAAATTGTTTATTTCGGCAATTACATTGAAGGGCTTAAAAAAGCAGACGAAACGAAACAACAACTAGCTAAAAAGCAACAAGAAGCGATGTCTAATTTTGAAAATTCAGGCAAACAAATCGCAACAGATGAAACTTTGATCCAACCCAAAACAGCGGTTAGAGGACTACCTAAACTCAACCAGCAAACCACAGAAACAACTTTTTATTTTTATAATCCTACTTTGGTGGCTTTTGGCCAATTGGAATTTAAAAAAAATTGGGGAAAACGCAGTCCAAATACTTTTTGGCGCGCTGCCACGCCACTAAACACTAATATTGCTATTTCTGAAGTTACAGCTGATGTTGTGCTAGATGACAACAAAGAAACGGCAGCAAAAAAAACAACAGACAAATACGATCTGGATTTTTATTTGAATCAAATCCCAACAGACAAAAAACTTTTGGATAGCATCAACAAAGAGCGCAATTTTGCGTATTACCAGTTGGGGATTATTTATAAAGAAAAGTTCAAAGAATATGCTTTGGCTATTGCCAAATTAGAAAAAGTATTAGAACAAAATCTAGAAGAAAAATTGGTTTTGCCAACGCTATATAATTTGTACAAATTGTACCAAATTACAGACGCTATCAAAGCACTTGTTGTCAAAAACCGTATTGTGTCGGAATTTCCAAGTTCTCGTTATGCACAAATTATTAGCAATACGGATGCCAATAATTCCAACGTCGAAACTCCTGAAAAAACATACAACCAATTATACAAAGATTTTCAAGAGGAGCAGTTTGTGGACGTTTTAGAAAAATTGAATACAGCAATTATTCAGTATTCAGGGGATGAAATTCTACCAAAATTAGAACTATTACACGCTAATACACAAGCAAAATTATTTGGAATAGAAGCTTACAAAAAAGCGTTGGAAGAAGTAGCAGCACAATATCCTAACGCCGAAGAAGGCAAACAAGCACATGAAATTTTGAGTAATCAAATTCCAATTTTGGAAAAAATGCAGTTTACTACAACTGCCAAAAGTTGGAAAATTCTGTTTAAAGTGGGTTTAAGATCAGACCCTTTAACCAAAGAAATTGAAGAAAAAATTAAAAAATTCATTGAAGACGAGAAAATTGAAAAACGCTCGTATTCGTATGATGTATATACCGATAAAGAAAATTTTATGGTTATTCATAACATTAAAACCGAGGCGTATGCTAATGATATTATTAATTACATGACGGCAAACAAACAATATACGATTAATCAAACCGCCATTATCTTATCGAGTGATAATTATAAAGTAATCCAAATCAATAAAAACCTAAACAGCTATTTAGCCTCAAAAAAGTAATAAATTATGTTTGACAAAAAACCCAAATCCTATACCGATCTTTTAGGAAAAACGAACCGAATTGTAGAAGGAACAAGAATAAAAGGAAACATTTATTCTGTTGCCGATTTTAGATTAGACGGAGAATTAACAGGAAATTTTCAGAGCGAAGGAAAAATTGTAATTGGCCCAGCAGGAATCGTGGTTGGCGATATTATCTGTAAAAACGCCGATATTGAAGGCCGCTTTAGTGGAAAAATTCAGGTGGAAGAATTATTAAATGTAAAAGCAACAGCAAACATTTATGGCGAAGTGACTGTTGGGAAATTAGCCGTAGAACCGGGCGCTGATTTTAGCGCCACCTGCACCATGAAAACAAATCCACCAACCACAACTAATGGAGAACAATAAACAGAACAAACCATTCAACAAATGGTTGGCTTTAATTAATATCCCCATTCAAATGGGCGCTATTATATTTCTGTTTTCGTATCTTGGAAGTTGGCTGGACGAAGCGCATCCCAATACTATTTTTTATTACCATAAAGTAGTTTTATTAGTTGGTGTTTTTTTAGCCTTGTACAATACTTTTCGACAAGTAAATGAAATCAATAAATCCGATTCCAATTGAGCTTTAAATTATTACATAGCCCAAAACAACAAACAACATTTTTTACTTTTTGGATTGTTTTTGTGTCGATGTCTTGTTGGATTCATCAGGATTTGTTTGAGTTGGCAGAAATCAAAGAGGATACATTTACTTATTCTCTTGTAAGTCTGTACCTTTTGTTTGGGCTTCTTTCGATTGGGGTTTTGATAACTATACTCCAAGTTCGCAAACGTAATTTTGACTCTGTGGGCATGTCTTTTATGGTGGTTACTAGTCTAAAAATCATTGTTTGTTTCTTGTTTGTAAGGCCAATTTTAAAAAGCATTTCCGCTACAGCTTCGATTGAAAAAATGAATTTTTTTATGCTATTTATTGTCTTTTTAGCAATTGAAACTAGTATTACGATACTAATTTTAAATGAAAAACAATAACAGACGTATCTCAGGGTGAAATAAGATAAAAAATAATTTTTATATTCTTTTGAATATTAATAAAAAATGTACCTTTGCACCTAAATTTTAGAAACCTAAATAAACTAAGATATTTAACTGTTAT
>CANHKZ010000097.1 GCA_947461425.1 Flavobacteriaceae bacterium | reverse complement strand
TTTGATACAATTGGCATAAAAAAAGCACGCGTTGATTATTATGTAGAGCCTGGAATAGCATATACAATTGATACTGTTTCGACAGAAATAGCAACCGTTGTTTTAGATTCTTTGTACAAAAAAACAGCATCTAACTCCTTTGTTAAAGCTGGAAAACAATATTTAACTGAGGATTTTGAGAATGAAAAAAACCGAATTGCAACTTTATTTAGAAACAGTGGCGCCTATAATTTTCAACCCAATAATATCAGTTTTGACATTGACACTATTCAGAAAAAAAACAAAGCAAGTGTTCGTTTGAAAATTGGAAATTACACCTACCAAAACAAAGACACCACTATAACTGAACCTTTTAAACTATACAAAATAAGCGATGTCAGAATTTATACTGACTACACTGCAACTGAAGCCAAAGAAATAATTACAGATAGCACGGTTTTTAAAAATTTTAAACTATTAAGCAGAAACAAACTCAAATACAAACCCTTTGCAATTACAAATGCAGTTTTTATAACCAAAGGGAGTTTTTTTTCTGATACAAAAACCAATTTGACAAGTAGGTATCTGAGTAATTTAAAAATTTTCAACTACCCTTCCATTATTTACGAACAAGATAAAAGGGACAGTACTGCACAATCCCTAATTGCAAAAATTTATCTCACTCCAAAACCGAAATACCATTTTGGGCAATCGATAGATGTAACTCACTCTAATATTCAAAATATTGGTATTAGTTTTAGTCCTTCAATTTCCGTTCGAAATGTTTTTAACGGAGCTGAAACTTTGGAATTTTCAGGGCGAGGAAATATTGGTTCGTCCAGAGATTTTGCAAATCCTAATGATATTTTTTTTAATGCAACAGAACTTGGTGTGGATTTAAAATTAAATTTTCCAAGAATCGTCTTGCCTTTTCTAACGGAGAAACTTATACCGAAAAGTATGATTCCGTCTACCTTAATTACCACAGGTTATTCAACTCAAAAAAATATTGGTTTAGACAAAGAAAATTTTACTGGATCTATCAATTACAATTGGACACCAAAAATCAATAAAACAGCACGAATAGATTTGTTTAATGTACAATTTGTTCGGAATTTGAACCCGAAAAATTACTACAATGTATATACTTCTTCTTACGATGCATTAAATACATTGGCCAAAAATCCTTCCTATCAAATTGGCTCAAATTTCTATGATTCGAAGGGAAATTTAACGATTGAAGAGGGAACAAATAAATTCATTGAAAGTATTCTAAGTAAGAGCAATCCTAGTTCTACTGCCGATTTTTCAGCAGTGAAAAGTATATCAGAAAGACAATTTAGACTCACCGAAAATGATTTTATTTTAGCTACCAATTTCAGCTATTCCAGCACCACAAAAAAAGACATTTCTGATACTGATTTTTATCTTTTTAAAACCAAAATTGAATCTGCAGGATCAATTCTAAGTTTGTTTGCCAATACCACTAATATAGGTAAGAACTCCAATGACCGATTTGAAATATTCAATTTAGAGTATTCCGAATATATAAAAACAGAGTTTGATTTTGTTAAGTATTGGGATTTATCCCGGGGGAAAGTAATCGCTGTTCGAAGTTTTTTTGGAATTGCCATTCCTTTTGGTAATTCAGATAATATCCCTTTTTCAAGAAGTTACTATTCAGGAGGTTCTAATGACAATCGGGGTTGGAATCCATACCGATTAGGCCCGGGAAGTACCGGTGGAGTAAATGATTTCAATGAAGCCAATATGAAATTGACCCTAAGCGGGGAGTTTCGATTTAAAATTTTAGGCAGTTTAAAAGGAGCTCTTTTTGCTGACGCGGGAAATATTTGGAATGTTCTCGATAATACCGAAGACCCAAAGGCAACATTCAAAGGTCTTAACGATTTAGAAAACATTGCACTTGGAACAGGTTTTGGACTGCGTTACGATTTAAACTTTTTTGTAGTTCGTTTTGACTTAGGTTTTAAAACCTATAATCCAGCACAAAATAAAGACAGAAGGTGGTTTAAAGATTATAATTTTGGGCAATCGGTTTTAAATTTTGGTATAAATTATCCATTCTAATCCCAATTAATTCTTATTTTTGCAAGTTCAAACTAAAAACAACTAAAAAAAATTACAATGTCACACAACATCAAGCCAGGAGTTGCAACCGGAGATCAAGTACAAGAAATCTTCAATTATGCAAAAGAAAAAGGATTTGCACTTCCTGCAGTTAACGTTACTGGATCTAGCACAATCAATGGAGTTATTGAAACCGCTGCTAAATTAAATGCGCCCGTTATTATTCAATTTTCAAATGGTGGAGCTCAATTTAATGCTGGAAAAGGATTATCTAACACTGCTGAAAAATCGGCTATAGCAGGCGGAATTGCTGGAGCACTTCATATTCACACTTTGGCTGAAGCATATGGCGCTACCGTGATTTTACATACTGATCACTGTGCAAAAAAATTACTTCCTTGGATTGATGGATTGTTGGACGCTTCAGAAAAACATTTTGCGGCTACAGGAAAACCATTATTTTCTTCTCATATGATTGACCTTTCTGAAGAGCCAATCGAAGAAAATATCGAAATTTGTAAAGAATATTTAGCTCGTATGAGCAAAATGGGAATGACATTAGAAATCGAATTAGGTATTACTGGTGGAGAGGAAGATGGAGTAGACAACTCGGATGTAGATAGTTCAAAATTGTATACGCAACCCGAAGAAGTAGCCTATGCATATGAAGAATTATTAAAAATAAGTCCTAAATTTACTATCGCAGCAGCTTTTGGAAATGTTCACGGGGTTTACAAACCAGGTAACGTAAAATTAACTCCAAAAATATTAAAAAACTCTCAAGATTTCGTTCAAAACAAATTCAATACAGGAGCTAATCCAGTTGATTTCGTTTTTCATGGCGGATCAGGTTCTACTCTAGAAGAAATTAGAGAAGCTATTGGATACGGTGTGGTTAAAATGAACATTGATACTGATTTACAATTTGCATATACAGAAGGTATTCGTGATTATATGGTTAAAAATATTGACTATTTAAAAACCCAAATTGGTAACCCAGAAGGTGCTGATGTTCCTAATAAAAAATATTATGATCCAAGAAAATGGATTCGTGAAAGTGAAGTTACATTTAACACAAGATTAGAGCAAGCATTTGCCGACTTGAATAATGTAAACACCCTATAATTAACAATTGATAATTGACAATTAGTACTAATTGTCAATTTTTTATTATTTAGTATTACTATGGCTTGGTTTAAAAGACACGAAAAAGGAATTACTACTGCTACTGAAGACAAAATGGATGTTCCAAAAGGTCTTTGGTACAAATCTCCTACAGGAAAAATTATTGATGCAGATGAATTAGCACGTAACTTATACGTAAGTCCAGAAGATGATTTTCATGTTCGAATTGGAAGCGAAACCTATTTCGAAATCTTATTCGATAACAATGAGTTTGTTGAATTAGACAAAAACATGACTTCTAAAGATTCGTTGCAATTTGTTGATACCAAAAAATACTCTGACCGCCTTAAAGATGTCACTTCAAAAACTAAATTGAAAGACGCTGTGCGCACAGGAGTTGGAAAATCCAAAGGAAAAGATGTAGTGGTTTGTTGTATGGATTTTGCATTTATTGGAGGTTCAATTGGGGGTGTTGTAGGTGAAAAAATCGTAAGAGGAATTGACCACGCCATTAAACACAAAATGCCATTCATAATGATTTCAAAATCAGGAGGAGCACGAATGATGGAAGCGGCATTTTCTTTGATGCAATTAGCAAAAACATCTGTAAAATTAGTTCAATTAGCCGAAGCTAAATTACCTTATATCTCTCTTTGTACAGACCCTACAACTGGAGGAACCACTGCTTCATATGCAATGCTTGGCGATATTAATATCTCTGAACCTCGAGCTTTAATTGGATTTGCTGGTCCACGTGTAGTTAGAGATACTACAGGCAAAGATTTACCAGAAGGTTTTCAAACTGCAGAGTTCCTTTTAGAACATGGCTTCTTAGATTTTATCTCTCCCAGGAAAGAATTGAAAGACAATATCAATTTGTATATAGATTTGATACAAAACAATGATATTAGATAAATAAAAAATCCCGAATTAATTCGGGATTTTTTATTTACAATTTGAATTAGTTGATTTACATTCCTGTACGAATAGCCTCCACCGGATCCAATTTTGATGCTGTTATCGCTGGTAAAATTCCTGACAATAAACCAATAATTCCTGCAAGCCCTGTCCCCAAGAAAACATTACCAGCACTTAATACAAATTCAAAGTCCAATGCCTTAGTTAAGACCATTGAAATTATCCAAACTAAAAATAAACCAACTGCACCGCCAATTAAGGAAAGGATAATGGCTTCAAACAAAAATTGAAATAAAATAAACCGATTCTTAGCCCCTAATGACTTTTGTATTCCAATTAAATTCGTTCGCTCTTTCACAGAAACAAACATGATATTAGCGATACCAAATCCACCCACTAACAAAGAAAATCCACTGATAATCCATCCTACAACGTTCATTTGTCCAACTATGCCGTCAATTAAATCAGTAAATCCTGACAATACATTAATAAAGAAATTATCCATTTCATCCGTTTTCATTCCGCGGTAATTTCGTATTTTTTGGGTTAGTTCCGCTTTAAAAGCATCCATATCCACTCCTTTCTCTGGTTTTACCAAAATTACTGGAGTTAAGGCATCGTTATTATCGCCATACATTCGTCTTAAAAAATTGACAGGAATAAAAACTGAAGTATCATTACTATCCCCAAAAATTCCTTCTCCTTGTTTTTTCAAAACACCAATTACAGTAAAACGTTGACCATACAATCTAATGTTTTTACCTAAAGGATTTGAACCTTCAAAAAGACCTGAGGCTATTTCATTACCAATAACAATTACTGGAGCACCTGAATTCGATTCGGACTCATTATAAAAACGACCTTCGGCAAATTCTAAACCCTCAATTTCTATAAACTCATGAGATACAGGAACTACATTAATACCGCTAACTGTAGCCGATTGGTATTTTATTGATTCCCTATTTACAAAAAATTGAAAAGCCATTTGATTGACATCATTCATCGAACCTTTTAAATATTCGTATTCATCATATTTTACATTTGGAAATTGCTCTCTTTTCCATTGCGGAATTTCAGAAGGTCCGAAAGAAAATCGCATTAAATAAATGGTGTTTTTATCCAAACTACTTAAATCTTTTTTAATTTTCCTATCCAAAGAATCAACTGCAGCAAGGACTGCAATAATTGAAAATATTCCAATTGTTACTCCTAATAATGAAAGTAAAGTCCTGAGTTTATTATTGCGTAAAGCATTCAATGCAAACCCAAAACTCTCATTTAATAATCGAAAATATACCCGCATACTATTTTTCTTTTGCAACAATGTAAAATTGAGTAATTTTTATTCAAAAACCTAATGTAAATTAGTCCGCATATTTTATAGAATGTTACAGTTTTTGATGGATATTTATAATCAAAAAAAAACTATTTTTGTAGTTTAAAATTTTAACTCCACAATGAACACAACTAAACCTATTCAATCTGCATTAATTTCAGTATTTTCAAAAGACGGGCTTGAACCAATTGTAAGAAAATTGCATTCACAAAATGTAACGCTTTACTCTACTGGTGGAACAGAAGATTTTATCAAAAATTTAGGCATTCCAGTAATTCCTGTTGAAGATGTAACTTCCTATCCATCGATTCTTGGCGGAAGAGTTAAAACATTACATCCGAAAGTTTTTGGTGGTATTTTAAACCGTCAGGATAATGAAAGTGATGTGCAACAAATGAAAGAATTTGACATTCCTCAAATTGATTTAGTGATTGTGGATTTATACCCTTTTGAAAAAACAGTTGCCTCAGGTGCTAGCGAA
>CANHKZ010000096.1 GCA_947461425.1 Flavobacteriaceae bacterium | reverse complement strand
TTTTTCCAAAAGCATTTTGAATAATTTGGTAGTAGCCATAGCATCTCCGCTAGCTCGGTGTCTATCAGCCATCGGTATGCCTAAAGCACGAACTAATTTACCAAGACTGTAAGACGGTTGTTCTGGAATTAATTTTTTGGATAATTCTACTGTACACAAGGTTTTGGATTCAAAATCATAGCCCAATCGTTTGAATTCGGTTCGTAATATACGGTAGTCAAATGAAGCATTGTGCGCTACAATAACACAGTCAGAAGTAATTTCTATAATGCGTTTGGCAACTTCAAAAAACTTAGGTGCTGAGCGCAACATCGCATTATTAATCCCTGTCAATTTGACCACAAAGGGCTGAATTGGAATTTCAGGATTCACTAAACTGATGAATTGATCCACTACTTCATGACCATCAAATTTGTAGATGGCAATTTCGGTAATTCCTTCTTCGTTGAATTGTCCTCCGGTGGTTTCTATGTCGAGAATTGCGTAAATAGTATTTTTTTTAAAAATTTAAAATTCTGAAATCAAAATGCGTTACTATTCAATTGCTAATTGCGATTGCCAAATATACTACTTCCAATGCGAACCATCGTACTTCCGCATTCGATAGCGAGTTCGTAGTCGCCTGACATTCCCATAGAAAGAATCGTGAATTGTGAATTGTGAATTGCAATGGAGTCAAAAATCGTTTTCAAACGGCTAAATTCTTTTGCAACTTGTGTTTGATTATTTGTAAAAGTGGCCATCCCCATTAATCCAACAATTCGGATGTGGTTCATTTCATTTTTATCATTTTGAATGTACCGAAGAATTGCTGCTAATTCGTCTTCATTTAATCCAAATTTTGATTCTTCTTCTGCTATGTATATTTGTAATAAACAATCAATAACTCGATTATTTTTTTGTGCTTGTTTATTGATTTCTTGTAGTAATTTTAAACTATCTACTCCGTGAATTAAACTTACAAAAGGCGCCATGTATTTGACCTTGTTAGTTTGAACATGACCTATCATTTGCCATTCGATATCTTTTGGCATAGCTTCCCATTTTTCGGTCATTTCCTGGATTTTGTTTTCACCAAAAATGCGTTGGCCAGCTTCATACGCTTCCATTAAATCCGAAATAGGTTTAGTTTTAGAAACGGCAACGAGGGTTACATTTTCAGGAATAGATTTTTGAATGAAACGTAAATTATTTTGAATAGACATTTGTAGTCTTGGATTTAAATAAATTGAGCAGCTACTTTTTCAGCTTTCTTACTTTCTGCATAATTGTAAAAACCTTCTCCAGATTTCAGACCTAATTTTCCGGCGCGAACCATATTGACTAATAATGGACAAGGAGCGTATTTTGGATTCTTAAAACCGTCATACATCACGTTTAGAATTGATAGACATACATCTAATCCAATGAAATCAGCTAATTGCAAGGGTCCCATTGGATGTGCCATGCCTAATTTCATTACGGTATCAATTTCATAAACGCCAGCTACTTTGTTGTACAGGGTTTCGATAGCTTCATTAATCATTGGCATCAAAATTCGATTCGCCACAAAACCTGGATAATCGTTAACTTCAACAGGTGTTTTACCTAACTTTTCAGAAAGTTGCATGATAATTTGAGTCACTTCTTCACTGGTGTTGTACCCACGAATAACTTCCACAAGTTGCATAATCGGCACCGGATTCATAAAATGCATTCCAATAACACGTTCAGGATGTACTACGACAGCACCAATTTGAGTAATCGAAATAGACGAGGTATTAGTAGCTAAAATTGTGTTGTGAGAGCAAGCTTCATTCAATTGCTTGAAAATAGCCAATTTTAAATCGACATTTTCAGTAGCGGCTTCTATTACTAAATCGGCACCAACAACACCGTCTTTTAAATCAGTGTAAGTGATGATATTAGTAATGGTTTTTGATACCTCTTCCTGATTAATAGTTCCTTTGGTCAGCATTCTATCCAAATTAGTAGCGATAGCGCTCATACCTTTGTCTAATGCCTTTTCAGAAATATCAATTAATTTTACAGTAAATCCTTTTTGAGCAAAGGTATGAGCAATTCCATTGCCCATAGTGCCAGCTCCAATTACAGCGATTGTTTTCATTTGGTGTATCGTTATTTTTCCATTGAATCAATAATCTGATAGGCTACTCTCAATGCATTAGTAGCTTGTTCCAAAGTGACTATTGGTTCAGTATCGTTTATGATTGCGTCAGCAAATGATTCTAATTCGTCAAGAATGGCATTATTTTGTTGTACTTCGGGATTAGAAAAATAAATCTGTTTTTTGATTCCTTCCGCATTTTGTAAAATCATATCAAAGTCACCTGGAACTTCAGGAGCATCTTTCATTTTGACTACTTCACATTTTTTTTCTAAAAAATCTACCGAGATGTAGGCATCTTTTTGAAAGAAACGGGTTTTACGCATGTTCTTCATCGAAATTCGGCTTGAGGTCAAATTGGCCACACAACCATTTTCAAATTCGATTCTTGCATTTGCAATATCAGGAGTTTCACTAATTACAGAAACACCACTGGCATTGATGTTTTTAACTTTCGAATTCACCACGCTCAAAATTGCGTCAATATCATGAATCATTAAGTCTAAAACTACAGGTACATCGGTACCTCTCGGATTGAATTCGGCCAAACGATGTGTTTCAATAAACATCGGGTTTTCAATCATATTTTTAGTAGCAATGAAAGCGGGATTAAATCGCTCTACATGTCCTACTTGACCTTTCACATGGTATTCTTGAGCTAAAGTTATAATCTCTTCCGCTTCTTCCAAAGTGGTTGCAATAGGTTTTTCTATGAATACATGTTTTCCTGATTTGATAGCAAATTTAGCACATTTATAATGAGAAAGAGTAGGTGTGACGATGTCTATAACATCTACTGCGTGAATTAATTTGGCGATAGTTTCAAATTGTTTATATCCAAATTCTGTTGCTATTTTAGCACCGTTTTCTTGATTTTCATCATAAAAACCAACTAATTCGTATTTATCAGATTGTTGCAATAAACGCAAATGTATTTTTCCTAAGTGACCAGCACCCAATACTCCAATTTTTAGCATAATAATGTAGTTTGTACAAAAATAGCAATAAATTGCTACAATAGTGATGTCAAAAAGACAATTATTTGAATGGTTAGTATTTAAAAATAGAGAGATAAAATTGAATTTTCTTTGTTACTTTTACCAAAATTAAAACCCAAATTTTGAAAGACACAGCCAAACATCAAGGTCTCCGTAATCAATTAGTGACGATTTTAGAACAAAAAGAGATTATAGATAAAAATGTACTTGAGGCAATTAAAAAAGTACCAAGACATTTGTTTTTGAATTCTAGTTTTGAAGATTATGCCTACCAAGATAAAGCGTTTCCAATAGGAGCGGGACAAACAATTTCACAGCCTTATACAGTGGCTTTTCAATCCCAATTATTAGCAGTACAAAAAGGGCATAAAATTTTAGAAATTGGAACTGGGTCTGGTTATCAAACCGCAGTTTTGTGTGCCATGGGCGCTAAAGTCTATACAATTGAAAGACAAATTGAATTGTTTAAAAAAACATCCGTTTTACTCCCAAAATTAGGAATTCGTCCTAAATATTTTTCTTCTGGAGATGGATATAAAGGTTTGGAAATCCATGCACCTTTCGACAGTATAATCGTAACTGCAGGGGCGCCAATAATTCCTAAACCTTTGATGGCGCAACTTAAAATAGGTGGACGATTGGTTATTCCGTTGGGAGAAGAAGTGCAAACTATGACACTGCTTATCCGTAAAAACGATACACAATTTGAAAAGCATGAATTTGGAGAATTTCGATTTGTTCCTTTATTAGAAGATACCAACTAAAAAAAACCTGCAAATCTGCAGGTTTCTTATTGACCAATAATGGTTAAATAGCGCTCTAGACTTTCTTTTTCAATTTGAGCTACAAACAAAATAAACTCTTCTTTATTATTTTTTGTTTGGGCTGATTCCAAAGTTTGATAATAACGTATTCTTGATTCGTAATCTCCTTTGATATTTGCAATTACATAACCGTGTTGCAACAAAATCAAATTCATTACTAAACGAGACGTTCTACCATTTCCATCAATGAAGGGATGAATAGTAACCAAACGCTCGTGCATTTCAGCAGCAAGAACAATTGGGTGTAATTTATTTTTATTGGTTTCATACCAAATAAAATAATCTTCCATTTCTTTCGCTACTAAAAATGGTTGAGAAGGCGTATGCGAACTTCCTTTAATCATTACTTGGACCTTTCTATAGCGACCGGCATCTTCAGGATGTATACCTCTTAAAATTAAGTTATGAATAGCCAATACTTCTCTTTCTATAAGTGAGGTATTTTTATTTATCAACTCTTTAATAAAAGCAATAGCTTCTTGATGATTAATGGCTTCTAAATGCTCTCGCATACTTTTTCCTGAAATAGTTAAACCTTCATTGATAACCAAATCAGTTTCACGAAGTGTCATAGTATTACCCTCTATTCGATTACTTTCAAATGTATATTCTAATTCTAATGCTTGTGATATTCGATAACTGTCAAATTGTCGAAAACTATCTAACTTATTTTTTAAAACATCAATTTGAGTTAAAAGTGTATCTAAAGATTTTGATAATTTATTAGTATTGTTTTTTGCTTTGTATCGTATTTCTTCTTCGGCAACTAAAAGTGCTTTTAAAGCAAATTCATTGTTACCGATTTCATATACTATTTTTTCTTTAAGCCAAGCTACCATCAACGTTTCATAATCAATATCTAAAGCAATAGCTATTTTAGCAACTTGTTCTTTTGTTGGTTTTCTAGTACCTGATTCAAACTTACTAATCAAGGCTTGGTCAATACTCAATATTTGAGCTAGTTCTCTTGTTTTGAGTCCTTTTTTTTCTCTGGCGTTTTTGATTAGTGTTTTCATAGAATTAATTTTTATTTGTCAAGACAAAATTAGTCATAATTTTAAATAAATAAAAACTTTTTATCAAAAAGCTTTCTTAATTCGATCTAAATCTCTTTTGGTATCCATTTCTTTCAAAGATTCTCGTTTGTCATAGGTCTTTTTTCCTCGGCAAAGACCAATTTCAAGTTTAGCCATTCCTTTTTCATTGGTAAACATTTTTAAAGGAACTATAGTTAGCCCTTTGGCCTGAACATTTCGAGCTAAACCTTTTAACTCTCTTTTATTTAAAAGTAGTTTACGTTCACTTCTTGATTTATGATTGAATTGATTTCCGAAGGCGTATTCTTCTATATAAGTATTGATAGCAAATAGTTCGTTATTACTAAACTCACAAAAACTTTCTGTTATATTTGCTTTGCCTAAGCGGATCGATTTAATCTCAGTTCCAGCTAAAACAATTCCAGCAGTATAAGTTTCAATTATTTCATAATCAAAACGCGCTCTTTTATTAAGTATGTTAACTGTTTTTAGCATAGTCTGGCAAAAGTAGTATAAAAAAGAAAAAATGTTACAGCAAAAGCGGTTTATTATTTTGTATGAAAAAGCTGTGACAGAATCTGATTTTCGACTAGAGTAATTACATATAGGTTGCCGAATTGGTTTTCTTCAATATCACTATACTTCTTTTCATTAATTATTTGGTTTACCATAGCAGGTATTGTATTACTATGGCCAACAACTAAAATTGTTTTACCGAAAGTTTCCTTTTTAAAAACTTCAATATCTAATATTTTGGGATTGTAAAGTTTAAGTAATTTATTGTTTTCCATTACAATTGGATTAATTGTTTGTAGCGTTCTATTATAATCTGTAGAATAGACAGCATCAAAATTAATTTCTGAAAAAAGTGTTTTCCATTGTTGAGCTCTTTCTAAACCTTTTTCAGATAAATCAGGATTTTTAGAACTATCCACTTTTTCAGCATGTCTAATAAAATAATAATTAGTTGAATTAGTTTGTCCAAAATGAATTTGGAACCCAAAAAGCAATAGAAATACAAG
>CANHKZ010000095.1 GCA_947461425.1 Flavobacteriaceae bacterium | reverse complement strand
GTATACAAAAAATTATATTGTTGACTTTCTTAGAAAAAAAATCCTTAATTTTGCCATCATTTTTTCAGAAGAAAATACAAATCCAGTTAAGTACTTATAAAATATGGCGACTAAAAAAGAATTAAGTGTTGAGGACAAGTTAAGAGCAATTTATGATTTACAATTAATTGACTCAAGAATTGACGAAATCAGAAACGTAAGAGGAGAACTTCCTTTAGAGGTAGAAGATTTAGAAGATGAAGTAGCTGGTTTAAGCACTCGTTCAGAAAAATTAAAAAGCGAGCTTGAAGTAATCGAAGAGCTTATCAAAACAAAGAAGAATGCAATTGATGAGCACAAAGAGTCTATTAAAAAATACACCAAACAACAAGAAAGCGTTCGTAACAATAGAGAATACAACTCTTTGACAAAAGAAGTTGAGTTTCAAGAATTAGAAATTCAATTGGCTGAAAAGCAAATCAAAGAAATGAAAGCTTCTATCGAACACAAAAAAGAGGTGATTGCTAATTCTAAAGAAAAATTAGAATCTAAATCAACTCACTTAAAACACAAAAAATCAGAATTGGATGCTATTATGGCTGAAACTCAGAAAGAAGAAGAATTTCTTTCTCAGAAATCAGCTGAGTACCAAGGGCAAATCGAAGAGCGTTTATTAGCTGCTTATACTAGAATTAGAAGTAGTGTGAGAAATGGTTTAGCAGTTGTTTCTATTGAAAGAGGCGCTTCTGCAGGGTCATTCTTTACTATTCCACCACAAACACAAGTGGAAATTGCCGCTAGAAAGAAAATCATCACTGATGAACACTCAGGAAGAATTCTAGTTGATAGTTCACTTGCCGATGAGGAAAGAGAAAAAATGGAAAAATTATTTTCTAAATTTTAAATACTTTGAGTCCCGATGTGAATCGGGACTTTTTTTATATGAAACAATTACTTTTCTTTATCACCACCAAATCCTACGGAGCTTACATTAACCTACTGTGTTTTATAGCACCAAAAAAAGCAAGCTTGCTGGCTTTCTCACTATTTAGTCACCCACGAAAAGGAAGGCTAAATTCAACTAATTTACCTCCCTTTTTGGCTGAATCCAAAAAAGAAACCTTTGACAACAATGGATTGCAGTTCCAAACCTATCGTTGGGACGGCGATGAAAAAATTATTTTTTTATTGCATGGTTGGGAAAGTAATACTGCCCGATGGAAAAAATTACTACCTCATCTCGTTGGAACGGGACACACCATAATAGCTATTGACGCACCTGCTCATGGATTATCGGAAGGAAAAGAATTTAACGTGATTCGCTACGCAGCTAGCACAGACATTGTGGCAAAAAAATACAGTCCCAATTATATCATTGGACATTCCATTGGCGGAAAAACAAGTTTGTACTACCAAGCCACCTACAACAATCCCTCAATTGAAAAGATGGTGCTTTTAGGCGCTCCTTCTGATTATGCCATTATTTTCAAGAATTATGTGCGCTTACTGCGATTGAATAGCCGAATGGAAAGACTGATTCACCAACATTATTGGGAGCGTTTCCAAATTAAAGTGGCTGAATTTTCTTCACAACATTATGCTCATTCTGTTACTACAAAGGGACTTTTAGTGCATGACTTGGACGATACAGTAGTCCTGCATGAAGAAAGTCAAAAAACAAATCAGTTTTGGAAAAATTCTGTTTTGGAAACAACAGAAGGACTTGGACATGGTTTGCAAAACAAAGCGGTGTACAAAAAAATTGTTGACTTCATCTTACAATAAACCTGTACTTTTTTCAATATTTTTACTTTATAAAAATAAAAATAGTGGATCGCATACAACCTTTTATCATCCACACTCGTCTATTACTATAACAACTAATTTATAAATTGAATTATAATTTAGAAAAATGTAAATGAAAGTAATTCCTATACATCAAGAAGAAAAACAAATCATTGATTTAGCCATTGCTAACAATCGGCAGGCTCAAAAACAGATCTATGATCAATTTTCTCCAAAGATGTTAGGCGTTTGCAGAAATTACATCAGTGACATTCATCATGCAGAAGACATCATGTTAACTGGTTTCATGAAAGTGTTTACTAATTTAAAAAAGTTTGAACACAAAGGCAGTTTTGAAGGTTGGATTCGTCGCATTATGATTTATGAATGCATTGACTTTATTCGAGTAAAAAAAAATCAAATTATTCATCAAAATAATGACGACATTATTGCAAGCGAAAAGGAATTCACCTATGAAATGGAAGATTTTTCAATAGATGATATTCAATACTTAATTGACAATTTACCCGATGGTTATAAAATGGTTTTTAATTTATATGCCATTGAAGGATTTAAACATCATGAAATTGCAACGATGCTCAAAATAAGTGAAGGCACCTCAAAATCGCAATTATCACATGCTCGAAAGTTATTACAAAATCAAATCGTTGAATTAAAAAAGAAACTCAATGGAACCAAATAAAATTGATACTCAAATCAAAGACAAATTGAATGACAGAACCATTCAGCCCTCCGCTCCTAGTTGGGGCCGATTAGACGCGATGCTAAATAGTACGGTGAAAGAAAAGGCAAAACCAAATTATAACTGGCTAGCTCTAGCCGCTGCGGTAGTAGTATTTTTAGGATTAGGAATTCTCTACACTACAACCCCAACACCTAACACTCAAATTGACAATTCAATTCCTGTTGCAGCCGTTATGGAACCAAAAAATGATAGTGTAACAACTACTACAATTGCTACAATAGCATTCAAAAAACAATCGCAGATTTTAGTTCAAAACGATTCTAACAAAATCAATACTAAAACTATCATTTCAGAGGAAAAGAGTAGCCAAGAATTGGAACCCATTCAAAAAATAGTTGCTCAAGAAATAGCCACTAATTCAAAACCCAATTCAACAACTTTATACAAATACATGAGTCCGGAGGCACTTTTAAACGAAATCCAAACAGGACAAAAAGCGATTAGTCCGAATAGAAGCACTATTTCAAAAAACAAAATAAAAATAAATGCTGCAGCACTACTTACTAGTGTTGAAAAAGAATTAGACAGTGTGTATCGCGAAACTACACTAGACAAATTAAACAAAAACTATAACCGCATAAAGTCAGTTATTGCCAACAGAAATTTCGAATAAATCAAAATCTTACACTAATTAAAAATTAAAACATCATGCAAAAAATTATAATTTATACTGTTATACTAATAGTGAGCTTGTTAAGTAAAGTAATAGCTCAGGAAAATAAAGAAACTACTATTGACCGAGCAAAAAAAATTGAGAAAAGAAAAGAAGCATTAAACTCAAGAAAAAATAAAGTAGTCCCATTTGGAAAAAAAGTAGAAGAAATTTCAATGGCAATGGAGTTCCTTTTAGCTAGAGAAAAAAACGAATTAAAAATTCTTGTTGATTCACTTGAAAACGCTCATAATTCAAATACAATATCAGCAGAGCAATTAAAAGAATTAAAGCAAATTGAGGCCGAAAAAACAGCCAAAAAAATTGAAGTTGGTTTGGAAATATACAATTCTAAATTGGATAGCTTAATTCAGAATAAAGTTGAAATGGGCAGTAAAGAAATTATTCGAAAATTAGATACTATCAACGGAAAAAAAATATACATCTATTCCAAAATAAATAACGGAATACATTATGAAGTACTTCCATTTAAAATTTACAAATCAGAATCCGAAAAAATGGAACGCAAATCCAAAAGAACCACTTCGCAATTTGTTTTTGCTTTTGGATTAAACAATGCAGTTCCTGAACTAAAAGATATCGAAAATTCAGATTTTAAGGTTAGGGGCTCTCATTTTTATGAATGGGGATTAACTTATAATACCCGACTTTTTAAAAATCATAATTTAGTACATGCAAAATATGGTTTCTCTGTTATGTATAATAATTTACGTCCAACAGACAATCGTTATTTTGTAAAGAGTGGAAATCAAACCTATTTGGCAACTTCAAAATTTAATTTAGAAGAGTCTCGATTAAGAAATGTCTATTTAACTGCACCTTTTCATTTAGAATTTGATTTCACACCAAAAAAATATTCAACAGACGGCACTACATCCTATTTCAGAACACATGAATCAATTCGTTTGGGAATTGGTGGTTATGCTGGTGTTCGGGTAAAATCCAAACAATTGCTTCGCTATGAAGTAGATGGTGATACAGAGAAAAATAAACAAAGAGGAGATTTCAATGTGTCTGATTTCAATTATGGGTTGAGTACCTATGTAGGTTATGGCGCCACTAGCTTGTATTTTAAATATGATATAAATCCAATGTTTAAAAAGAATTCAGATATCAATCATGTAGCTTTAAATAATGTTTCACTAGGTATTCGATTCGATTTTAATTAAATCAAATAATTTCCAAAGGTGCTTGAATAAAGCACCTTTTTTATTTTGACTTACAATCCTAGTTTAAAAACATTTCAAGTTTGTATCTTTGACAAAATGTAAAAGTTCATTTTTGAAATTAATTTACTTCATTAATCACTTGGAAAATACAAACGAAAATCTAAAACGCCTTAATAAATTTATTGGAGAAACCGGCTATTGCTCCCGAAGAGAAGCCGATAAACTTATAGAAGAAGGAAGAGTAACAATTAATGGAATTGTTCCAGAAATGGGCACCAAAGTAACTCCACAAGACGAAGTGCGTATAGACGGCAAACTGATTGTCGAAAAAAACGAAAAATCCATTTATTTAGCCTTTAACAAACCCGTTGGAATTGAATGCACGACTAATTTGGACGTTCGCGATAACATTATCGATTACATCAACTATTCCAAACGTATTTTTCCAATTGGTCGATTAGACAAAGCCAGTGAAGGATTGATTTTCATGACCAATGACGGCGATATTGTCAACAAAATATTGCGCGCCAGAAACAATCACGAAAAAGAATATACCGTAACCGTTAATCGTCCAATCACGGATCGTTTTATTGAACGTATGGGAAATGGTGTTCCCATTTTGGAAACCGTAACCCGAAAATGTAAAGTAGAACAAATTAGCAAATACACTTTCAAAATTATTTTGACCCAAGGATTGAACCGCCAGATTCGTAGAATGTGTGAGTACTTAGACTATGAAGTAACCGCTTTAAAACGCATCCGTATAATTAATATTTCGCTTGATGTTCCCGTGGGGCGCTACCGCGAATTAACCGAAAACGAAATAAAAGAATTGAACCAACTCATTGAGCCATCTAGTAAAACAGAAGAAGCGAGTTTACCAAAATCAGAAACCACACGACGAAAAATAGAATTTCCAAAAAGGGAGGATTCCAAATTCAGAAGGAATTCATAAAAAAAGGCTGTTCTCACGAACAGCCTTTTTTTATTTTAAATGTATATTCTTTTATTTTTTTGAACGTATCTGACGTGCCAAAAGCGTGTTTTTCAACAACATCGCAATCGTCATAGGTCCAACTCCCCCAGGAACTGGAGTAATAAAAGACGATTTCTTGCTTACTTCATCAAAATCCACATCGCCAGTAATTATATAGCCTTTTGGATGCGATGCATCTTCTACTCTTGTAATACCCACGTCAATCACTACTACGCCCTCTTTCACCATATCGGCTTTCAAATAATTAGGAACTCCTAAAGCCGTTATAATAATATCCGCATTCTTAGTATATTCTTCAATATTTTTAGTTCTGCTGTGCGTCAAAGTTACCGTTGAATCTCCAGGGTAGCCTTTGCGACTCATCAAAATACTCATTGGTCGGCCCACGATATGACTTCTACCAATAACGACAGTATGTTTTCCTGCAGTTTCTACTTTATAACGCTCTAACAACTGCATAATGCCATAAGGGGTTGCAGGCAAAAACGTTTCCATTTCCAAAGCCATTTTACCAAAATTAGTCGGATGAAAACCATCCACATCCTTATCTGGGTGAATTGCCATCAATATCTTTTCTTCGTTGATGTGCTTAGGCAAAGGCAATTGCACAATAAAGCCGTCCAAATTGTTGTCTTCATTCAAATCAGTTATTTTAGCTAATAACTCCGCTTCTGTAATCGTTTCTGGTAAAGACACCAAAGTCGATTCAAAACCAATTTGTTCACAAGAGCGCACTTTG
>CANHKZ010000094.1 GCA_947461425.1 Flavobacteriaceae bacterium | reverse complement strand
TTAATCCAAAATTAAACGCTTTTATGAATTATAGTATTCAAAGTAAATCTCTTCATTTTTTTATTAAATTTGTGGCTATGACTAAAGTGAGTATAATTGGTTCGGGGAATGTTGCCCAACATTTGATTCAGGCTTTTCAATTGGATAACGCAATCGAATTGGTACAAGTTGTTGCCCGTCATAAAAAAAGTTTGGAACACCTACTCGATTCGCATAAGATTATTTCTGATTATCGCCAATTATCAGATGCTGATTTATATATCATTGCTGTATCTGATGATGCGATTGTAGAGGTTTCATCGCAACTTCCGTTTGAAAACAAATTTGTAGTTCATACTTCTGGAACCGTGACTTTAGACGCAATAAATAACAACAATAGAAAAGGAGTTTTCTATCCGTTACAAACCTTTTCTATAGACAAACAACTAAATTTTAAAACGATACCTATCTGCTTAGAGGCTGAAAACGAAACCGATTTACAGACATTGAATCAAATTGCAAATACAATTTCGGATACTGTATACACTATCAACTCGGAACAGCGAAAAGCCTTGCATTTGGCTGCCGTGTTTGTCAATAATTTTGTGAATCATCTGTACCAAATAGGAAACGAAATTTGCGATACTAACCAATTACCTTTCGATATATTAAAACCTTTAATCCAAGAAACGGCTAATAAAATTGTAACACTCTCGCCAAAAGAAGCACAAACAGGTCCTGCAAAACGAAATGACCACAAAACAATTGAGGCTCATGAGCAGTTTATAACCGATGAAAATCAAGCTACTATATATAAATTACTAACTCAATCCATACAAAATAATGGCAAAAAGCTATAAAGAAATAATGAATGACATCACTACTTTTATTTTTGATGTTGACGGTGTACTTACTGACGGTTCCGTTTTTGTTTCCAATGAGGGAGAACTGCTACGAACCATGAATATTCGAGATGGTTATGCTTTAAAATCAGCTGTAGATTGTGGGTATAATATATGCATCATTTCTGGCGGTAGTAATGAAGGTGTTCGGGTTCGTTTGCGTAATCTAGGCATTACCGATATTCATTTAGGAACTCCTGATAAAGTAGCTACTTTCGATGAATACACAGATATTTATAACATCAAACCAGAACAAGTGTTGTATATGGGTGACGATATTCCTGATTATCACGTTATGAAACGGGTCGGATTACCAACTTGTCCTCAAGATGCCTGTCCAGAAATTAAAGCGATTTCAAACTACATTTCTCATAAAAATGGAGGAAAAGGTGCTGTTCGTGATGTGATTGAACAAGTTTTGAAAGTGCAAGGAAAATGGATGGAAAATTTTGATGGAAAACACGATTAAGAAATAACAAATGCTCAAAAACAGACTAGCAAAGTACTCACTAATTTTAGCTTCGGGATCGCCGAGACGCCAACAATTTTTTAAAGATTTAGATCTGGATTTTGAAATTCGACTTAAAGAAATTGAAGAAATATATCCTCCTGAATTAAAGGGAGAAGCCATTACCAATTATTTAGCGCAATTAAAAGCCAGCGCATTTGAAGGGGAACTGAAAGAAAATGAAATCTTAATTACGAGTGATACTATTGTTTGGCACAATAACAAAGCTTTGGGCAAACCCAAAGACAAAGAAAATGCGTTTGCCATTTTGAAATCCTTATCCAATGCTACTCACGAAGTCATTACTTCGGTTTGTTTTAAGACAAAGGAAAAGTCGGAAGTGATTTCAGAAATTACAAAAGTGACCTTTAACCCGCTAACAGATCAAGCAATTGAGTATTATTTAGAGCATTACCAACCCTATGATAAAGCGGGTGCCTATGGAATTCAAGAGTGGATTGGATTTATTGGTGTAGCCAAAGTAGAAGGTTCGTACACTAATGTGATGGGAATGCCAACGGATAAAGTTTTTGACTATTTAACTAATTTAGAGAATTAAATTATGGATACTTCGATTTTTAATGATTTCACACGAGAAGCTATAGCTACAGGAATAGTTTTGATTTTATTGGTTGTATTACGACTTATTACCACCAAATTGGTTCGTCGCTATGCCCGCTTGAGCCAAACCGTTGAACGAAGAACTAATCTCGTAATTAAATACTTGCATTTGTTCATTAATATTCTTTTAATAATTGCCCTAATCATAATTTGGGGAGTAGATGCCAAAGACATTATTATAGCTGTTTCCTCTTTGGCAACAGTGGTTGGTGTAGCCATGGTTGCCCAATGGTCAATTCTAAGTAATATTACGTCTGGAATAATTTTATTTTTCTCGTACCCTTTTAAAATTGGCGATACAATTCATATTCACGACAAAGATTTTCCAATAATTGCTGAAATAGATGACATAGGCGCTTTTTACTTGAGTATGATTACAAAGGAAGGTGAACTAGTAATTTATCCTAATTCTCTTGTGCTACAAAAAGGTATTTCTGTTGTAAATACAGAATTTTCACCTACAGATTTTACAGACTAAATAGGTTTTTACAATAATAAAAAGATGAAAACAAACCACAAAATTTGGAAAAAAAATTATACTTGGGTACTCCTTATCAATGCCATTTATATTGTGTTGTTTTATTTCATTATGCAATTATTTACTTAAGTTATGCAATTATTTGATTGGATCATATTGATTGTAACCCTGCTCTTTATCGTTAGCTATGGAGTTTGGAAAACCAGTGGTAGTAAAAATGTGCAAGACTATATTTTAGGGAGTAATGAAACTCCATGGCATATTGTAGGACTTTCAGTAATGGCAACACAAGCGAGTGCCATTACTTTTTTATCGACACCAGGACAAGCCTATCATGACGGAATGGGTTTTGTACAATTTTATTTTGGTTTACCCATTGCTATGGTAATTGTATGTGTCACTTTTATTCCTATTTATCACAGATACAAAGTCTACACTGCCTATGAATATTTAGGAAAACGATTCGATTTGCGCACACGATCCCTAGCTGCTTTTTTGTTTTTATTCCAAAGAGGATTGGGAACCGGTTTAACTATTTATGCTCCTGCAATAATTCTATCAGGATTATTGGGTTGGAACATCAATTACCTTAATATTATCATTGGTATTTTGGTTATTATTTATACCGTAACTGGTGGTACCAAAGCAGTTAACGTGACACAAAAACAGCAAATGTTTGTCATTTTATCAGGGATGTTAATTACCTTTTTTTTAATTTTATATTACCTTCCTAACGATATGAGTTTTACCAACGCAATGCAAATCGCTGGTGCCAATGATAAAATGAATATTGTCAGCTTTTCCTTAGATCCAGAGGAAAAATATACTTTTTGGAGTGGAATAACGGGTGGATTTTTCTTGGCATTGGCTTACTTTGGAACAGACCAATCACAAGTTGGACGCTATTTATCAGGAAAGTCAGTAAAAGAAAGCCAAATGGGATTATTAATGAATGGCTTACTAAAAGTTCCGATGCAATTTTTTATTCTTTTAACTGGAGTGATGGTTTTTGTCTTCTTTCAGTTTAATCCAGTACCGCTAAATTTCAATCCTAATAACAAATCAATCATTGAGAATTCACCTTATAAAGCAGAATACCATGTATTGGAAAAAAAACTAGAATTAATTTCCGAAGACAAAAAAGTAATCAACCTTTTGTACATTGATCAACTCAATCAAGAGTATAATAATCCGATTTTGCGAAAAGAAATGATTGCATTGTCCAATAAAGAAAAAGACTTGCGAGATCGTGCTAAAGAATTGATATTGAAAGCAGATAAGAATAGTGAAACCAACGACAAAGACTATGTCTTTTTTCACTTTATTTTAAATTATCTGCCCAAAGGATTAATCGGATTATTATTAGCTGTAATTATTTCTGCCGCAATGTCATCAACTGCTTCCGGATTAAACGCATTAGCCTCTACTACTACTATTGACATTTACAAGAGTAATTTAACAGTAGAAAAATCAGACAAGCATTACCTTAATGCCAGCAAACTATTTACTTTGTTTTGGGGAATTGTAGCCATACTTTTTGCTTGTATTGGAACGGTATTCGAAAATTTAATCCAATTAGTTAATATTATCGGCTCTATTTTTTATGGAACAGTTTTGGGAATATTCTTGGTTGGGATTTACTCCAAAAGAATTCAGTCTGATGCTATTTTTTACAGTGCTGTTTGTAGCCAAATTACCATATTTATTATCTATTACTTTGCCATTTATAGATATCCAATTGGTGAAGAAAAATTGGGTTATTTGTGGCTTAATTTTATAGGAGCAATATTGACTATGGTCTTAGCCTGGATTTTAGAACGATTGGTATTTAAAAGTCAGAAAGACTTTGTGGTATAAAAAATCCCGTTTAAATTTCTTAAAACGGGATTTTTTTTTAGATAGGAGATCAAGTTATTTTTTACTCCATTCCGCAATACTATCTTTATTCATTTTAACATAATCTTGGTTTTTAGCTTCTTCGGCAGCTTCTAAAGATAATTTGGCAGTTTCTATTGCTCCCGATTTATCTCCTTGTTTTGCTTGAATCAATGATTTTAATCGTAAGAACCAAAATGGTTTGTCTTTACTCAATTCCAACGACTTGTTGACATAAACTAACGATTTAGCTAAGTCAGTACTTGTTTGAAACAAGAAATTTGCCGCTGCATAATAATCACTAGCTGCAGGTCCAGAAAGTACTTTTTCGATACTTGCCATAGCTGTTTTTTGAGTTGGCACTTCGAATTTTAAAGTTACAAATGAATTCTCCCAAAAAATATCCAAGTAGGCAGCATTAGTATCTATGTTAGAGATAGCAATAGTTAAGTTTTCAACTGGTTTAGACAAGGCTTCTTCTTTAACGGTAGTTTTCAAAGCCACATTAGCTTCGTTGAATGCTTGTGGCAATCCCCAGTTGTCAGTAGTGGTATAAAAAATAATATCCCAGCTTTCTATTCTTGGAACGGTATATAAAGCATATTTCCCTTTCTTCAACGTTTTTCCGTCAATAATAACATCATCACTGAATGAAATAGTAGTATTCTCGTTAGCTCCTGTTCTCCATAGTTTTCCAAAAGGAACTAGATTACCAAAAACAGGTCTTCCTTTCGCTCCTGGGCGAGAATAATTCAATTCTACTTCAGTCAAGCCAACCATCTGACTAACAATAGCTCTTGGACTAGATTGTGGAGTTTTTATTTGTGCTTGAGTAACAAATTGGGAAATTAAAATGGCTAATGCAAAAATTATTTTTTTCATAATTATAGTTATTTATTGGAAACAAATTTACAAATTCAATTGAATATAGATATGAATTTTAATTTAATCTGCTGATAACTTCTGAATTTAACTCATTAAAATGATTGATAATGCAGTCTGCTTCATCTAAATTTTGATCTTTTGAATGTTCACTAATATAGCCCACACAAAAAATACCCGCTGATTTAGCCGCTTTTACACCGTTAGTACTATCCTCAATTACAATACAATTTTCATTTGGTGCTATGGATAATGAAGCTGCATATTCAAAAATGGCAGGATGTGGTTTGGAATTTGGAAAATCTTCTCCACTCACAACATGTGTAAAATAATTATGTAATTCAAAACGATTAAAAACACGATCAATTGTCACTTTCGATGCCGAAGATGCCAAAATTAATTGGAATCCGTTTTGATGTAAATCTTCAATTAATGTGCGTACTCCATCTAGTAATTCTAAATCTTCTTTGGTATCAAATGCATCATTAAAAATAGTTCGTTTTCGCTGTATAAGATCTTCGACTTCCTGACCTAATTGAAATTGTTCTTTCAAGATTTGAAATGTATTTCGGGTGGAAAATCCAGTAAAGGAGGTATACATGGCTTCAGTCACTTCAATGTTCAATTCCGCAAATTGCTTGTAATACGCATAACGGTGTACTGGCTCAGTATCCACAATTACCCCATCCATATCAAAAATTACCGTCTGTATCATATTTTATACTATTTTTTTTTACTCTTTATTCAACAAATACCGGATCACAGTTTCTGCAGCGTATAAGCCAAATAATCCTGGCATATAACTATTGGTACCATAAAATGATTTTTTATAATTCTTTCCGTCAGTGGTTTTTAAACTACTCTCTGCTTGTATTTCAGAAGAGAAAACTACTTTCACTCCTTTGTCAATTTTTACTTCTTTCAAACGTCTTTTTATCGTACGAGCTAAAAAACAGTTTTCCGTTTTACTGATATCTGAAACTTTAACTTTAGCCGCTTCCATTTTTCCTCCTGCACCCATACTACTAATGACTTTCACTCCTTTTCGTTTGGCAGCAATAATCAAATTTAATTTGGGTGT
>CANHKZ010000093.1 GCA_947461425.1 Flavobacteriaceae bacterium | reverse complement strand
TAACCCAAAAACTTTGTACCTTAGCAGCTTTAACTTTCTTACAAATCAACTTGAGATATTTTATTCGTTTAGCATATAACGGTACTTCATATCACGGCTGGCAGATACAGCCTAACGCTGCCTCTGTTCAGGAAAATCTGAATAAAGCTTTTTCTGTTTTATTACAATCTGACATCAATTTAATGGGTGCTGGAAGAACAGATACTGGAGTTCATGCCAAGGAAATGTATGCTCATTTTGATTTTGATATTCCATTTGATATTCCGAATTTAATTCACAAACTAAATTCTTATTTATCAAAAGATATTGTGATTTATGATATTATTCCAGTTCACGACGACGCACACACACGATTTGATGCTACAAAAAGAACCTACGAATACCATATTCATCAAATTAAGAGTCCGTTTTTAAACGAATTAAGTTGGTGTTTTCAACAGTCCTTGGATATTGACTTGATGAACCAAGCGGGGAAATTACTGTTTAATTATACCGACTTTGAATGTTTTTCCAAGGTCAATACCGATGTAAATACGTTTGATTGTACTATTTTCGAAGCACATTGGACACGAGGTAGAACCGAACAGAGCGAGGGTAAAATAGAAAATGATCGACTTGTATTTACCATTTCAGCCAATCGATTCTTAAGAAATATGGTGCGTTCGATTGTTGGTACTCTAATCAATGTAGGGTTACATAAAATCACATTAGATGATTTTATAAAAATTATTGAAAGCAAAAGCAGGGAGAAAGCAGGATTTTCAGTTCCAGCTCATGGTTTATATTTAACAAAAATAACATACGAATACATTAAACAATAGCTTTTAAAGCTTTGTAGCCAAAAAAAAATATGAAAGCAAAAGCATTCGATACTCGGTTGTTCAAACGCATTTTAAAATACACAAAACCTTACCAAATGAGGTTTAGAGGGGTAATTGTATTTGCCATTTTGCTGTCGGTTTTTGCCGCGTTACGCCCGTATTTATTAAAACAGACGGTAGACGGTTATATCAAAACACACGATCAACAAGGACTTTTATTTTACATAACTTTAATGGGAATTGTGCTTTTGGCCGAGGTTTTTTCGCAATATTTCTTTGTGTATTGGGCCAACTGGCTCGGACAAGATATTGTGAAAGATATAAGAACCAAACTATTTAAACACATATTGAGTTTCAGAATGAAGTATTTTGATCACGTACCTGTAGGTCAATTAGTAACACGTTCAGTATCGGATATTGAAGCTATTGCCCGTATTTTTAGTCAGGGACTTTTCATGATCATTAGTGACTTGATGAAAATGGTAGTGGTACTTTTTTTTATGTTTTATATGAATTGGAAACTAACTTGGATTGTAATTGTTGCTATGCCCATTTTGGTTTTCTTCACCCGAATTTTCCAACGTAAAATGCAAGTCGCTTTTGAAGAAGTACGAACCGAAATTGCCAATATGAACTCATTCGTTCAAGAACGTGTTACTGGAATGAAAATTGTGCAATTGTTCAATCGAGAAGAAATAGAATTAGATAAGTTTAAAAACATCAACGACAAACATCGAAAAGCGTGGATTAAAACCATTTTGTACAACTCAATTTTCTTTCCTATTGCAGATATTATTTCGTCTTTAACTTTAGGATTTATTGTTTTGTATGGTGGGTTTAAAATCTTAAATGGAGATGCTTTTACCACTTTTGGCGATTTATTCTCGTATACAATGTTCATCGGAATGTTATTCAATCCATTGCGTCAAATTGCAGATAAATTCAACGAAATGCAATTAGGAATGATTGCTGCTAATCGGGTTTTTGATATTTTAGATACCCAAGATCAAATACAAGATACAGGAACTATTGAGGCTCCTGTTTTTAAAGGTGATATCGAATTTAAAGACGTTCGTTTTGGTTACATAGCTGATGAAGAAGTCATTAAAGGAATTGATTTAGAGGTCAATGCGGGACAAACCATTGCCATTGTGGGTTCAACGGGTGCAGGGAAATCTACGATAATAAATTTGTTAAATCGTTTTTACGAAATCAACAGCGGAACCATTTTTATTGACCATCACAACATTGAAAACTATACGTTAGAATCGTTACGCAAGCAAATTGCGGTCGTTTTACAAGACGTTTTCTTATTTGCTGATACTATTTACAACAACATTACTTTAAATAATCCGGGTATTTCTCGTGAAGAGGTTTTGGCGGCAGCCCAAAAAATAGGTGTACACGATTTTATTATGAGTTTGCCAGACAATTATGATTTTGATGTAAAAGAACGCGGTGTAATGTTGTCTTCGGGACAACGTCAGCTCATCGCTTTTTTAAGAGCTTTTGTTTCCAATCCAAGTATTTTGATTTTGGATGAAGCTACTTCTTCAATTGATACCTACTCTGAAGAGTTGATTCAACGTGCTACAGAAACTATAACGCAAGGTCGTACTTCTATAGTCATTGCCCATCGTCTGGCTACTATTGTTAATGCTGACAAAATTGCAGTCATGGATAAAGGCTTAATTGTGGAACAAGGTTCCCATCAAGATTTGATAAATAAAGAAAATGGGTATTACAAAAAATTGTATGATTCACAGTTTTCAGTAGCCAATTAAAATTAAGTTAATCAATTCTTATACCTATGAAAAAGCTCATTAGTTATTTTCTAATTTTCCTAGCTTGTTCTTGTATTCCTTATAAAATTGCTCCCAAAATTGATGGAGAATTAATAGTAAAGGCAAAAAAATTCAAAAAAGACCTACCCAATTTTTACGGATATATTTTTGAAGACACCAAGAATGCTGATGAGTTCTACAAATTTATTAACACTAAATACAACCTAAAAAATATAAATGTAGATTCAAATGTTCCCATAAGCATAAATAACAAAACGTATTATTTATCATTTTTTGAGCGAGAAAGATCTACAGCGACAATAAATTTAATACCATTTGCTATTGATGCCCATAGAAGTAGCAAAGGGAGAGATCCAATATTAGAAAATTTACACACATCTAGGAAAGGTTTTTGGTATTTAGTTCTAACTGTAACAGACTCTGAAATTAAAGATTGCCTCAATCCAAATTATCCGCAATCTAGAGAAATAGTTAACCATTTAAAAAAACTAAAAAAAGAATACTTCTCAACAACTAATTATCAAGAAGCTTATTTAAAAATGCAATAATTTTTTTGTGAATTCTAAGATGTAATAAACTTCCAAAAGCTCTAATTTTTTTTAAAAATAAATCCTTAATTTTGCCGCAACAAATCAAAAATAAATCAGTAAAATGAAATACGATATTATAGTTTTAGGAAGTGGACCTGGAGGATATGTTACTGCAATCAGAGCCTCACAATTAGGCTTTAAAGTAGCTGTGATTGAAAAAGAAAATTTAGGTGGAGTTTGCTTGAACTGGGGATGTATCCCAACAAAAGCGTTACTTAAATCAGCTCAAGTTTTTGATTATTTAAAACACGCTTCTGATTACGGTTTGACTGTTTCATCATTTGATAAAGATTTCTCAGCGGTAGTAAATCGTTCTAGAGGCGTTGCTGACGGAATGAGCAAAGGAGTTCAATTCTTGATGAAAAAGAATAAAATCGATGTTATTGATGGTTTTGGTAAAATCAAACCAGGAAAAAAAGTAGATGTCACTGATAAAGATGGAAAACTAAAGGAATACAGTGCAGACCATATTATTTTGGCTACTGGAGCGCGTTCTCGCGAATTGCCTAATTTGCCACAAGATGGTGTAAAAGTAATTGGGTACAGACAAGCCATGACGCTAGCCAAACAACCAAAATCAATGATTATTGTTGGTTCAGGAGCTATCGGAATTGAATTTGCACATTTTTATAATTCAATGGGAACTAATGTGACTATTATAGAATTCATGCCAAATATTGTTCCTGTTGAAGACGAGGATATTTCAAAACAAATGGAACGTTCTATGAAAAAAGCGGGAGTTACCATTATGACCAACGCTTCTGTAGAAAAAATTGATACATCCGGAAAAGGTGTAAAAGCATTTGTGAAAACAGCAAAAGGAGAAGAAGTTTTAGAAGCTGAAATACTACTTTCGGCTGTTGGAATTAAAACCAACATAGAAAACATTGGTTTAGAAGAAGTAGGAATTGCAACTGATAAAGATAAAATTTTAGTGGACGCTTACAACCAAACCAATATTCCTGGTTACTATGCTATTGGAGATATTACTCCAGGACAAGCATTGGCTCACGTAGCTTCAGCTGAAGGAATTAACTGTGTGGAAAAAATTGCTGGATTACATGTTGATCCAATCGATTACGGAAACGTTCCAGGATGTACCTATGCAACTCCAGAAATCGCCTCAGTTGGTTTAACTGAAAAAGCAGCAATAGAAAAAGGATACGAATTAAAAATTGGTAAATTCCCGTTTTCAGCTTCAGGAAAAGCAAAAGCTTCAGGAGCAGCAGATGGTTTTGTAAAAGTAATTTTTGATGCTAAATACGGAGAATGGTTAGGATGTCACATGATTGGTGCTGGAGTAACAGATATGATTGCTGAGGCAGTTGTGGCGCGTAAACTAGAAACTACAGGACACGAAATCTTAAAAGCAATTCACCCACACCCTACAATGAGTGAGGCAGTAATGGAAGCTGTAGCAGATGCTTACGGGGAAGTGATTCACTTGTAAAATTTCAAATATCAATTGAAATTGCAATAAAAAAAATCCGATTGGTCAATGCCAATCGGATTTTTTTTATGCTATATTTAATTTATAAATTTTATGTATCTTTCGTAATTAAGAAGTAACCCTTTACTATTTTGGATATGAAATGGAAATTAGCACTTAGTTTTATTTTCAGCCTAATCACTTTTGCTTACAGTCAACAAATTGATGATGAAACAGCTATTAAAAAACTATTAGAAAAAGAATCGGCTACTTGGCGTGCCAAAGATGTACAAGGTCATGCTAGTTGTTGGCATATTCAACCGTATAGTCGAATCCTAGTTTCTTTGCCAAATGGAGAAACAATAGACGTTCCACCCACAGCCATGCAAAACCAAACTCCTGCAACCATGGGAAATGGCGGTTTTGCAGTGAATACAAATTATAAAATGAGCATTACAAAAAATAACGCTTGGGTAAGTCATGATGAATTATCCACCGATGTTGAAGGAAAACGTACTTGGTCGTACGAAATTAGGTTGTTAGAAAAAATAAAGAACCAATGGAAATTAGTGGGACAATCGCTCCACATTTACAAACGAGAAAATTAATACTTAACCAAATTTAAAAGACAAAAAATTCAACCAATATGTTAGATTTTTTCGTTTTGGAACCCTCTTAAAATGTTTATCTTTGTTTAAAATATACAATCATGCAACATATTATAGACAGATTTATTAGTTATGTCACTATAAACACTGAATCTGATCCTAATTCAACCACAACTCCTAGTACAGCAAAGCAATGGGATTTAGCCAATAAACTTGTAGCAGATTTAAAGGACATAGGTCTTCAAGACGTTACTATAGATGATAAAGCTTACATCATGGCCACATTACCAAGTAATGTAAAACACGAAACACCAACCATAGGTTTCATTTCGCATTTTGATACTTCTCCTGATTTTAAAGGAGCCAATGTGAAGCCACAAGTAATTAAAAATTACGATGGTGGAGACATTATTTTAAATGCAGACAAAAACATTATTTTATCACCAAAATACTTTAAAGATTTAATACAATACAAAGGACAAACCTTAATTACTACTGATGGAACTACACTTCTGGGTGCAGATGATAAAGCGGGAATTACTGAGATTGTAACAGCTATGGAATTCCTTATTCAACATCCAGAAATCAAACATGGAAAAATTCGAATTGGTTTCACACCAGATGAAGAAATTGGACGTGGTGCACATCATTTTGATGTAAAAAAGTTTGGAGCTGATTGGGCGTACACCATGGATGGAAGTCAGTTGGGCGAATTAGAATATGAAAATTTCAATGCGGCTGGAGCCAAAATTACTTTCAAAGGAAAAAGTGTGCATCCAGGTTATGCCAAGGGAAAAATGATCAATTCAATGCTCATTGCCAATGAGTTTATCAATGCACTACCAAAAGGAGAAACTCCTGAGGAAACTAGAGGATATGAAGGTTTTTTTCATGTGCATCATCTTAACGGAAGCATTGAAGAAAGCGTAGTCGAGTTGATTATTCGTGATCACAATAAATCGAGGTTTGAAAAACGGAAAGCACTTATTGAAAGAATTTCAAAAAAAATCAATAAAAAGTTTGCCAAACAATTTGGAGAAGATATTACCATAGTTGAAATAAAGGATCAATACTTCAACATGAGAGAAAAAATATTGCCGGTAAAACACATTGTAGATATAGTTGAAAAAGCGATGAAAGAT
>CANHKZ010000092.1 GCA_947461425.1 Flavobacteriaceae bacterium | reverse complement strand
TGCTTTGTTGAACTAAGTAAAAACACATCACTGAAAGCCTTAGTGAATAGTGTAGATTTTAAATGTGATTTGTACCAAAAAGCTGCTGCCATTATTGAAGGAGATGCAGATAAAAGTATTTTACGAATTGATAATTCTGCTGAATTGAACGCGACTAACTTCAATAGTAAAAATACAGACATTACTATTGAAGGTAGTGGATCTTGTAGTATTTTAGTAGAAAATAGTTGTAGTATTGAAGCCGCAGACAAGTCAGAAATTAGTCTGTATGGTAATCCTACAATTGAGATTCGGAAATTTACTGGCGAATCTAAATTATTTAAAAAAATCCTACCTAAAAAATAAAATTAAAATAGATTAATGCCCTTTCGCAGCCAAATATCGCTCCGCATCTAACGCAGCCATACATCCTGTACCAGCTGCCGTAATAGCTTGGCGGTACACATGATCAGCAGCATCTCCTGCTACAAAAACTCCTTCAACATTTGTTTTTGAAGATCCCGGGGTATTTACTATATAACCTGTTTCGTCTAAGGTAATATAGTCTTTAAAAATAGAGGTGTTGGGTTGGTGACCAATTGCGACAAAGAAACCGGTTGCAGGAATATCAAAAATTTCATCAGTCGTTTTATTTTTCGCTTTTACTCCAGTAACTACTTGTTCGTCACCTAAAATTTCAACTGTATCATGATTCATTAAAATAGTTATATTTTCTGTTGCACGAACACGCGCCTCCATAATTTTAGATGCTCTAAATTTTTCACTGCGAACTAACATAGTTACTTTTTTACACAGTTTAGATAAATAATGTGCTTCTTCACACGCTGAATCTCCGGCTCCAACAATCACCACTTCCTGATTTCTGTAAAAAAACCCATCACAAACGGCACAAGCTGAAACGCCACCACCCATTTTTAAATAGTGTTGTTCTGAGGGTAATCCTAAATATTTTGCTGTAGCACCGGTTGAAATAATTACGGTTTCGCAGTGAATTTCTTTGGTATCATTAATCCAAACTTTATGAATTGGTCCTGAAAAATCAACTTTTGTAGCCCAGCCATCACGAACATCGGTTCCAAAACGTTTGGCTTGTTCTTCAATACCAATCATCATTTGCGGTCCAGTAATTCCTTCAGGATTTCCAGGCCAGTTTTCCACTTCATTTGTAGTTGTTAATTGTCCACCCGGTTGTGTTCCTTGGTAAAGAACCGGATTCATGTTAGCTCTAGCTGCATAAATAGCAGCTGTATAACCTGCTGGTCCTGAACCTATAATTAGGCATTGTATTTTTTCAATCGTATCTGACATAATTGTTATAATATAAATTTTAATAATGACTACAAAGGTAGTTTTAAAATAAAAATACCAAGCTAAAATGATATCATTTTTAGTTATCTAAAAATAAACCTATCCTATTTTAATTATAAACTTGTTCGGATAAAAAATAATCCTATCTTTGCTCTCTCGTTGCGGGGTGTAGCGTAGCCCGGTTATCGCGCCTGCTTTGGGAGCAGGAGGCCGCAGGTTCGAATCCTGCCACCCCGACAAAATCCTTTTTGCTAAGCAAAGAGGATTTTTTTATTTACTACTATTCCTATTTCAAAGTTTAAACATAATTAAAAAAATATCTAATTATAAAAAATACATTGAAAAGAGAATATAAAGAAATAAAGATCTGACAAATGTTAACAAAATAGATTTTCAAAAACCATAAAAAATTGTATTTTTACCATTCTAAATCTTAAAAATTAAATGGGCAAAATCATTGCAATAGCTAATCAAAAAGGGGGTGTAGGAAAAACAACTACGTCAATAAATCTTGCCGCTTCCCTTGGTGTTCTTGAAAAAAAGGTTTTACTAATTGATGCTGACCCCCAAGCCAATGCTACGTCAGGATTAGGAATTGATGTAGAATCAGTTGAAATTGGTACCTATCAAATTTTAGAACACAGTAATTTACCTAAAGAAGCTATAATTAGCTGTTCTGCTCCAAACGTAGATGTTATTCCCGCACACATTGACTTAGTTGCCATTGAAATAGAATTGGTAGACAAAGAAAATAGAGAATACATGCTTAAAGAAGCATTGCAAAGTATTAAAGATGATTATGATTTTATCATAATAGACTGCGCCCCCTCTTTGGGACTTTTAACATTAAATGCCCTAACTGCAGCCGATTCAGTAATCATACCTATACAATGTGAATATTTCGCACTTGAAGGCTTAGGGAAATTATTAAATACCATAAAAAGTATTCAGAAAATTCATAACCCTGAATTAGATATTGAAGGATTGTTATTGACTATGTTCGATTCGCGTTTGCGATTGTCCAATCAAGTAGTTGAAGAAGTTCAAAAACATTTTAATGAAATGGTTTTTGAAACCATCATTCAAAGAAATATCAAGTTAAGTGAGGCACCCAGTTTTGGGGAAAGCATTATCAATTATGATGCAACAAGTAAAGGAGCTACCAACTACTTGCATTTAGCACAAGAAGTAATACAAAAAAATAGCAATTAACTGTATGGCAAAAGCACTAAAAAAACAGGCTTTAGGAAGAGGACTTTCAGCTTTATTAAAAGATCCTGAAAACGATATTAAATCTGTACATGATAAAAATGCAGATAAAGTTGTTGGAAATATCATCGAACTAGAAATTGATGCTATTGAAATCAATCCTTTCCAACCTCGAAGTAATTTTAATGAAGAATCATTAAAAGAATTAGCTACTTCTATAAAAGAATTAGGTCTTATTCAACCCATAACTGTTCGGAAATTAAGTTTCAATAAGTACCAATTAATTTCGGGTGAGCGACGTTTGCGTGCTGCAACTTTAGTAGGTTTAACCACACTACCAGCGTACATCAGAATTGCAAATGATAACGAATCGCTTGTTATGGCATTAGTTGAAAACATTCAACGCCATGATTTAGACCCAATAGAGATAGCACTTTCATACCAAAGGTTAATTGACGAAATCGAGTTGACTCAGGAGCAAATGAGTGAGCGAGTAGGAAAAAAACGTTCGACAATCACTAATTATTTACGTTTACTCAAACTTGATCCTATTATCCAAACGGGTATCCGTGATGGATTCATCAGTATGGGACATGGTCGTGCTATTATCAACATTGAAAACCTAGACGTTCAAACTGATATTTATCAAAAAATAGTAAGTCAAAATTTATCTGTTCGTGAAACTGAGGCCTTGGTTAAAAATTATCAAGATAGTTTGAAACCAAAACCTACAACCAAATCAAAATCATCTTCCTTTGAAATTGCAGCGAAGGACCAAAAAGATTTTGCTGCCTATTTTGGAACTAAAGTAGAAATCAAACTAGCCACTAACGGTAAAGGTAAAATTTCTATCCCTTTTCACTCTGAAGAAGACTTCAACCGAATTATCAAACTAATCAAAGGATAGTGTATCAGTCAATTTTCATAGTTATTGCCTTTTTATTTTTCGGAAATACTGCCGTTTTTGCCCAATCGAAAACGACCAACCCGATAGTTAAAGACAGCTTGAAACCGATTGATATTGACCCATTAACTCCAGCAAAAGCAGCCTTTTTCTCAGCTATTTTACCTGGTTTAGGCCAAGCCTACAATAAAAAATACTGGAAAATACCTTTGGTCTATGGTGCCATTGGAACTAGCCTTTATTTTTACATTAGCAGTAATACAAAATACCAAGATTACAGAGATGCCTACAAACGAAGATTAGAAGGTTACAGTGATGATCAATTTAATTATCTTGACACTAACCGATTAATAACTGCACAAAAGTTTTACCAACGTAATCGCGATTTATCAGCTCTTTTTGTGGTTGGTTTTTATGCGTTAAACATAATCGATGCCAATGTAGATGCCGCTTTGATACAATTCAACGTCAACGAAAAGTTATCAGTTAGACCTAATCTTTATCCCGATGTTGTAACGTTTAAGACCAATGTAGGTCTAACTCTTAATTATAATTTTTAGAAGGATGTAATTAATTTCTAACTGATTATTAAAATACTATATAAATGAAAATTGCGCTTTTAGGATACGGAAAAATGGGTAAAGTGATCGAACGAATTGCTCTTGAAAGGGGTCACGAAATTGTCTTAAAAAAAGATGAGTTCAATACGTTTGACGGACTTTCTAATGCAGACGTGGCTATTGATTTTAGTGTTCCAATGGCGGCGGTAGAAAATATTTCAAGCTGTTTCCACGCCAATGTACCTGTAGTGTCTGGAACAACAGGTTGGTTGGAATATTATGAAGAAATAATAGCCCTTTGCCACGAAAAAAAGGGAGGATTTATTTCGAGTTCTAACTTTAGTTTAGGAGTTAACTTATTTTTTGAAGTGAACGATTACTTAGCAAAAATAATGGCTTCCTATTCTTCTTATTCTGTTACTATGGAAGAAATTCACCATACTCAAAAATTAGATGCTCCAAGCGGAACTGCTATTTCTTTAGCCAAAGGCGTGATTGAAAATAGTAAGTACACTAATTGGACTTTAAACGAAGCTACTCCAAATGAAATTCAGATAGAAGCCAAACGAATTGCAGATGTACCAGGAACACATACGGTAACTTACGCATCTGTGGTAGATAGCATCGAAATAAAACATACTGCTCACAATCGAGAAGGATTTGCTTTGGGCGCTGTAATTGCAGCGGAATGGTTAGCAGGAAAACATGGCGTTTTTACAATGAAAGACGTATTAAATTTTAAATAATCACGGAAGTTAAAACATAAAAATACACGATTATGACAGTAGTACAATGGTTTGTTTTTTTCTTAGCAATACAAGTTGTTCACTTTGTTGGAACATGGAAATTATATATAGCAGCAGGAAGAAAAAATTGGGAAGCAGCTATTCCAGTATACAATGCTATAATTTTAATGAAAATCATTGGTCGGCCAAGTTGGTGGACTATTTTACTTTTCATCCCTATCATTAATCTTATTGTATTTCCTGCAATTTGGTTAGAAACACTGAGCAGTTTTGGTAAAAACTCCACAAAAGATAAATTATTAGGTATTATTACCTTCGGTTTGTATATAGCCTATGTTAATTATACTCAAAAATTAAACTACAGTCCCGACAGAAGTAATGAACCCCTTAACAAAACAGCAGATACTATCAATTCATTACTTTTTGCTATTGTAGTCGCTACTTTTGTTCATACTTATTTCATTCAACCTTTTACTATTCCTACCTCATCACTTGAAAAATCATTATTAGTAGGAGACTTTTTGTTTGTGAGTAAAGTCAACTACGGTGCAAGAACTCCAATGACAACCGTAGCTTTACCAATGGTTCATGACACCATTCCTTTGACCAAAAACAAATCCTATCTTAGTTGGCCAGAATTACCCTATTTCAGAATTCCAGGATTTCAATCTGTTGAAAGAAATGATATTGTAGTATTCAATTGGCCTATAGATACAGTTTACAAATTCAGAGACAATTCAGGATTAAGAGTTGATAAACCAATCGATAAAAAATCGAACTATGTCAAACGTTGTGTGGGTATCCCAGGTGACCAATTAGAAATCAAAGACGGGGTTGTTTATGTAAACGGAAAAGAATTGATTTTACCTGAAAGAGCTAAACCTCAATTTTCATATAAAGTAGCTTTAGATGGAAAGACGTCTATCGATTTTGAGTATCTTTTAAAAGATATGGATATCACAGATGGAGCAGGTTTTATGGATGCCGAAAAAAGAGACACATTATTCATCGCCGCTTTAACTGCTGCTAATGCTGAAAGATTACAACAAATTCCTGGAATCACGGGAGTCCAAAAAATCATTTCAAAAGAAGTTGAGCCAGGTATTTTTCCACATATTAATAAATGGAATCGCGATAATTTTGGTCCAATTTATATTCCACAACAAGGAAAAACAGTGGCTTTAAATTTGGAAACCTTACCATTCTACAAAGCCATTATCACCGATTACGAAAAAAATGATTTAAAAGTTACAGGTAATGAAATCCGAATTAATGGAAAAGTAGTTACCGAATATACCTTCCAACAAAACTATTATTGGATGATGGGAGATAATCGCCATAATTCAGAAGACAGTCGTTATTGGGGTTATGTTCCAGAAAATCATATTGTTGGAAAACCAACTTTTATTTGGATGAGCTATGATTCCAATGCCAAAGGAATGAAAAAAATTCGTTGGGAGCGTTTATTCACCACGGTTAGTGGCGAAGGAGAACCGCAATCCTATTTTAAATTTTTCCTAATGGCATTAGTGGCTTATTTCATTGGAGAGTACTTTTGGAAGAAAAGAAAATCAATGTAACCAATTGATCAATGTGAAAATGTAACGAATAATCCATTCTTACATTTTCACATTGTTACATTAAAAAATCGCTACAGTTTTGATGAACATTCTTATTCAACCTACCTACTTCCCCTCTATTAGTCACTTTGCTGCTA
>CANHKZ010000091.1 GCA_947461425.1 Flavobacteriaceae bacterium | reverse complement strand
GTGGAGTCGCCGGGAATCGAACCCGGGTCCAAACAAGCAACTAAAGAGCTTTCTACAGGCTTATTTTCTGATTGAATTTTCGATGTTGAGCTAGGCCAGAAACAGCCACAAAACACTTAGTCTCTTAATTTTCGAAAATCGTCCGAAACCAACGAAAATCTAGGTTTATATTTACGATTCCCCTAGATCAAATGCTATAAACCAAAGCCTTTGAGAAGAATCCTGCTTTCCTACCTGGTAGGACGAGGCTAATCTTACTATAATTCAGATTATGCAGCAAGAGCGTAGTTTCCTTCGCCGTGTAAAAAGTGTGAAGCCTTTTATTAACGAGAATTACTTCAGTTCTCGACCTGCTTACTTTTCAATTCGACTTGCTGTCAAAACCAGTCGACCCCTTTTCGATAATGAAATAGTCAATAACTGTTCCAAAAACCGAATGGCAAAGGTAAATCTTTTTAAGGGATAAAAACGAATTGATTTGGGTATTTCAAATTCCAAATTACAACAAGAATATCGTAAATCGTATATCGTAAATAGTATATCGTAAATCGAATTATTCTTCCGTTTCGATTTCAAAAGGATAGTCACCAAATAATGGCGCTACTTTTTTAACGTTATAAGTACTTTTATTCATTTTGTTGGACAAAGCAATAATGGTAACTTGTTCTTTTGGTAGGGTGATATAGGCAGATGTGTTTCCATGCCACCAGCCATTATGAAAATAAAAATTTTGTCCGCTCTTCCAGTTTATCATCCGAATACCCAAACCATAATTTTTTTCACCCTCTTTCTCATTACTATACCCAACATTAACTTGTTTGGCTAATTTGGGTTCTAAGAAATCTTTCCTACTTCGAGCTCTATCAAATTTTAAAAGATCTCTTACAGTTGAGTAAATGTTTTTATCACCATACACCTCGTCTAAATAATCTTTGCCAATTTCTACTCGGTTTGCTTTGTAGGAAGGTACAATTCGGTCTTTGTCTTTTTCATATTCAAATACAAAACTATTTGTCATTCCGAGTGGTTTAAAAATCATTTCAGCCATGGCACTTTTATAGCTTTTTTTGGTGATTTTTTCGATTATTAAGGCTAACATGGCGTAATTCGTATTGCAATATGCAAAGCGAGTATTGGTTTTTGATTCTAATCCAATATTTTTTGTCGCTAGAAGCGTCAGAATGTCTTGATTAGTCAAACGGTTATGACGGTCCCAAACTCCATCGTTTCTGTCTGTAAAATAGGCATAGTTGCGCAATCCACTGCGGTGATTTAATAGCATTCTGACAGTAACGTCTGGAAATGGAAATTCTGCTAAAATAGTAGTTACTTTTTGATCTAAATCCAAACGGTTTGCATTCACTAATTTTAATACAGCAGCAGCTGTTAACACTTTGCTTACTGAAGCAATATGCAATGGTGTGTTAGGTGTAATTGGGTCTTTTTTACTTAGGTTTGCCAAACCATCGTATTTTTCAAAAATGATTTGACCATTTTTTGCTACTAAAAAAGCCCCATTCGCACTTTTTCTGGACCAGTTTTTATTATAAAAATGCGCAATCTTTTGTCGGGTGGTTTTTAAATACGCATCACTAAGTTTGGGTTCTTCATTGGTAAAGGATTTCATCTTCGGAAGCACATTTTCAGGAAGTTCGGAATCCTTGATATCTGATACTGATTTGTCTTTACCGCAAGAGTTTAAAACCAAAGATAAAACCAGTATTTGTACTATATTTGCATTCTTAAAATATTTCATTTCTGAGGTGGTATGTTATTCACAAATATATTGAATTCAATGTTTTTTCGATGTTTTTTTTCAATAATCATCGACTTATTTATCCACAATTCAATGTTATTAAATGGGTATTTAATTGAATATCAGCCTATGTAATTCTATTGGGGACATTAAAAAAAATCAAAAGTTTTTTTACCTAATTCAATTGCAATAGCAAATAGTAGTACTTAAATAAAAAGTGATGAGTTTAAAATTTGGAATTGTAAGGGAATCGATAGCATTGAAGGATCAAAGAGCTCCGTTTTCACCAAAAATGGTGCAACATTTAATGACAATATACCCTAATGCTCACTTTGAAGTAGAGTCGAGTTCCAATCGTATATTTTCGGATGATGAATACAAGCATTGTGGTGTAGCGATAGTTTCAAGTTGTACAGATTGCGATGTTTTTATTGGGATCAATCCCATTAATTCATCGAATTTAATTCCGAAAAAGAATTATTTATTTGTCACTGATCTAGTACATGCTGACGCACCATTATTCACCTTGGATTCCCTAGTCAGTTTGGTGGGAACATATAATGCCTTTAGGGCTTTCGGAATGAAATTTGAATTGTTTAAATTACCAGCATTCACTACTTTTTCAGACCAAGACTCATTGATTTCCTATCTAAAGCGAACTGTTTTACCACCTTTAAAAATTGCTGTTATTGGTTCAGATGAACAGCTGCAAGGAACTGATAGGATTCTGAAAGCAATAAAAATCAAAAAAGTGAATACTTCCGATTTTCTCTCTAAAAATTTCGCGCAATCTGTATATACAGTGGTCGATGGTTTGGATTCGGAAACTTTAATGTCCTTAACTAAAGTTTCAGATATTTTTATAGTAGTGTCCAAAATTGGTTCTCAAGAAGTAGTTGTTTCTCAAGAGATGCTTATGCAGAAAGATTGTAAACTTAGAGTGCTAGCCGATTTGACTCCTTCAAGCCATAATTTAATTTCTTGCACAGTACGTCAGTCCACTTTTGAAGCACCATTTTATGGATATTTGCCAATAGAGCATAAAGAAGTAGATATTTTTCATCCCGCTGCAATTGTAGTAGTGGCTATCCCAGATGTCACCACCGAATTTCCAAGGGAAACGAGTGAATACATTGGAAATCAGCTTACCCAACATTGTATACCAACTTTTTTTAAATAGCCAATCTTTAACGATTTATTACGTATTGAAATCGGCAAGCACTATTCAAAACAGGGTCAAAATGCCTAAAATAAAAAAGATCAAGTAATTTTTATTTTTTGTTGTCAAGCCAAAATATTAAACATACATTTGTAATTATATAAACAAATTCCGGAAAATATGTTTACTTTTTCACAGTACTTAGGCTTTTTACTTTTTTTAACCATTTTGACAATGGGATTTTGGCTAATGTTTTTCTTAGTTGGATTCGTGTCGTATTGGGTGGGTGGTGCTTCTTGGGAAGCCTACAAAGAAAAGAAAGCAAAAAAGAAAGAAGAGCAGTCAGTTTAATTTGATTGTTTCATAAAAAAAGCTCCGAAATTTCGGAGCTTTTTTTATGCTTAAATAAATTGATTTTCAACTATTTTGGATAATCACTATCCTTGATATTCCATTTCGCCTCCACCTTCGTTCATTTTCTTAGGTTGTCTTTCTCTTTCGTTTTTAGGTTTGTTAAAACGATACGTAAATGATAAAGTTACTTGTCTAACTCGCCATTGCATTTCTGAACTTGAACTCAAAACTCCAGGCAAGTATGTTTCCATAATTCTTTTTCTACCATTAAACACGTCACTTACATTCAAAGTGAATGTTCCTTTATCTTTTAAAACATCTTTGCTAAAGGCCAAATTAGCACTAAAATTCCCTAAAACTCTTCCTTGTGCATTGGTTTGACCGCCCATATACATTAAATTGGTTTGCCAATCAATTTTGGAAGGAAGGGTTATTTTAGATGTCAATCGGCTAAACCATGAAGTGGCAACATTGTCAAAGTTTTGTACAATCTTTTGGTTATTAAAATTGGTGTATGTAAAATCGCCATTGGTTTCACTTCTAAAAAAATTAAAGTTGGAATTTAATTTCCACCATTTATAGGGCGAATAATTCAATGTAAACTCAAAACCCGAACGATATTCGGTAGCAATATTGATTGGGGAAGTGATAATGATTGGCGTTCCGTTGACAAATGTACCCGATTCTCTTCGAGCATATTGAAATGCGTCATTTGTTTTGTTTACGTACAAAGAAGTACTTAACGTCAATTTAGACCAGCGTTTGATATATCCAAAATCTAACGCATCTGTCATGGACGGATCTAGATCGGGATTACCAACAAATAGGTTTATGTTACTGGACAAATTGCTAAATGGGTTTAATAGTCGGCCTCTCGGTCTCTGAATTCTTCGGCTATAACTTATTGAAGTACTTGCTTTATCCGATAATTCATAAGTAAAAAATGCACTAGGAAATAAATTTCCGTATTTTTTAGTATTGAAATCAGCGGTAGCTAACTGATTAATTTCAATGTTTGAATCCTCATAGCGTAATCCTAGAAGGATTGAGGCTTTACTTTTTTTGAAACCATATTGAGTATATACGGCATTTACTTTTTCTTTGTATTGCAACAGATTTGTAAAATTAGTATTGATGATACCATTATTAACAACTTCATAATCAGTTAAAAGCTCTGAAAAATCACCTCGATATCCTGCTTCAAATTGACTGCCGTTTTTAAGTGGTAACACATAATCACTTTGAATTAAAATTCTATCTTGTTTTTGATTATTAAGTGTGTTGTCTATTTTGGTAAGGGTTGTATTAGTAGCGGTTTCTGTAATAAATGCTGTATTATCATCATTATTGGAAGAAATAGAACCGTCTATACTAAATTTATGACCGGGTTTTTTAAAGTTTTTTGAGAAATTAGTAGTAAACTCAAAGTTTTCACTGTCACTATTTTCACGATTCAAACGTCTTTTGGTATTGTCAAATTCGTTTAATGCCGTGCGGTAATTTTGAAAAACCAAATCATTATTAATTCCTAGATTATTTCTGTAATTGAAAGTATTAGTCCAATTAGTTGACTTGTCTAAAGTTAAATCCATTCCAATATTAGCATTGTAGCCTTTACCATATCGATCATTAGTTCTAGGTTCAATTATATAGTTTTTGATCGAATTATCGGAGTTGAGGTAAACGGTTTCGTTCATCATATTTCCAGGACTGCTTCGTAAGCTATATCCTTGCGTAGTAAATAAACTAACGCTTTTTGTTTTGTAGTTTACTGTACCTGTTAAACCTGAATTTTCTGGAATTCCACCGCTAGCAATAAATGTCCCATTAAACCCTTGGTTTTTGCCTTTTTTCAAAATAATATTCAAAATACCTCCACCACCTTCCGCATCGTATCTTGCTGATGGATTCGTAATTACTTCTACTTTATCAATTGCATCAGCTGGAATAATTCGCAGTGCTTCCACTATATTGATAGCATTTGAAGGTCTTCCATCTATCAGGATTCTAACATTTTCATTTCCTCTTAAACTAACATTTCCCTCTACATCAACGGATACCGAGGGTATGTTGGAAAGCACATCACTTACAGTTCCACCTTTTACCATCAAATCGTTTCCTACATTAAATACTTTTTTATCTAATTTGATTTCAACTGTTGTTTTTTCTGCACGAACCACCACTTCGTTTAATTGAGCAGCATCTTCTGTTAAGCCTAAAGTTCCTAAATTAGTATTGGACTCAAAACTTCTTCCTTTAATTTCAATAGATTTAAAAGAGATAAATTCTACTGTAATATCATAGGTTCCGGTGGCTACTTCAAGAGAAAAATCTCCTTTATTGTTGGTAATTCCTCCGGTAACCGCTTTTGGGTTATTAGGTAGTCTTAATGTAATTGTGGCGTATTCTAAAGGCTGTTTAGTTGTTTTTTCAACAACTTTCCCCGTTATTTTTAATTTGTTTTTTACAATTGGCGCTTGTTGACCAAAACTTACTATACTGCTAAGAAACAATACAATTAATGCAATAGCATTTATTTTTTTCATCAATAATGATTTTAGTTATTTTATTTAGACTCTAGAAAGGGGAAAGGGTTACATTAGTCAACTCACAAATTTGAGTTAAATTGATTTTAAGAAAAATTGTGTTACTAATTCTGGGTTTCTTCCGATAATGGCTTTTTCTCCTTTTATAACAATAGGTCTTTCGATTAGTATTGGATGCTCCGTCAATGCTTGAATGATAGCATCTTCATTTAAGGATTTATTTTTATACTTTTCAATCCAGATGCTTTCTTTTACTCGCACTAATTGAATAGGTTGCATGTTTAACTTTTGAATCACTATTTTAATTTCTTCAACCGTTGGAGGGGTATCTAGATAGTGCATCACTTCAATATTTGATTCTTTTTCCCGTAAAAAAGCCAAACAATTTCTTGACTTTCCACAACGCGGGTTATGGTATATTTGGATCATTATTCTTTTAAAATTTTTGCGAAGTAATGAAAATTGAAATTAATACCGTAATTTTAATGTCATAATTTATAAATATCGTTATGTTTTTAACACAAGTAAATCCAAAAGAAAAAGTATTTTGGAAATATTTAATTGGTTCTGTTCTCTTATTTTTCGCTTCACTTTTTGGACAAATGCCTTTTATGGTGGGTGTATATTTCAAATCTTTTACAGATAAAATCCCTTATCCTAATTCCTATGAAG
>CANHKZ010000090.1 GCA_947461425.1 Flavobacteriaceae bacterium | reverse complement strand
TAAATTATTATTTATGGCATATTTTACGAGTCCAATGGTGTTTTTGGCGCCAATTTTTTTCATAATATTTTTGCGGTGTGTTTCAACGGTATTAGTGCTAATAAAAAGATTTTCACTTATTTCTTTTCCGCTCAATTCCAATCCAATTAAGGTAATTACTTCTAATTCTCTCTCCGTTAAAATAGTATTTGCTAGTGTAAAACTCTGATTTACTTTTTGATTGTCTTTTTTAACTAAATTGAATATTTTTTCTCTGACTGAATTGCAAAAATAATCTTCACCATTACTCACTGCTATAATAGCCTCAACAATGTTTTCGCCAGCACATTTTTTTGTTAGGTAACCGCTGGCTCCTAATCGCATCACTTCTTTAATTAGTTTTAAGTCGTCATAACTTGACAATATTATGACTTTGCACGGAATTCCTTTTTCAGAAAAATCTTTAATAACTTTAATTCCATCTTTTTCAGGCATATTCAAATCTAAAATTAGAATAGCAGCATTAGAATCAATTACATCTTGATATAAGTTATTTCCATTTAAAGAAAACCCAACCACTTCAAAATTTGGGATTGTTTTTAACAAAAAATGGATGCCATCAAGTAACACTTGGTGGTCGTCGGCGAGGTAAATTCGTATTTTTTGTTCCATTGATTTTGAGTTGTCTTAATTTTCAAATGTAAGAAAATTTGACAAACTCTACTTTTTTTATGCCAAAAATCAAATAAAAATAAAAACCCGAATAGTTACATTCGGGTTTTTTTCGCACTAATAAACTAAGTTTATAGGTTTATCTCAAACGATCCACAGATTTTACAAGATCTTCATCCTTCTTGATGGCCTTATTAGCAAAACCTAATAATACGATAGCCAAGATAGGTAGAAACATCCCAATACCCTTCTCTGAAACTGCTGGAGTTTCTCCGGATAGATTTAGTGAATGATATACAAATAATCCTAATAAAATTAAATTTAATATGATATTCAATCTGCCGATAACAAACTGATGTTGTCTTTTTTTGAACGAGATAATACTCAACAAACTCAATGTTGTACTTAAACCAAAAAGTAGTACATACAATTGATTTTGCACAAATAAAAAATCTTTATTGTCTGCAGTTGTCCATAAAGGAAAGACAAAGGGTAACATTCCTGTAACTACAAATGCAATTAGTAAATATAAAGTTTGGATTCGTTGTATCATTGTAAACAATTGTGGAAACAAAAATAAAGTTTCTTTTTTATAAATACTATTGTATGATAAAAAAATATTCGTATTATTGCATAGTAATATCGTAAGCACTTCATCTTGCGTACAATCCAAAAATAACTTCACTATTATCTTTCACATTACATTTTAAAAAATAAATTAAATACAAGAACATTCATGTTTGATATTTCTGCATTAAAAATTATGAAGCTTTCTGAGCTTCAAGAAATTGCTAAATTAGCTAAAACCATTAAGTTTGCGGGTGTTAAAAAAGAAGACCTAATTACTTTAATTCTGGACCAACAATCAAAAACTTCGAGTTCCAATACGGTCTCCGAAGAATCAGTTGATAAACCAAAAAGAGTCCGAATTATAGCACCAATAAATGAAAATGCAGTTGTAGAAACTGAATCTGGTACCACAGATATCGAAACTACTACTGTAACTGAAGTGTCGAATGAAAATTCTTCAGAGGCGCCAGTAACAAAGTCAAGCGGATTTAGTAAAACCGCTTATCAGCAAAAAATAGCTAAAAAAGCTCCTGTTTCAGCTACTGAACAAGACAATCTAGTTCCCAATGAAACTGAAAGTATGGATGTTCCAGCTCCACCACAAGTGGTAAAAAAAGTAAATCCAAATCAGTTGAATAAACAAAACCCAAATCAGAACGGTACTTCTAACCCAAATCAAAATCCGAATCAAAAAAGCAAGAAAAATAATTTTGGACATTCTGACTATGAATTTGACGGAATTATAGAAAGTGAAGGCGTTCTTGAAATGATGCCTGATGGTTACGGTTTTTTGCGTTCTTCAGATTATAATTATTTGGCTTCGCCAGATGATATTTATTTGTCCACCTCTCAAATTCGCTTGTTTGGTTTAAAAACGGGTGATACAGTAAAAGGCGTGGTGCGTCCTCCAAAAGAAGGTGAAAAATTTTTCCCTTTAGTTCGTGTTTTAAAAATTAATGGACACGATCCGCAAGTTGTTCGTGATCGAGTTTCATTTGAACACTTAACTCCTGTTTTTCCAAAAGAAAAATTTAAATTGGCAGACAAACAAAGTACTATTTCCACGCGAATTATTGATTTGTTTTCTCCAATAGGAAAAGGGCAACGTGGTATGATTGTAGCCCAACCAAAAACGGGTAAAACGATGTTGCTAAAGGACATTGCTAACGCGATTGCTGCCAATCATCCAGAAGTGTATCTAATTGTACTATTAATCGATGAACGTCCAGAGGAGGTAACGGATATGCAACGCAGTGTTCGAGGTGAAGTGATTGCTTCTACTTTTGATAGAGAGCCACAAGAGCACGTTAAAATTGCTAATATTGTTTTAGAAAAAGCCAAACGTTTAGTAGAATGCGGGCATGATGTTGTCATTTTATTAGATTCTATTACTCGTTTAGCAAGAGCGTATAACACAGTACAACCTGCTTCAGGTAAAGTTTTGAGTGGTGGTGTTGATGCCAACGCGTTACAAAAACCAAAACGTTTCTTTGGAGCTGCACGTAATGTTGAAAATGGTGGTTCATTGAGTATTATTGCTACTGCTTTAACAGAAACTGGCTCTAAAATGGATGAAGTAATTTTTGAAGAATTTAAAGGAACGGGTAATATGGAATTGCAATTGGATAGAAAAATTGCCAATAAACGTATTTTCCCTGCGATTGATTTGACATCTTCAAGTACACGTAGAGATGATTTATTACTAGACCCACAAACCTTGCAACGCATGTGGATTATGCGTAAATACCTTTCGGATATGAATCCTGTAGAAGCGATGGATTTCATTAATGATCGATTCAAAAAAACTAGAAATAACGAAGAGTTTTTGATTTCAATGAATGACTAATTCGTACTTCTATAGTTCAATAATTTACCCCAAAATACAATAGCTTTTTGGGGTATTTTTTTTAGTTATTGATTCGGTAAACAGGATATTGTAAGTGTGCTTTTTCGTAATATTTAGACTGTTTGTAAATCCAATTCAATTGTGCCTTTGGATTGTTTAAGAACTCAGTGTCTTTTTGTTTTTTTGCTTCCAAATCACTTTTTAATTTCGGATAGTCTTTCAACAATTGTGTTGCAGTATCTTCGAAAACATAATCTGAATACCCTTCTTTTTGTTGTAAAATGGGATCAAAGAAATTCCAATTAAAATAGGAATCAACCGCTTCAGGTTCTAGTGTTTCTAAAATGTATTTTATGCCTTTTTGTTGGGTCGGGATATAATAATCTCCTTTTGCGAAAGCTAGTTTTGAAGTTTTTGATTCAACCACAGTATTGCGGTGACTGTAATGACCTTCATAAGCTGAAGCCGAAGTTTTGAAATCAACAATTCGGTAACTTTCTACTTCAATTAGGGTGTCTTTTTGGATGGGTTGACATTCAATACCGTTACTTTTGAGTAAGTCAATCACATTCCAAAATCCGCGTGGAATGACGTAGGCTTTTGGAATAATAATCTCTTTTACTGATTTGTATTTCGGAAAGAAAGGCACTTCTTTTTGGAAGGGTTTGTTCCTGTCGTAATACAAACGTTCTCCCGTTGTGGCCTCACTTTTTTTGTAAACCGCTTCATAACCCAAAAAAGTAAAAGCTTCTTTTACACTATTGTCCAACTCCCATTGCAAGGTATACGTTTGATTGGGTTGAAATTGTGTTTCGTTTTCTTTTCTTTTTTGTTTGATTGTTGTAGCGTTACCATCTGTGAATTCTAAAGTGGATTTCATGAATTCATAGGTTACTTTGACACGATCGGCGTATTTTTTTAGCATGTGCGTTTCCACCACAAATCCGATCGAGTTGAATAGGGAAGTGTAGCCTGTTGTGTAGCGCGGGCTGTCAAAGAACTGAGCAAATCCTTGGTCAGGTGTTTCTTTAATGGTATTGACATACGGAGTCGTTTCGATTTTTTTCTTTTGTAAATCTTTTATCAAACTAGGCATCATTTCCTTTTTTAAATACGAACCTAAAATAGCACCTAATTTACTCGGTTCCGTCATGATATAAGTAAGTTTGTATTGGTAATCTGAACCATTACTTACATGATTATCAATAAATACGTCAGGATTGGTTAAATGAAAAATTTCCACAAAACTTTTGGTGTTTCGCGTATCCGATTTGATGAAATCACGATTCAAATCATAATTTCTAGCATTACCACGAAAACCATATTCTTCTGGACCGTTTTGATTGGCTCTGGTGGAACTGTTTCGGTTTAAAGCACCTCCAATATTGTAGACCGGAATGCATACTATTACGCTATTTTTAGGCGCTTTTATTTTGCCTAAAGCCAAGTCTCGAAAAAACTGCATCGAAGCATCAATACCATCAGGCTCTCCTGCATGAATGCCGTTGTTGATTAACAGTATGGCTTTGTTTTTTTGAATCGCCTCAAAATCAAAAGTGGCATCCGAATTGAAGGTTACGATATGCAAGGGTTCGCCACTATCGGTTAAACCCATTGTTTTTATATCGATGGTTTCAAAATCATGGGCCAGTAATTGAAAATATTCAATTGTCTCTTGATACGTAGCCGACTGATTGCCGTTTCCTTTTTCAAAATAGGTCTCGTATTTTGTCTGTTTTTGTGCCAAAATAGTCAAGGAACAGAATAAAAATAGTATGGTTAATAATCTCATTTTTTGATATTTTTTTTTAATAATCAAATGTAGCTTTTTTTTAAATTATCAGTGAAAAACAATCAAATAAAGACTTGGGTTTTCTTATTCGCAAACCAATGCACTATCTTTGCGGCATGAATACAAAACACCATTCCAACAACATACTCCTAAATTTAGGCATTCAAAGTCTAAATGAAATGCAAGAAGTAGCCCAAGATGCTATTCTAAATGAGAATAATATTTTATTGCTTTCGCCAACAGGTTCGGGAAAAACATTAGCTTTTTTATTACCCATTTTCGAATTATTGCAACCAGAAATACTTTCGGTGCAATGTTTGATTTTAGTGCCTTCACGCGAATTAGGTTTGCAAATAGAACAAGTCTGGAAAAAAATGGGAACCGATTATAAAGTAAATACGTGTTACGGCGGGCACTCCATTGATACCGAAATTAAAAACTTAAGCAATCCGCCCGCAGTATTAATTGGAACACCGGGTCGAATCGCTGATCATATGGATCGAGGAACTTTCCGTTTCGATAAAATTCAGACTTTAATTTTAGATGAATTTGATAAATCATTACAATTAGGCTTTCACGAACAGATGTCTTTTATCATTGGTAAATTAACCAAACTGAACAAACGCGTTTTGGTATCGGCCACTTCGGATATTGAAATTCCAAAATACACTCGTGTAGTCAATCCTACTATTTTAGATTTTATTCCTGAAACACAAGAGGAGACTAATTTGAGTATGAAGCTGGTTGTCACGAAAGAAAAAGACAAGATCAATACTTTGTTTCAATTGATTTGTTCGTTGAAATCGGAAGCAGCAATTATTTTCTGTAATCATCGCGATGCTGCAGAGCGTATTAGCGATACTTTGAACGAAAAAGGAATCTATGCCACTTACTATCATGGCGGAATGGATCAGGACGAACGAGAGCGCGCTTTGATTCAATTTAGAAATGGCAGTGTGAGCTATTTAATCACAACTGATTTAGCAGCACGTGGATTGGATATTCCAGAAATGAAACATGTTATTCATTACCATCTGCCTTTGAAAGAAGACGAGTTCACGCACCGAAATGGTCGTACGGCTCGTATGCAAGCTACTGGAACCGCGTATATTGTGATGCACGAATTGGAGAAAAAAATGGAATATCTGGATTATGGAATGGAAGTGTTGAAAGTAGAATCGGCGATAACTTTACCTAAACCACCTGAATTCCAAACGATTTATATCAGTGGCGGAAAGAAAAACAAACTCAATAAGATTGATATCGTTGGTTTCTTTTCTCAAAAAGGGAAATTAGAAAAAGGTGATTTAGGATTGATTGAAGTCAAAGATTTTATTTCGTTTGCTGCGGTCAAGTACAATAAAGTGAAAGACTTACTTCAAAACGTGAGAGATGAAAAAATGAAAGGGAAGAAGTTTAAAATTGAAGTCGCTCGAAAAGTGATTAAGAAAGAAGAATAATTGAATATACTATATACGAAGTACGATTTACGATATTGGATATACGATGTATGATTATAAATAAAAAAACGTCTTGATTTTCAAGACGTTTTTTATTTTAGTTGTAACTAAAAGTTATATTTTCTTCACGTATTGTGTGATGATTACAATTTGTTGCCCATCGACTTTTCCCTCAAT
>CANHKZ010000089.1 GCA_947461425.1 Flavobacteriaceae bacterium | reverse complement strand
TTCAATTATATTCCGCACAAAACTTTCTTACCCATACATGTTGGAAAAGCAATTAGCACATTTGATTTGCCATACCAAGAAGACAATTCTGGAAATAACATCAGTTTAAAAAACAAAAACTATTGCGAACTTACGGCACTCTATTGGGCGTGGAAAAATTTAGAAGAAGTCAATACAGTAGGACTTTGTCACTACAGACGGTTTTTTGATTTTTCAGGAAGTAAAACAGCAAATGAAATAACGGATATAACTGAAAATTACCTTATAAATAATTTTAAAAATTACTGCTTTGAAGACCGCCTTTTGAAGGGTTATGATATCATTTTGCCAAAAAAAATAGTAAAAACTAGATCATTATACAGTCATTATTCTAAATCTCATTTACCAGAAGATTTTGATGTTTTAGAACAAACCGTTATTAAGTTATACCCAGAATACAAGGACTCGTTTGAAAAAATAATGTACAAAAACAATTCTTTTTCGCCCTTTAACATGTTTATCGCTTCTAAAGAATTGACACATTCCTATTCGATTTGGTTATTTTCGATTTTAGAAAAGGTAGAACAGCAAATAGAAATTTCCTCAAATCCTTACCAAGAAAGAGTTCTTGGATTTATGGCAGAAAGATTACTCAATGTGTATGTGGATCATAATCGATTGAAAATAAAATACCAACCAGTACATTTTGTAGCCGACAAAATGAAAACCAAATCAAAAGCAATGCAAAAGATGGTAGAGTACAACAATAACATCCTATTTTGGTTTCGTTCAAAACTAAGCAGCAAAAAATAAATAAATCACCCAAATCTCATGAAAAAACTCTTTCTCATGAAAAAAATTCTTATCGTTCTGATTTTTATTTTTTTCACACATTTACAAGCCCAAACCTTTGTAAAGGGAAACGTATTGACCACATTATTAACTATTCCAAATGTGGGTTTAGAAACTAGTATTGGAAAAAAATCTACTTTTCAGTTTGATGTAACTGCATCTTTTTGGAAATCGGTTAAAGACAATAAAAGACAATTTTACCTTTTCATACCCGAATACCGTTATCATTTTAAAGAAAAAAACAATGGTTTTTATGTTGGTGTACATATTGGCGCCACGCTTTTCAATTTTCAAAAATGGAACTATTTAAATACTAATAAATACGAGGAGGGATTAGGCTATGTCATGGGGGCTACCATTGGTTACAAAGCTAAAATAAACGATAAACTACACTTGGATTGTTTCTTAGGTGGAGGCTCCCATCAAGGTTTTTATAAAGGATACATTATGGGTACAAAAGAACGTTACGAATCGGCAAAAAATTACAATAAAAGTGGAGAGTGGCTACCTTACAGAGGCGGTGTAATGCTTTCCTATCAACTAAAATAAACTAAAAATGGACATCAATCAAGAAATTCACAATGCTTTTGAAGTAATAAAAAACGGTGGAATTATTTTGTATCCTACTGATACTGTATGGGGAATTGGTTGTGATGCCACCAATCCTGAGGCAGTAGATAAAATTTTTAAGCTAAAACAAAGAGCTGAAACCCAAAGTATGATTTGCCTCATGAATGGAGAGAAAATGATGTACAATGTGTTTAAAGAGATTCCGGAAGTGGCATGGCAAATTCTAGACTTATCAGAAAATCCAACTACCTTAGTACTTGACAATCCAAGAAATATAGCTCCTAATTTAATAGCTCCTGACAAAACTTTAGGTATTCGTCTTGTTAAAGAGCCTTTTTGTTTCAAATTAATGGAACGTATGAAAAAACCATTAGTTTCTACCTCGGCAAATATATCAGGGCAAACTACTCCAAAATCATTTAAAGAAATTAGTCCTGAAATTGTAAAAGGTGTGGACTATGTTGTAAATTTGCACCACGAAAAAATTGCGGGTAAGCCATCAACTATCATAAAGCTTACTAGCGATGCTCAGGTAAAAGTTATTAGAAAGTAATAAAATCTAATTTGAAAATTTGAAAATTTGAAAATGTAACGTAATTTTCAAATTGATTAATTTTCAAATTTTCAAATCAGTAGATGAACCATAAATCAGCCTTACATAATATAATCTTCGAAGTTATATCAAAAGCTTCACAAGAACTTGGAATAGAAAGCTATGTCATTGGTGGATTTGTTAGGGATTTACTTTTAGGCAGAAATTTTAAAAAAGATATTGATATTGTTGCCGTTGGTAGCGGAATAGCGTTGGCTTTGAAAGTATCTGAGTTACTTCCAAAAAAACCAAAAGTGCAGGTCTTTAAAAATTATGGAACAGCCATGCTCCGTTTTGATGATACCGAAATCGAATTTGTTGGAGCTAGAAAAGAGTCGTATCATTTCGAAAGTCGGAATCCAGTGGTTGAAAACGGAACATTAGAAGACGATCAAAACCGTCGCGATTTTACTATAAATGCCCTAGCTTTGTCCTTAAATCCAAATTCGTTTGGGGATTTAGTAGACCCTTTTAATGGCGTGTTGGATTTAAAAAATAAAATCATCAAAACACCTCTTGACCCAGATATCACCTACTCTGATGATCCATTGCGAATGATGCGAGCTATAAGGTTTGCTACGCAATTGGGGTTTGAAATTAAAGCCAATTCTCTGGCTTCCATAACCAAAAATGCGGAACGAATTACAATTATTTCGGGCGAACGTATTGTCGATGAATTGAATAAAATTCTTTCGACAGAAAAACCTTCTATTGGATTCTTATTATTATATAAAACAGGACTTTTAGCTATTATTTTACCTGAATTAACCGCTTTAAATCAGGTCGAAGAAATCGAAGGTCATACCCATAAAAACAACTTCTATCACACACTTGAGGTAGTCGATAATATTTGTCCAAACACCGATGATGTATGGTTACGATGGTCAGCTTTATTGCACGACATTGGCAAAGCACCTACTAAACGTTTTAATAAAAAACAAGGATGGACATTTCACGGACATGAATTTTTAGGAGGAAAAATGGTTAAAAAAATCTTTGAAAGATTACACATGCCTTTGAACCAGAAAATGAAATTTGTTCAAAAAATGGTTGTTATGAGTTCTCGCCCGATTGTATTAGCAGAAGATATTGTAACCGATTCAGCAGTAAGAAGATTAGTCTTTGATGCAGGAGAAGATGTCGATAATTTAATGACACTTTGTGAAGCGGATATTACCACTAAAAATCCAGCTAAATTTAATAAATACCATAAAAACTTTGATATTGTTCGAAAGAAAATCATAGAAGTAGAAGCTAGAGACCATGTTCGAAATTTTCAACCTCCGATTTCAGGTGAAGAAATTATGGCTATTTTCAATTTACAACCGTCTCGTGAAATTGGCGTGTTGAAAGAAGCAGTAAAAGAAGCTATTTTGGAAGGAGAAATTCCAAACGAATACCAAGCCGCCTATGATTTTGTCATAAAAAGAGCTGAAAAATTAGGATTACAAAAAGTACATTAATTATGAAAAAAATGTTTCTCCCTTCTGCAAAAACAGCCTTAGTTTTAGTGTATTTAGTAATCATTGCTGGAGCATTAGTACGAATGACTGGCTCAGGAATGGGTTGTCCTGATTGGCCAAAATGCTTTGGATATTATATTCCGCCTACTGAAGAAAAAGAATTACTTTATACTGTTGGCAAAGAATATTCTAAAGGACAAGTGATTATTAAAGACGAAACGCTTTTAGTAGCCAAAGATCATTTTGTAGCTTCAGCTAATTTTGAAAGTTCGCACTGGGAAAAATATACCAAACATAATTACGCAATTTTTAATCCATTTCATACCTGGGTTGAATACCTCAATCGATTGGTTGGCGCATTAGCCGGTATTGCCTGTTTAATTGCACTATTCTTCTCTTTTAGTTTCTGGAAAGAAAAGAAGCAATTAGTTTTCTTTAATCTATTGATTTGTTTCTTAATGGGATTCCAAGCCTGGTTAGGAAAAACGGTTGTTGATTCCGTTTTGAATCCCTATAAAATAACAACTCATATGTTGGCTGCCTTAGTCATTGTAGCTGTACAATTATATGTAATTTATGCTGTTAAAGAAAAACAAAAAACTAAATTGTTTGATGCTGAATTCAAATTGGTTTTATTAGTGACATTGGGCTTAACAATTCTACAAATCATTTTCGGAACTCAAGTTCGAGAATCGGTTGATACAATTGTTGAGGCAGGTTTGCCCAAAGAAGTTTGGATCCAAAACCCAAAAGGGGGTTTTTATACCCACCGCAGTTTTTCAATTTTAGTTTTTTGTGCTAATGCCTTTTTGTTTTGGAGAAATAGAAAACTACAACTAGGTTTTACTAAAATGAACTGGGTTTTGGTGTTGCTTAGTCTAGAAATTCTCTCTGGTATAGCGATGTATTATTTTAATTTCCCATTTGGTACTCAAACCATACATATTGTGATTGCTTCAATTCTATTTGGTTTACAATTCTATTTGGTTTTGGAAAACTTTAAAAAAATAAATTAATAATTTAGATATATAATGTCGCAATACCCTCTTAACCATGATCAATGTCTAAACTAGCCGCACAAAATAAATTTTTAGATTTATCTGATTATGGAAGACCTTTTGGTAAGTTTCTTGCCAATAGCTTAAAAAATACACGCTTTACTCCTATTCACGTTACGCTTTTATTTGGGATTGCAGGACTATTAGCAATGTATTGTATTGGCAATAACCATTACAAATGGGCTGGTTTTTTTATTGTACTCAAATCTGGAATAGATGCTGCTGATGGCGAGTTGGCTCGTTTAAAAAATACGCCTTCCTATTCGGGACGTTATTTAGACAGTGTTTTTGATATTATTTTGAATTTTCTATTCCTAATGACAATATGTTACATCTCTCAAACACCATTGTGGCTTACATTAATTGCTTTTTTTTGTATCCAATTACAAGGCACATTATACAATTATTACTATGTGATTTTGAGAAATAAATCGGTGGGAGGTGATACAACCAGTAAAGTTTTTGAATACAAAACACCAAGAGCTTTACCAGGAGAAAGTCAAAAAGCAGTCAATGTTTTATTTAAAATTTACACCGTTGTTTATGGAGGTTTCGATAAAATCATTCACTTAATGGATAGCGATGCGTACCGTGTTAAAACCTTACCCAACTGGTTTATGACATTAGTTTCTTTATATGGTTTGGGATTTCAATTGCTTATTATTGCAGTGCTTTTGCCTTTAGGACAAATTGAGTGGATTGTTCCTTTTTTTATTGCGTATTCAGCATTGATTTTTATTTTGATTGGTATTCGAAAAACCTTTTTCAATTAATTATCCCAACCAAATTTTAAAGTCAGCTACACGTTCTCGAGCGACTATTACCTCATCAGCTTTGTAGGTGGGTAAACTAATTTTCAATCTGGAATTGGAATACACCTGAATCTCTTTTACAGTCTGCATCGGGATTATAAATTTTCTACTGATACGATAAAAATCTTTCGGATTCAATTCTGTTTCCACTATTTCCAAACTACTATCAATCAAATAATCCCGATTGTCAATGGTATGAAGGTAAGTGCCTTTGTTTTCGCTGTACAAACATTCAATTTCGGCTACATCAATTACTTTGAGTTGTTGACCTATTTTTACCGAAAAACGTTTTCGGTACTCTTTTGAAACGGGATTCACTAACATTCGTTTAATCGCTTCAAAATCTAAGGAACTAATATTGTTTTGTTGAAATCGACTTTTGAATTTTGTAATTGCGGTAGTCAATTCGGCCTCGTCGATGGGTTTTAATAGGTAATCAATACTATTCAATTTAAAGGCACGCAAAGCATATTCATCATAGGCTGTGGTAAAAATAACAGCACTTTTAATATCTATTTTTTCGAAGATTTCAAACGACAAACCATCAGACAATTGGATATCCAAAAAAATCAAATCGGGATGTGGATTTTTTTGAAACCAGTCCAATGATTCCTCTACCGAATGCAATAAAGTGGTTATTGAATAGCCTTGCTTTTCGATTTTGCGTTGCAGCAAGCGAGCCGCTGGTTTTTCGTCTTCTATAATGATGATATTAAGCCCTATGAACTCCGAAGGGGGAATCGTTGTCGTACTCATATTCTAATTATATTTTGAAATTGTAATTGATTTTGAAATTGCCATTGAAACTATTATTCCCATTGACTAGCATTTCGTTCTTTTTCCATTAACTCTTTAATCTTGCGTTCTTCCCAATCTTTCCCAAGAATGAAATACGGAATAAAAGTTCCCATTGCATGTGCGAATAAACCTATTCCCCAGAAAAATGCAGTGGTGAAATTTTTGAATTGAAAAAAACTTTCTCCCGGTTCATCATTTTGAACGTTAGCAATTATAATCATAATATTAATTACCACATACACTAAAGCGTGTGTATAAAACCCTTTTAATTTTTTTACTTTTTTTGCCGCTTCCTCGTAACGAACTTGTTCTAAATTTAAATTTTCCATAGCCTTAATTTATAAAAATATTATTCCCAATTATTGTTTTTATCCTTGTTTAAAAGTTGTTGAATTTTACGCTCTTCCCAAGATTTTCCGTAGCCAAAAACGCCAAAGGCATGAAAAGACAATCCCAATCCCCAACCCAACATAGGGAACCAAAACCATTGAAAGCCCCAATAGGTAAAATAATTCACTAATGCGAGTGAAGGAACAATGATACAATAGGATGTTAAATTACCATAAAATCCCTTTAATTGTTCCACTCT
>CANHKZ010000088.1 GCA_947461425.1 Flavobacteriaceae bacterium | reverse complement strand
TCTACGGAGGTATGGTTGGAAAGAAAAATGTAATCAGTACCATGTTACAAAGCTTTATGGCTATGGTTATTGTTACTGTATTATGGGTGGTAGTTGGTTTTGGATTGTGTTTTGGGCCTACAATCGGTGGAATAATTGGAGATCCTTCTTCTAATATGCTATTTAACGGAGTAAGCTCCACTACTGCATGGGAATTAGCTCCAACAATTCCGTTACTTTTATTTGCTTTCTTTCAAGCTAAATTTGCCATCATTACACCAGCATTAATTACAGGTGCTTTTGCAGAACGTGTGCGTTTCTGGGCCTACTTATTGTTTATGGTGTTGTTCATATTAGTTATTTATGCTCCATTATGTCACATGACTTGGCATCCTGATGGATTATTCTTCAAAATGGGAGTTCTTGATTTCGCTGGAGGAACTGTAGTACACATGAGTGCTGGTTGGGCTGCATTAGCTGGCGCTATCTTCTTAGGAAAAAGAAAAGTTCAAAAAGTAAACCCAGCTCGTATTACTTATGTATTATTAGGAACTGGTTTATTGTGGTTCGGGTGGTTCGGTTTCAATGCGGGTTCTGCCGTAGGAGCTAGCGGAATTGCTGCACAAGCGTTAGGAACTACTACTGTTGCTGCTGCAGCTGCTGCTATGGCTTGGGTTTTCTTAGACAAAATCATGGGACATAAGTTATCCGCTATGGGTGCATGTATTGGAGCTGTTGTTGGTTTAGTAGCTGTTACACCTGCTGCTGGATTTGTAAGTATTCCTCACGCAATGACCATTGGAATTATTGCTAGTATCATCAGTAACTTAATGGTAATGAAATTTCCTAAAGGAAAAATTGACGATGCTTTAGATGTATTTGCTTGTCACGGAGTTGGTGGTATGGTAGGTATGTTATTAACCGGTGTTTTTGCTTCTAATGCAGTTAACCCAATTGTTGGTGACAACCAAGGCTTAATCTTTGGTGATACTACTTTGTTTTTAATTCAATTAAAAGCACTAGTATTAGTATCGATATTCGCTTTCTGTGCTTCTTATGCTTTGTTCTTTATTGTTAACAAAATTACTCCTCTTAGAGTAAGTGAAGACAAAGAAGAATTAGGTTTAGATATTACCCAACACGGAGAGTTTTTATAACATTACTCTTTATAAAAATTTAAAAAGGCCGCAACTAATAAGTTGCGGCCTTTTATATGTATTACTATTTATTTTTAAAACTTCGAAATTCCTTTTTTTAACCAAGATTCATATTCTTCTATACCGACAAAACTAATAGTAGGCTGTTTTGTATTCAAACTAGTTCCTGCTAAATCAGTCAATACATACAAAGGTTGTGTATTCGTTTTATATTTAGAAATCATAAAGTCGGTCCATTTATCACCAATTGTTTCAATGCTAGCTCCAGTTGATTTAGAAATTAATTGTTCGTTTTTTGGCAATTCTCTTTTATCATCAACATACAAGGAAATCAAAACTACTTGATTTTTCAAAATAGTCAATATACGTTCGTCTGACCATACATTATTTTCCATTTTACGACAATTCACACAAGCATAGCCTGTAAAATCTAATAATATTGGTTTGTTCACTGTTTTGGCATAAGCCAATCCTTTGTCATAATCATCAAAAACTACTATTTGATGCGGACCCAATTTAGCTCCTTCCGGCAAATCCGAAACAGAAGTGTTAGTTGCAACCGAGTAACCTCCTATTCCTAAAGGACTTTCACTATACTCCATCGGTGGCGGAAAAGCATTAATTAATTGTAATGGCGCTCCCCATAAACCAGGAATCATATATATTGTAAACGAAAGTACAATTAAACCAAAAGACAATCTACCAACCGAAATATGAGTCATTGGGCTATCATGCGGTAAACTAATTTTACCAAATAAATACAAGGCTAAAGTTCCAAAAATAGCAATCCAAATCGCTAAAAATACTTCTCGTTCTAGTAAATGCAATTGTAAAACTAAATCGGCGTTGGATAAGAATTTAAAAGCCAAAGCCAATTCCAGAAATCCTAATACCACTTTCACCGTATTCAACCAACCACCCGATTTTGGCAACGAATTCAACCATCCCGGAAACATAGCAAACAACATAAACGGTAAGGCTAAGGCCAATGAAAAACCTAACATCCCAACAATAGGTGCGATCCCCCCTTTAGATGCTGCTTGTACCAATAAAGTACCGACAATCGGCCCTGTACATGAAAACGAAACAATTGCTAATGCCAAAGCCATAAATAAAATTCCTATGATACCTCCTCTATCCGCTTGACTGTCTACTTTATTAGCCCATGAAATGGGAAGCATAATTTCAAAAGCACCTAAAAAAGAAGCAGCAAAAACCACCAATAAAACAAAGAAAATTAAGTTAAACCAAACATTTGTTGAAAGAGCATTTAATGCGTCTGCACCAAAAATCCAAGTAACAACAATTCCCAAAATAACATAAATAACTATTATCGAAATTCCATAAATTATAGCATTTCGAACACCTGCACTTTTCGTTTTACTTTGTTTGGTGAAAAAACTAACTGTCATAGGAATCATTGGGAACACACAAGGTGTTAATAATGCCGCAAACCCAGAGAAAAAAGCAATAATAAAAATAGACCAAAGTCCCATTTCTTCTTCAGAATTATCTGAAATTGATTTGGATTGCGTTGGATTTTCTATAACTTTTTGATTTGCAACTTCAGTTGTATCAACTGTAATCTTTGTTGTATCTAAAGACACTTCAGCATCATTTACTTCCGTTTGATGCGGGATTAAAAATGTAAAACTCTTCTCTAGATTAATACAGGCCTCCTTACAAACCTGATAATCAAAACTAACTTCTACTTTTGTAAGTTTTGGGTTTGTCAAATGAATCTCTTGGGTCAATTGGGCTTTCTTCTCAAAAAAAGTTTCGTTAACTTCAAATGTTTCATTATAGGCCGTTTTTGTTTTGCTTTCTTTGGTTTTACCAACTAAATCAAAATTGTCTTTTTGGTTCTTAAAAACTACTTCTAATGCTAACGGTCCGCCTTCGGGAGTAAATTGCGAATACAAATGCCAACCCTTATCAATCAATCCATTAAAAGTAAGTAAATAGTTTCCGTTGGACTTTTTCTCTATTTGGGTTGTCCATTTTACTGGATTCAAAATCTGTGCATTGCCTTTGGCAAAAGCCAAAAAAATAAACAATAAAACAATAATTTTTTTCATTCTTCAATTTCTATTTTAAGTATTTTTTTTGTTGCTGAATCAATTTTAAATCGTTCGTCTTGACGGATTCCAACAACCCAAACTACTTGGCTTTCAGAACACAAAAGCCAGTTGTTTTCTTTTTCTATTAACGACAACTTTTCGTCTTTGAACAACTTACTTACTTTTTTTGATTTTCCTGCCATTCCAAACGGCTGAAATACATCACCTTCATTCCAATGACGTAAAGTTAAAGGAAATTTTAATTTTTCTCGGTCAACAAATATAGTCGAATTGGATGAGGCTCCAATCGCACCAACATCTGAAAACAATAGATTTAAGGGAAAATTAACTTTCGATTGATTGGTTTCAATTAGATATTCATGCTGATTTGAATCCATTTTAAGCGGACTTAAAATTAAATAATCCCTGTCTTTAATCAATCGAAACTCAGGAGCAAAAACTTGTTTGCCAGATTGATTGGTAACCAAATCATAAATATCGTCCCAAGCAGTAAAGCCAAATTCAGTCAACCATTGGTACAAATACGATTTGTAGTTAGCCAATTTCAACAATTGATTCAAGTCAAAGTAAATTTCTTTTTCTTTTTCTTTAACTACTTGTTGATAGACCATTACAGCGGCATCATCCACTAATTCTTTTGATTCTTGTAAATATACCTGTGTTTTTTCGAAAGAACTCATAAAATTAGGGTTCAATTCTTTCAATATCGGAATTAAATGTTGACGAATTTTATTTCGCAAGTATTTATCCGAAGAATTGCTAATATCTTCACGCCATTCTATCTTGTTTGAGACTGCATATTCTTCAATTTGTTGTCTTGAAAACACCAATAAAGGTCGGATGACTTTTTCATTTTGAGCTGGAATACCCGTTAATCCATCCAAACCAGTTCCTCTAGAAAGGTTTATAAAAAAAGTTTCTAAATTATCATCAGCATGATGTGCCGTCAAAATAAAATCTCCTTTTTGACTTTCTAATTGCTCATAGAACCAACTATATCGTAGCTCTCTAGCAGCCACTTGGATCGAAAATTTGAAATCTTTGGCAAACGCCTCTGTGTCAAACTGAGTACATACAAATGGAATAGTATTTTTAGTAGTGTATTCTTGAATAAATTGTTGATCGGTAAAACTTTCCAATCCACGCAATTGAAAATTGCAATGCAACACCACAATTTCATAATCCAATTGTTGAAATAGATGCAACAAAACCATACTATCTAGTCCTCCACTAATAGCCAAAAATAATTTTTGTCCTCTTAAAAAAGAAAAATGATTCGATAAATGATTTTGAAATAGTTTCAGCATGCTCAAAAGTAATTAATTCAAAGCAATTTAGCACAATACTTCGCGCATCGCTTTGGCCTTAAGCAAACATTCTTCGTATTCTTTTTCTGGAATAGAAAGGGATGTGATAGCGCTACCAACTGAAAAAGAAACGTACTTCTTTTCCTGATTATACAAAATACTTCGAATGACTACATTAAAATCAAAATCGCCATCCGGACTAAAATAACCTATGGCACCACTGTACAAACCTCTTTTAGTTTCTTCTAATTCATCAATGATTTTCATCACCGAAATCTTGGGCGCACCCGTCATACTTCCCATCGGAAAAGTCATTCGTAAAACATCTATATTCGAATACTTATTATCTAATTTTGAAGTAATTGTAGAGATCATTTGATGTACTTGTTCAAATGAATAAATTGCACATAATTCTTGTACATGAACCGTTCCTTTTTGAGCTGTACGAGATAAATCATTGCGAACTAAATCGGTAATCATGATATTTTCAGCACGTTCTTTTGGATCAGAAGCCAAATTATTTTTTGATTTTTCATCTTCTTTAGGATCTAAAAATCGTTTAGCAGTTCCTTTAATAGGTTGCGAAATTAAATTCTCTCCTTCCTTTCTCAAATACCGTTCAGGAGTAGCCGAAAGCAAATAGTGTTGATTGTTTTTAAAATACACAGCAAAAGGAGTTTGGGAGATCGAATTCAGTTTTTCAAATTTTTCCAAAGGATTAATGCTGCTATTTTCAGCATAAAATTCCATACAAAAATTAGCTTCATACACATCACCACGATGCAAATGAGCTAACAGCGCATTCACTTTTTCAATATATTTTTCTTTTGGAATTCGGGCTTGAACCGCTACACTTTCGCTTTCTGAAAAAAGAACACTAATCTTATTTAGGATTTCTTCAAAATCTGATTCTACCTCATCATCACATAAATTCAAATACTGAATAGTGACTTGATTCCCTTTTAACAAAAACAATTTCTTAGGTTGAAAAAAGAACAAATCAGGAAACGCTAATCCGTCAAAATTAGTAGACTGTAAGTTCTCGCTATCATTTTTTAAATCATAGGCTAAATACCCAAACAACCAATCTTTGGTAGTTTGCTGGTATTGTTGTAAATCATCAAATGCATTGTGATAATCCGTTTGTATCAATGTAAATGCGTCAACGGCAAGTATGGCATCATAACTAGAATACTCTTGAGGATAGTCATTGCTATCCATAAAAATAACTTCGCGAAATTGCTGGGACCAATCTAACAATTGCTTTTTAAAAGCAATTGGATATGTTATGGTTTTATGGATTTCAGTTCTCACTATGTTTTGGTTTTGGAAGTCAAAAATACAACAAAATTGGTTGTTGATATAAAAATTTACTGCTACAAGTTATAATAAAAAAGCCCGTTTATTACTATAAACGGGCTTGCTAAATACTATTGATACATTATACGTGTAAAGCTCTATTATCAGTGGCAGCTAAAGCGGCTTCTTTTATAGCTTCTGCAAATGTTGGGTGTGCGTGTGAAATTCTTGATAAATCTTCGGCAGAAGCTCTAAATTCCATAGCAGTAACTGCTTCTGCAATTAAATCCGCTGTTCTTGCTCCAATCATATGAACACCTAAAATCTCATCGGTTGTAGCATCGGCTAAGATTTTTACAAAACCATCTAAATCACTACTTGCTCGCGCGCGACCTAATGCTTTGAATGGAAAACTTCCAGATTTGAATTCAATTCCCGATGCTTTCAACTGTTCTTCTGTTTGTCCAACGGCTGCAACTTCAGGCCATGTGTAAACAACACCTGGAATCAAATTATAGTTAATATGTGGTTTTTGTCCTGCAATGATTTCGGCTACCATAGTTCCCTCTTCTTCCGCTTTGTGAGCTAACATGGCACCACGAACTACATCTCCAATAGCATAAATATTGGGAACCGAAGTTTGTAAATGATCGTTTACTTCTACTTGTCCTCTTTCGGTAATCTTCACTCCCGCTTTGTCAGCATTCAAACCGTCAGTGTAGGGACGACGGCCGACAGACACTAATGAATAATCTCCTTCCAAAGTGATGATTTCTCCTTTAGCATTTTCTGCTTTAACAGTCACTAGATCTCCAGCTCTTTCAACAGATTGAACTTTGTGAGAGGTATAAAATTTCATGCCTTGTTTTTTCAACACTTTAGTCAATTCCTTAGACAATGAACTGTCCATTCCTGGAATAATTCGGTCCATGAATTCCACAACAGAAACTTGTGCTCCTAAACGAAGATACAC
>CANHKZ010000087.1 GCA_947461425.1 Flavobacteriaceae bacterium | reverse complement strand
CCGCTTACTGCACCTGAAAAATCAGCAGCATTTAAACCTAGTTTGAATTTTGGCGTGATTTGATAAGCTACTGTTAAATCAACAATAGTTCCGCTTACGGATCCAGTTAACAAATTAAAATAAGCGGTAAAGCCTTCAGCTGGAGTTACCGATAATTGCGCACCAAAAGCATTTAATCCAAATTCGGGCATTGATTGGTAGGTATTCCATTGATCGCTAAACAATCCTACCATTAATCCTACTTTACTAGATACTACATAGTTGGCTTTAATTCCCCCGTTTTGAAATGGACCGTTAGTAAACAAATAGGAAGTAGAGTAATTTAAATTTCCTAAAGGAGATATAATTTCATAACCAATAAAAGTTCCCATATAACCAGCTGTCAAACTTAATTTTTCAGAAGCTGCATAAGTCGCAGACAAATTTTGAATATGAAATGATTGACCATCAACATCCGGAATGGATTGACCCGCACCTCTAGGTCCAAAAGAAATTTCTCCTACAAAAGAGGTTTTACCAGTTTTCTTTTTCATAATAACGTCGATCATTCCCAACGAAAGTGAATTTTGATCTGTTGCAAAGCTAGTTGGGATATTAGCTGTTTTTGCAAAATCATATTTCCAATACGCATCAGCAGATCCTGAAATTTCTAATGCAGTGTCCTGTGCAAAAACAAATGTACTTGTTAATACTAAAGCTAAAATGGCAATTAATTTTTTCATGTTAAATCGTTTTAATTTTATTTTTTATTTTTAAAAAAATGAAGTAACCCAACTTTGAAAACAGTCAATCTTGACTCGCTCTTTAACGGATGAATTATTTTCGTTTATTGAAGCAAAACTATGCGATTTTATCAAGATTTATGATAAAATGATAAAATTTATTCAATAAATAAGTCATTTTTATCGAATTCAAAATAAAATTCGTAAAAAATAAATATATACAATTTAAAACAAGGATTAATTACGGTATTATTAATCAAAAAATATATACCCCCTGTATTTTTTAGGGTAATTTATTTTTTTGTGATAAAATAATGCCTTTTTTAGACAATTTATAATATACAAATTAGTAATACCCCCCTAAATTTTATATATAATAAAAATAATTTTAAAATTGATAAAAAAAACACCTTGATTAAGGTGTTTTTTTAATTTATTGTAAGAGCAATTACAATACCAATAATCCAAATTGTTTTAGCAAGTTCATTTGCTTTGCGAACCAGAATAATTCAAAGTCTTCTAATTCACTTTCAAAATCAGCTTTTAGTTCTTGATACAGCGTCACTTTTAAATTGGAAACCGAAATTGTATCCAAGATTTTAATAAGCCATTCTCCTTCCTTTTGATTAACCTCAATATCAAACATCCCTTTTTTATCATGAAATGTTAAACGGATCATTTGCCAGGAGTTTCTTTTTTTTGTTTTAATAAAATTACTTACAACTGGTTTACCGCCTAGCCAAATAACTTTAGCATTAGGCTTTATCGTAAAAGTTGTTTCTTTTTCTATAGCATCAAAAATAAAATCGGGTCGAATAGTAGTTTTGGGAATGGTAAAATCAAACCAATCTTGTAAGTCATAATCAAAACAAATACCGTGCATGAAATTAAATAATGATTTTTTTAAGCCAAAGCTAAACTGTTCGTGATCTATTCCAGTTAGATCTGTGTGAGCCAGGTCATTGTTAGCAAAAGTTCCCACAGTTTCGTTATCTTTAATAACACCAAACTTTTCAGGATACATTCCCACTGGACTATGAGCAGTCATGGCAAATTGGTGCCAAAATCCGGATTGCAAAACGCCTACTTCAAATAATTGACGTACCATTTCTAAACTATCTACTGTTTCTTGAACGGTTTGTGAAGGGTAACCATACATTAAATAAGCATGAACCATTACGCCAGCTTCTGTAAAATTACGTGTAACTTGTGCTACCTGCTCTACCGTTACTCCTTTGTCAATCAATTGCAACAATCGATCTGAAGCTACTTCGAGTCCACCAGAAACCGCTATACAACCTGACGCTTTTAGTAATACACACAAGTCTTGGGTGAAACTTTTCTCAAAACGAATGTTCGTCCACCATGTCACGGTTAATTTACGCCTCAAGATTTCCAAAGCCAATTCACGCATTAAAGCTGGAGGTGCCGCTTCGTCCACAAAATGAAAACCTGTTTCGCCTGTTTGGGCAATCATTTCTTCCATTCGATCGCATAAAATTCCGGCGGCAATGGGTTCATACAACTTAATGTAATCCAAAGAGATATCACAAAAAGTACATTTTCCCCAATAACAGCCGTGTGCCATAGTCAGCTTGTTCCAGCGACCGTCACTCCACATGCGGTGCATCGGGTTCACAATTTCAATTACAGAAATGTATTTATCCAAAAGCAAATCCGAATAATCAGGTGTTCCAACTTGAGACTGTTGGTAATCCTGTCGTGGGGAATTATTTTTGTAAACTACTTTATTGTTTTCCAATAAAAAAGTACGCTTGAATTTGGTACTAGTCTCTGATGCTATATTTTCAATGATCAATTCAATTGGCAATTCGCCATCATCTAAAGAAATAAAATCGAAAAATTCAAAAACCCGTTTGTCTGAAAGGGATCGTAATTCGGTATTCGCAAAACCGCCGCCCATTAAAATTTTAATTTCAGGATGGTATTTTTTAATCCATTGCGCCGAACGAAAAGCGGCATATAAATTACCCGGAAAAGGAACTGAAATTAAAAATGCGTTGGGTTTAACGATTTCTATTTTATCTTTCAAAATCGAAAGCAAAATAGTATCAATATAGGTAAGATCATGTTGTAAAGCGCCGTATAAATCGTCGAAGGAATTAGCAGACCGCCCCAAACGTTCAGCATAACGGCTAAACCCAAAATTAGGATCTACACATTCTACAATAAAATCAGAAATATCTTCAAGGTACAAAGTCGCAAGATGTTTTGCTTTGTCTTGTGTTCCCATAGTTCCAAAAGCCCAATCTAATTCCTCTAGTTGTCCAAAACGTGACGCTTCAGGCAAAAAATCTTCTTGACAAATAGACAAAGCTAGAGTGGCATTTTTACCTTGTAAAAAACTAATAACAGAATCAATAGTCTTAATGTACTCATCTTGCAAGGCAAAAATTCGCTTGGCATTTTCCGAAAAATCTTGTTCTTGAAAATCAGAATTGGAGGCTTGAAACAAGTCATGTAAACCCTTTTTTGAAAACAAAGCCAAAATAACTTCAATTCCTAAATCAGTTTGAACAGACGCAATATCTTTAGTATTTAAAAAACCTTTGATATAAGCCGTTGCTGGATACGGAGTATTCAGTTGTGTAAACGGTGGCGTGACAAGCAATAGTTTTGTTTTCAAGGGGATGGTTTTGGAGAACAAATATCGTTCAATTAAATACGATTATACTAAAACTGATGTTCTTTTTTACTAATAATCAAGAGAGAAATAACCGAAATTACTGCTGCTCCAGAGAGATAATATCCCACATAAGTCAAACCAAAATTAGTAGCTAACCAAATGGCGATCATAGGGGCAAATGCCGCACCAATAATTCCAGCTAAGTTGAATGTAAGGGATGCTCCCGAATAACGAACTGAAGTTGGAAATAATTCGGATAAAAAAGTTCCTAATGGTCCATAAGTTAAGCCTATTAAAGTCATTCCTAAACATAAATATAATGTTACTAAAATGGTATTTTCAGAGTTAAAAAAATAGGACAAAAAGAATCCGAAAACGGCAATTGCCAATGAAGCGTAAATTAGTGTTTTTCTGCGCCCAATTTTATCAGCTATTATAGCAGAAATAGGGATACATCCAGCAAAAAACAATACGGAAAACAATTGGATTATAAGAAAGTCTCTTTTGGTAAATCCCAAATCAGAAGTTGCCCAACTCAACGAAAAAACCGTTAATAAATAAAAAATAAGAAAGGTGGTAACTGCAGCTAATGTGCCAAGAATTAATTCCTTTTTATACGATTGCAATAAAGTTATAAAAGGGATTTTCTCTTCTTTTTGATTTTTTTTAGCCTTTGTAAAAGCAGGGGTTTCAGTTATTTTCAGACGAATGTAAAATCCAACTAAAACTAATAGAGAACTAGCAATAAAGGGTATTCTCCAACCGTAATCTAAAAAATTTTGAGCGCTCATCGTATCTGTCAAAATTAAAAAAGTCCCTCCTGAAAGTAATAAACCTATTGGTGCACCCAATTGTGGAAACATGCCGTACCAAGCTCTTTTGTTTGGTGGCGCGTTTTCAATGGCTAACAAAACAGCTCCTCCCCACTCTCCTCCTAGCCCAACGCCTTGTCCAAAGCGACACAGCATTAATAAAATAGGTGCAGCAATACCAATACTAGCATAACTTGGTAAAAAACCAATACAAACGGTCGAAATTCCCATAGTTAATAAAGCAACTACTAAAGTAGTTTTACGTCCGATTTTATCTCCATAATGACCGAAAATTGCTGATCCTAAAGGACGTGCAAAAAATGCAATCGAGAACGTTGCCAAAGATTGCAAAACTGATATTGTACTGTTGGTTCCTGGAAAAAACAATTGCGGAAAAACCAATACTGCTGCATTAGCATAGATATAAAAATCAAAAAACTCTATCGTAGTTCCAATTAAACTACCAAAGAGCACATGCTGTAGAGAATTATTCGTTTTTTCTATTGAACTCATTGTTTTTAAAGTATTATTATTTTCAACTGAGTATAAAAATGCTACTATTTTTCGAAAGCCACAACTATTTAGTTCCAATATTTTTTTAGTATTTTTACTCCAAACAAAACCCAATATGCCAACTGACTGTATACGTTATCAAAATTCAGGCTATTTCTCTACATTAACTAAGGATTATTTAGATCAAAAAATGAATCTAAAACCCTTTTATAATAGATTTCCAATAATTGAAAATTTTGAAGCCCAAATTCTAGAAAAAGGAATTAATTACAATCATGATAATCGGAAAATAGTAGTTGCTGAATTACAAAAGCAGTACCAAAAAATAGTTGTTTCAAAAGCAACCCAAAATAACATTAACGCTTTAACACAATCCAACACCTTTACAATAACTACCGGACATCAATTGAATTTATTTAGCGGACCCTTGTATTTTTTATACAAAATCATTTCTACTATCAATTTAGCCTCCGAACTAAAAGCGAAATATCCAAAGTCGAACTTTGTTCCCATTTATTGGATGGCAACGGAAGATCACGATTTTGAAGAAATCAATTATTTTAATTTTAAAGGAAAAAAATTCCGTTGGAACAAAGAAAGCTCAGGACCCGTTGGTCGTTTATCTACTGATGGATTAGATGCTGTTTTTGAGGTATTTGCAAAAGAATTAGGCTCTAGTACCAACGCTCAAAAAATCAAAGAATTATTTCAGAATTCCTATTTGAAACATACAACTTTGGCTGAAGCTACTCGGTTTTTAGCCAATACACTTTTTAGCGATTATGGTTTAGTAATTATCGACGCTGATGCTGCCGATTTGAAACGCGTTTTAATTCCGTACATCAAAGACGAACTAGAAAACCAAACTTCGTTCAAAGAAGTTTCTGCAACTATTGAAAAACTAAACGAGTACACTATTCAAGTTAACCCGAGAAAAATCAATTTATTTTACATAGAAAATAACTTACGCGAAAGAATCATTCTAGAAAATGAAAGATATAAAGTAAATCATACTGATTTATCTTTTTCTAAAGAAGAGTTGTTCCAATTAGTAGAAACCCATCCGGAAAAATTCAGTCCAAACGTTATGCTACGTCCATTGTATCAAGAAGTCCTTTTGCCTAATCTTTGCTACATTGGTGGCGCTGGAGAAATTGCCTATTGGTTAGAACTACAGTCTTATTTCAATGCAACAAAAATTAGCTTTCCCATGTTATTGGTTCGAAATTCAGTAGTGTTAGCAAATGAAAAGCAAATCAAAAAAGCCAATACTCTAGGCCTTTCTTGGGCTGATTTGTTCAGCAAACAAAATGATTTGGTTAACCAAAAAACAAAAACACTATCCGAAATCGACTTGGATTTATCGCATATTAAAGAACAATTAAAAAAGCAATTTAGCGATCTTCAAAGTATTGCGCTGCAAACTGACCAATCCTTTATTGGCGCATTAAAAGCCCAAGAAATTAAACAAATTAAAGGAATCGAACACTTAGAAAAACGATTACTAAAAGCACAAAAAAGAAAATTAGCAGACGTACTCAACCGAATTATTCAATTGCAAAACGAATTATTCCCCAATCAAAGTTTGCAAGAACGACAAACTAATTTCTCCGAATTTTATGAGAAAAATGGCGAGTTATTGATTCAAACGTTAATAGAAAAACTACAACCTTTGGAGCAACGTTTTGAGATAATACAATTATAATTTTTTTAAGTTAAGAGTAACATATATTAATTATTTAATACAAACAATGTTTATTTCTAATTGCTTATAATTGATATTATTAAAATGAAAAAATATTTTACTCTACAATTTAAAATGTTTAACAGACAACTTTCCGAGTGGGGTATTAATCCTGTTTTGACTTATCCTTTAGGGTTATTTATTTTTATTTTAATCTCTTTACAATTATTTAATAAAACACAATATGCAGATGTTATCTATATTGGGATAGCATTGAGTCAAATTATTAGATCAAATGAAGAGGTTCGAAATAACTTTCTAAAACTCACCTATTCTTTAGTTGATTACTTAAAACTGCGAATAATTGAAAATTGGATTATTGCATCACCGTTTATTATATTTTTAATTTATCAAGAAAACTATTTATTTGCTTTTATATTATTAATTTCTTGTGTGTTTTCAATATTAATTGTTCTAAAAAATAGATTTAATTTTTATCTCCCTACTCCATTCTACAAATATCCATTTGAATTTACCATTG
>CANHKZ010000086.1 GCA_947461425.1 Flavobacteriaceae bacterium | reverse complement strand
TATAAAGTAGATTCGTTACCTAAAGAATTATTATTAGAAGCCAAACAAAAAGGTTATGGGGACAGACAAATTGCTCACATGATGAAATGTTTGGAAAGTCAAGTACATTCCTTGCGGGACAAAATGAATATTCAACGTGTTTATAAATTAGTGGATACTTGTGCAGCAGAATTTAAAGCAAAAACCCCTTATTATTATTCTACTTTTGAAGCCGAAATTGAAAAAGCAGATGGAACTAGATATGTACATAATGAAAGTATTGTAACTGATAAGAAGAAAGTAGTAGTTTTAGGTTCAGGTCCAAACAGAATTGGACAAGGAATCGAATTCGATTATTCTTGTGTACACGGCGTTTTGGCTGCTAAAGAATGTGGTTATGAAACGATTATGATTAACTGTAACCCTGAAACGGTTTCTACAGATTTTGATACCGCTGATAAATTGTATTTTGAACCGGTTTTTTGGGAGCATATCTACGATATTATTCAACACGAAAAACCAGAGGGCGTTATAGTACAATTGGGAGGTCAAACGGCTTTGAAATTAGCTGAAAAATTGTCTAAATATGGCGTGAAAATACTAGGAACTAGTTTTGACGCATTAGATTTAGCCGAAGATAGAGGTCGTTTTTCAAACTTACTGACCGAGTTAAACATTCCTTTCCCTAAGTTCGGAATTGCAGAAACTGCTGACGAAGCAGCGGCTTTAGCCGATACATTGGACTTTCCATTATTGATTCGTCCTTCGTATGTATTGGGAGGTCAAGGAATGAAAATTGTAATCAACAAACAAGAATTAGAAGAACACGTTATTAACTTGTTGAAATCGATTCCGGGTAATAAATTGTTGTTAGATCATTATTTAGATGGTGCTATTGAAGCTGAGGCGGATGCCATTTGTGATGCAGACGGAAATGTCTATATCATCGGAATTATGGAGCATATTGAGCCTTGCGGAGTTCACTCGGGTGATAGTAACGCCACGTTGCCTCCATTCAACTTGGGAGAGTTTGTAATGCAACAAATTAAAGATCATACCCATAAAATTGCGGTTGCATTAAAAACGGTTGGATTGATAAATATTCAATTTGCAATAAAAAATGATGTTGTTTATATTATTGAAGCCAATCCAAGAGCTTCAAGAACAGTTCCTTTTATTGCTAAAGCTTACGGGGAACCCTATGTCAATTATGCAACTAAAGTAATGTTAGGTGTCAATAAAGTGACTGATTTTAAATACAATCCACAGTTAAAAGGATATGCCATCAAGCAACCTGTTTTCTCTTTTAGTAAATTCCAAAATGTAAATAAGGCATTGGGTCCAGAAATGAAATCAACGGGTGAAAGTATCTTGTTTATTGATGATTTGAAAGACGATCAATTCTATGAATTATATTCTCGAAGAAAAATGTATTTGAGTAAATAAAAAATGGACTCATTTTGATATAGGAAAGCCTCTTTACGGAGGCTTTTTTTGGCTTCAATCTTAATTATAATAAATGAATTTTCAGAGGATAGTTTAATTAGTGTAATAGTATTTTTTACTTTACATTTGTTCAATCAAAATAAACAAAGAATGAACAACGTTAAAAACGTATTCAGCATCAAAGATCTAGAGAATTTATCTGGAATTAAAGCGCATACTATTCGAATTTGGGAAAAACGATACAACGTTTTAGAACCAATGCGAACAGATACTAATATTCGTTTGTATGATTTACCAAGTTTGCAAAAATTACTTAACATTACTTTGTTGCACGATTACGGTTATAAAATATCTAAAATATCCCAATATCCTCCGGAAACGATTCCGGCATTAGTTCGTGAAATTATTACCAGTAAAACCGCTAAAAGTCATGCTTTAAGTGAGTTTAAAATGGCAATGATGTACTTTGATCAAGAATTGTTTTTTAATACCTATGATTGGCTAATTAAAGAAAAAACATTTCAAGAAATTTTTCACGAAGTTTTTTTGCCTTTAATGCAAGAGATGGGTTTGTTGTGGCAAACAGATACTATTTCTCCCGCTCATGAACATTTCATTACCTTTCTAATCAAGCAAAAATTACTCATTCAGACAGAACAATTACAAATACGTAAACCAACTATAACAGATAAGGTTTTTGTCTTATCTTTACCAATGAATGAAATTCATGAATTAGGATTAATGTATCTTAATTATGAAATTCTGGCCAAGGGTTATAAAACTATTTATTTGGGTGAAAGCGTTCCAATTGATAGTTTGAAATATTTAAAGAGCCATTTCGATGCTATTGTTTTTGTTTCCTACCTGACGGTTCAGCCAGATAAAGGGAAAGTAAATGAATACATTAATGAAATGAAGCAAGTTTTAGAATGTAATACAACTTCGCTTTGGTTTATTGGTAGAATGGTTGCTCATATTAACCCAGCTATTCTATCTGAAAATGTTCAAAAATTTCAATCAATTGAAACCTTGGTAAATAGTATTTAATTAAAAAAGAGCGTACATTTCAATGATACTTTCAAAAAAAATAACAATAATAGGATCTGGTTTTTCCTCTTTGGCTGCGGCTAGTTATTTAGCACAAAGCGGACACAAAGTTACCGTTTACGAAAAAAACGCTACACTAGGAGGAAGAGCGCGCCAACTTAAAATAGACGGTTTTACTTTTGATATGGGTCCAAGTTGGTACTGGATGCCTGATGTGTTTGAACGTTTTTTTGCAGATTTTGGCAAATCAACAACTGATTATTACGAGTTAATTAAACTTTCACCTGCTTATAGGGTATATTTTGGTATTGATGAATTTATAGCAATTGCTGATAATTTGCCTGAAATTGTAGCTACTTTTGAATCTATTGAAAAAGGAAGTGGTATTGTTTTAGAAAAATTTATGTTGGAAGCGCAATCTAATTATAACATTGCTATAAAAGATTTAGTGTATCGACCGGGAGTTTCTCCTTTAGAATTAATTACTGTCGAAACTGCTAAAAAAGTAGGTCAGTTCTTCAGTAATATTAGTCGTGATGTTCGGAAAAAGTTCAAAGACCAAAGACTAATTCAAATTTTAGAATTTCCAGTTTTATTTTTAGGTGCAAAACCTTCAGATACTCCTTCTTTTTATAGTTTCATGAATTTTGCCGATTTTGGTTTGGGTACTTGGCATCCAAAAACAGGTATGTTTGATGTGGTTCAAGGAATGATAAGCTTGGCAACAGAATTAGGAGTTGAATTTATTACAAATGCTGCAATTGATTCAATAGTTGTAGAAAATAAAATTGCCAAAGGAGTTGTAGTCAATGGGGAAACAATTTTTTCAGACATCATAGTAAGTGGCGCTGACTACCATCACACAGAAACATTATTGGAAAATAAATACCGTGCTTATTCCGAAAAATATTGGGATAGTCGTGTATTTGCACCATCGTCGCTGTTATTTTATGTTGGATTCAATAAAAAAATCGATAATATTACGCATCATGCCCTATTTTTCGATACTGATTTTTACCAACATGCCAAAGACATTTATGACGCACCGAGGTGGCCTGACGAGCCTTTATTTTATGCCAATTTTCCTTCGTTAACCGATAGCTCTGCTGCCCCTGATGGAATGGAATCTGCCTTCTTTTTAGTTCCTTTAGCTCCTGGAATTGAAGATACCGAGGCTTTGCGAAATGAATATTTTGATAAAATTATGGATCGTTTTGAATCGTTGACCCAACAAGAAGTTCGATCTAGTATTATAGTTAAGCAATCTTTTTGTAAAAATGATTTTGTAAGCGAATACAATTCTTACAAAGGAAATGCATATGGGATGGCAAACACCTTATTGCAAACTGCCTTTTTAAGACCCAAATTGAAAAGTAGTAAAGTTGGTAATCTGTATTTTTCAGGTCAGCTTACAGTTCCCGGTCCAGGGGTGCCTCCAGCTTTAATTTCTGGGAAACTGGTTTCTGAATTAATAAATAAACAATTTTCAAAAGCATAACATGAAGCAGTTATTTGATGACGTATCGTTTAAATGTAGTAAGCTTGTAACTAAAAATTACAGCACTTCATTTTCATTAGCAGTCTACATGCTTTCTCCAAGCATCAGAGAAGCCATTTATAGTGTCTACGGATTTGTTCGTTTTGCGGACGAAATTGTAGATTCATTTCATGGTTTTGAAAAAGAAACTCTTATTCACGATTTTGAAAAAGAATATTATAAAGCATATCATTCTGGAATTAGTTTGAATCCTATTTTGAATTCATTTCAATTAACCGTTAAACGATATAATATATCTGATGATTTAATTCAGGCCTTTCTGAAAAGTATGAAGTTAGATTTGGTTAAAACAGAATATCAAACCAAAGAAGAATATGAAGAATATATTTATGGTTCAGCAGATGTGGTGGGATTAATGTGTTTGAAAGTTTTTGTTGACGGTGATATTGAGCAATACAATCTTTTGAAAGATGAAGCGATGCGATTAGGCTCAGCGTTTCAAAAGGTAAATTTTTTAAGGGATTTAAAAGATGATAATTTAGTACTTAACAGAACGTATTTTCCTGGAGTGGATTTAAATTCATTTGATGAGCAATCTAAGAAAGCTATTATAAACGAAATTGAAGACGATTTTAAAATTGCTTTTCAAGGAATTACCAAATTGCCAATTGAAGCCAAATTTGGAGTTTATACAGCCTATGTTTACTATAAAAAATTATTAAATAAATTAGAGAAAACCCCAAGTGATAAGATTGGTACAGCACGAATTCGGGTTTCTAATTATACTAAAGCAAGCTTACTTGCACAATCTTTTGTTACTTATAAATTAAAATTAGTTTAATAATTATTATAAAGAACTAGAAGAGTGTTTTATAATGTTGTTTTTACCCTTCAATTACTACACCCTATAATATGAAAGTATATTCATTAAAAACAGAACAATTTGTCAACGCCAGTATTCAAGAATGCTGGTCTTTTTTTTCAAATCCAAGAAATTTACAAAAAATCACACCTAGTGATATGGGATTTGAAATCACTGATTTTGATGAAAAACGCATGTATGCCGGACAGATAATCCAATACAAAGTCTCACCACTTTTTGGAATCAAATTGGGTTGGATGACAGTAATTACAGTGGTGAAAGAAGAAAGTTATTTTGTTGACGAACAACGTTTTGGACCCTATACGCTTTGGCATCATAAGCATTTTTTTGAAGAGAAAGACAACGGGGTTCTTATGACCGATTTAATTCATTATGCTTTACCATTAGGTTTTTTGGGTAGGATTATGAATACTTTGGTAGTTAAAAACAAACTTAAATCTATTTTTAACTATCGAACAATCAAAGTAGACGAATTATTTAATGCTTAGTAATGGCTAAACAAGAAGTTGTTTTTTTTTGGTTCCGACGAGATTTACGTTTAGAAGATAATGTAGGTTTGTACCATTCTCTACAGTCAAAATATCTTGTAATACCCTTATTTATTTTTGACGAAACAATTTTAGAACGTTTACCAAAAAACGATCCAAGAGTAGGTTTTATTCACGACTCTTTATCTGCAATACAATCAAAATTACAAAAAAGCGGTAGCTCTCTTTTAATTCGAAAAGGTAAACCCGAAGCAGTTTGGGAGGCTTTAGTAGAAGAATATTCAATACAGGAAGTGGTTTGGAATAAAGATTACGAACCCAATGCCATGCAACGCGATGCAGCGGTTACTGATATTCTTCAATCTAAGGGTGTAAGGGTTGCAACTTATAAAGATCAAGTAATTTTTGAAAAAGAAGAAATTGTCAAATCAGACGGTTTACCATATACTGTTTACACTCCATTTAAAAATAAATGGATTGAAAAATACCACACAATTGCACCTGTTTTAGAATATGATGCCAGCCCTTATTTTTCTAATTTTCTTAAAAGCAATTTTGCTTTTCCCAGTTTAAAGGAAATAGGTTTTGAAACTAGCCCAATTAAGGTAAAACCACACAATTTAAAGTTGGTTGCTACTTACCATGAAACAAGAGATTTCCCGGCTTTGGATAGTACTTCCTATTTATCGCCCCATTTGCGTTTTGGGACCGTTAGTGTTCGGAAATTAGTTAATTGGGCAGTGCGTAAAAACGAAACTTTTTTGAGCGAATTGATTTGGAGAGAATTTTTTATGCAAATTTTGTATCATTTCCCTAAAGTTCAAAAAAACAATTTCAAATCCGCTTACGACGGAATCCAATGGCGTAATGATGAGGGTGATTTTAGGCTTTGGTGCGAGGGAAAAACTGGCTATCCAATGGTTGATGCTGGAATGCGACAGTTGAACGAAACAGGATATATGCACAATCGAGTGCGCATGGTGGTTGCCAGTTTTCTCTGTAAACATTTATTAATTGAATGGCAATGGGGAGAAGCTTATTTTGCAGAAAAGTTATTGGATTACGAAATGTCTTCCAATGTTGGTAACTGGCAATGGGCTGCAGGTACAGGTTGTGATGCCGCCCCCTATTTCAGGGTATTTAATCCTGAAATCCAACAGAAAAAATTTGACGAAAAAGGGATTTATATCCGACAATGGATTAAAGAATTTGATTTAGGTTATGGAAAACCTATGGTTGACCATGCAATGGCTAGAGATCGTGCAATTGCCACTTATAAGGCAGGAATTTTAAAATAATTGTATTAAAAAACTCCCGAAATCCTTGTTAAAGTATTTCGGGAGTTCAACCTACCTCCAACCTAAAAACTACTTATTTTAACTTAATTTACTGGTAATTAAGCTTATAAATTCTTTCCGAGTTTTGTCTTTTTCAAAAGCACCGGTAAATGACGAAGTAGTTGTCACTGAATTTTGCTTTTGAATACCCCGCATTTGCATACACATATGTTGTGCTTCAATTACTACGGCTACTCCAAGTGGTTCTAATGCTTCTTGAATACAATCTTTAATTTGATCTGTCAATCGCTCTTGTACTTGCATAC
>CANHKZ010000085.1 GCA_947461425.1 Flavobacteriaceae bacterium | reverse complement strand
TAGTGTCCCAACCTTGGTTTTTGGCGTTGACATAGGCCATCAATTGTGAACCAGAACCCAGTCGGGAGATGGCAACATTGGTATTTTCTATATCAGCTAGTGTTTGATATTTGGATTGAGCCGAAACGTGAATCCCCCAAATTAAAGGTGATTCTACATATATTTGAACAATCTTACTCGGATTCCCACTGACTATATCTTTAATGATGCCATCAGTTAAAACTACAGCAATATCAGTACTTCCATCACGAAGCATTTGGCACATTTTTCCCGTTCCCTCTGGAACATCAGTCCATTTTAAATCGATGTTTTCGTTTTTAAATTCTCCTTGTTCAAGACAAATATGCCATGGTAAATTGAAATGTTCTGGAACGCCAACAATTTTTAAAGAAGTCATATTTATTCAGCTAATTTATCTAAGGTATAAGCAATTAGTTTATCAACCGCTTTGTTTGGATCTTCGCTAAAAGTCCCGCTAGCTCTATTGGCGATAATCGCATTCAAAGAGAGAGCGTTATGTCCCAACAATGCTGAAAGTCCATAAATAGCAGTTGTTTCCATTTCGAGATTGGTAATTCGGTTACCATTAAACTCAAAATGATCCATTTTAGAATTCAATTTACTATCCTGAATTGGTAGTCGTAAAACTCGTCCTTGCGGACCATAAAACCCACCTATTGTAGCTGTTATTCCTTTGAACATTTTGTTGCTTTCTATTCTTTTTTCTAAGGTTTCAGAACAAGTAATTGCATAGGGTCTCCCTTTGTTAACATCCCAATTGGTTTGTTCAATAAAAGCATTTTCAATATCAGTATGAGTTACGGCATCGATAATATACGAACGTAGCATATTGTCCAAACCAATTCCGTATTGTGATAGTACAAAACTATCAATTGGAATATCCGCTTGTATAGAACCTGAGGTGCCAATACGAATAATATTGAGTGCAGTTAATTGTTCTTTAGGTTGGCGCGTTTGTAAATCGATGTTTACTAAGGCGTCCAATTCATTTAAGACAATGTCAATATTATCAGGGCCAATTCCGGTAGAAAGTACGGTTAATCGTTTTCCTTTAAAAATTCCTGTTTGGGTTTTGAATTCTCTTTTTTGAATCGAAAACTCGATACTATCAAAGAATTGCGTTATTTTTTCTACACGATCAGGATCACCAACAAAAATGATGTCATTAGCAATGTTTTCTGGCTTAAGATTTAAGTGATATACACTACCGTCTGGGTTTAAGATCAACTCTGATGATGCAATCATTTTGTATTGTGTGTAAAATTTAAATTCATAATTCGACTATCGTAATTCGATTATCGAATTTATCCACCTACACGTTTGGTTTTAAAGCCTTTATCCTGTAGTATTTTCATTATCCGATCTCTGTAATCTCCTTGAATTATTATTTCCCCGTCTTTGAATGTTCCTCCAACAGCTAGTTTGCTTTTTATTTCTTTAGCTAAAACTTTAAAATCTTCGTCAGCACCTTCATATCCTGCAATAATTGTCGTGGGTTTTCCTTTTCTTTTTTCAAATTTGCAAACCATTGGTTCAGATTGAACGTATAATTCGTGTTCGCGTTCGAAAACCGCTTCAGTCTCATTAGTTATATGGTGGTCGGGGAATAGGTTTTTTAATTGTTCTTGTAAGTCCATATCAATTATCAATTGTTAATTATCAATTGATAATTATTTCTTAATCAATCCTAATTCAACCAATCTCTCGTTTAAATAATCTCCAGCTGTAATATCTTCAAACTGTTTAAGATTTGATGCATCAATACATTGCTCCAAACAATTTAATGGCATATCGCTCACGGGATGCATAAAAAACGGAATCGAATAACGAGAAGTTCCCCAAAATTCTCTTGGCGGATTAACCACTTGATGAATTGTTGATTTCAGTTTATTATTCGTATGTCTTGATAACATGTCACCCACATTAATCATTAACTCATCTGGTTGCGCAATAGCATCAATCCACTCTCCTTCGTGATTTTGTACTTGAAGTCCTTTGCCTTGAGCACCCATCAACAAGGTGATTAAATTAATGTCTCCGTGTGCAGCTGCCCTAACAGCACCATCTTTAGGTTCATCGGTAATTGGTGGGTAATGGATAGGTCTTAAAATACTATTTCCGTCTTTTATAAACGCATCAAAATAAAATTCGTCTAAGCCAATGTGAATAGCTAAAGCTCTCAATACATAAACACCTGTTTTTTCGAGCATTTGGTAGGCTTCTTTTCCGGTTGAATTGAAGTTAGCCAATTCGTTGACTGTAACGTTTTTAGGATATTCGCTAGCATATTTTGAGTTGTCACTTACAAATTGTCCAAAATGCCAAAACTCTTTTAAATCTCCTGCAGAACGACCTTTGGCGTGTTCTTTTCCAAAAGAAACATAACCACGTTGTCCTCCAATTCCTGGAATTTCATACTTTGATTTCGTTGCTAATGGTAAGGAAAAGAAATTTCGAACTTCAGTATATAAATTGTCTACTAATTGGTCATTTAGAAAATGCCCTTTTAAGGCTACGAACCCAATATCTTCGTAAGCTTTTCCGATTTCGTTTACAAATTTTTGCTTTCGTATCGGATCTTCCGATAGAAAATCACGCAAGTCAACACTAGGAATAGTTTGCATATTGTATGTATTTAATAAAAAGACGTTTTCATTTTTACAAATGTAAGTAATATTTTTTTTGAAAAACTAGGATTATCGGTTACTTAATTGAGCTTTTTCACGAATAATATCTCCAATTTTCCGATTTTCGATTTTACTTTCTAACCACGATATAATATCCAAATATAAGAAAGCTCTTTTTTCGTAGGTGTTTTTTTCTAATTCGATAAAACGTTCTTTCATTTTTATAAATTCCTTTTTAATATCACCTGGATAAATGGAATTTAAATTTTTTAAGAATCGTATAATTTCTTTTTGAACTTCATGTAAATCATTCATTTTAAGCAGGAATTTATAAGTACTCTTAAGCTGATTTTCCAAGTAATAATCGTTGCCTAGCTCGTAATGTAAAATCAAATATAATAATCGCGAAAAGCACATCAAATCTTCACGCATACTTAAATTTTTATTATTGATAATTTTTTCTAAATAATGTATAGAATCATTATATTTTTCGTTCCCGAAATAAATACAAGCAATTTTATAATAAAATAACATTTCGTGATGTTCATCCAAATGATCACTGTGTAATTTCATTTTATGCAACACCTCAGGAATTAAATACTCACTTTCGGCAAAACTACCCTGAAGTATGTGAAAATTCAATTTATTATTATATAAATACAAGAAAGACAAGGAAGCTATATTATCATTAATAGGAAATTTTGGGTCATTAATAGTTTCCTCAAATTGAATCAAGTATTTTTTAAAATTAGTTTTGTATTTCAACATGAAAAGGGATTCAAGTAAATAGTGATTTCCTTTTAGATAGAAAACTGGATTCAAATGAATCATACTGGGATTATCGTAAAAAAGGGATACCCACTTGTGTGCAAATTTATAGCAAGATAAAAAATCTTGGACTAAAAAACTGCGCCAAAGATTGGCATTATAATACCAATACTTTTCTCTAAACTCAAACTTTTCTTCATCAAATTTTGCTATGTGTTTATTAAAATAAGTATCAATATGGTGGTGTTCTTCATCACTTTTAACATAGCCGGTTTTAAGCATTATGCCATATAATTGAAGTGATAAATTAGATAACTTACTCGAAATTGTATTGCGATAATTTAATTCTTTAGCTTGAATTACCAACTCATCGGCACGTCCCTGAATACTACGAGTAATGTATTGTGATTCTATTAGTTTTTCGAATTCTACAATTTCATAGGCCATGTATTTTTCGTCGTTTTCTATAGCCTGTTGTTTGGTTTTGTCAAGTATTTTCAAACTTTGTTTGTACAAGCCCTTATTATATAAAATCGTCGCAAAGTCAATATGTTCTCTCAATTGATATCTGATATTTTGACTTGGAATATTCAAACGAATACTAACTAATATTTGTTTGTATAAATAGGATTTGAGATTGGATAATTGAACTTTTTTTATGCTACCACTTTTCAAAATTAATTTTTCATCATAAACATCAGTTTTATCCAAAATAGTAAATAATTCGATGAATTTGGTATTTGAACTCGTTTCTAACCTACTTGCAAAAATCTTGAATTGGCGTTTTTCAGATTTAGAAAGTGATTTAATTAATACAAATAAGAAATCTTTTTGATGGTTAGCCATTGTAAAAAATAAAGATTTAAAATACTGATTTTAAATTGCTTACGTAGTTATTTCTGACTTTATAAGCAGTATATTTAAGCAAATCGACTTTTGATCGAGACTATTAAAATATATTTTTGTTTGAAATGTGAAATTACATTAAATAAACGAAAATGAATATAGATAAAGTTCAAATTTTTGACACTACTTTAAGAGATGGCGAACAGGTCCCAGGATGTAAGTTAGATACTGCTCAAAAGCTTATTATAGCAAGTCGATTAGACGAAATGGGTGTTGATATCATTGAGGCTGGTTTCCCAGTATCAAGCCCCGGAGATTTTTTATCAGTTTCAGAAATTTGTAAAATAGTTAAAAATGCTACTGTTTGTGGTTTAACTAGAGCAGTAAAAAATGATATTGATGTTGCTGCACAAGCCTTACAATATGCCAAAAACCCAAGAATTCATACTGGAATTGGAACTTCAGAATCTCACATTTTTCATAAATTAAATACTACCAAAGAAGATATAATTGTAAGAGCTAAAGCAGCAGTTACTCATGCTAAATCCTATGTGGAAGATGTAGAATTTTATGCTGAAGACGCAGGAAGAACTGACAATGCATTTTTAGCTCAAGTGTGCGAAGAAGTAATTAAATCAGGAGCAACGGTATTAAATATTCCGGACACAACTGGATATTGTTTACCTGATGAGTATGGTGCTAAAATTAAATACCTCAAGGAAAATGTCAAAGGAATTGATAATGTTATCATTTCTTGTCATTGTCATAATGATTTAGGAATGGCAACTGCCAATTCAATTGCTGGTGCCATTAATGGCGCGCGTCAAATAGAGTGTACCATTAACGGTATTGGAGAAAGAGCTGGAAATACTGCTTTAGAAGAAGTAGTAATGATTTTTAAACAACATCCCTATTTAAATTTATATACCGATATCAATTCGAAACAATTGAATGAAATGAGCCGATTGGTTTCAGATAGTATGGGAATGATGGTACAACCAAACAAAGCAATTGTAGGTGCTAATGCCTTTGCTCATAGTTCTGGAATTCATCAAGACGGTGTGATCAAAAACAGGGCAACCTATGAGATTATAGATCCATTAGATGTGGGCGTGAATGAATCATCAATCATTCTTACAGCTAGAAGCGGTAGAGCTGCTTTAGCCTACCGTGCTAAAAAAGTAGGATACGAGTTAACTAAAGTGCAATTGGATATCGTTTATTTTGAATTTTTGAAATTTGCTGATATCAAGAAAGAAGTTAAAGATGAACATATTCATCAAATCATTGAAGCTAGTCAATGTTTGTGTTATTAATCTTAAAAATACTTTAATATGAATTTAAAAATAGCAGTACTTTCAGGTGACGGAATAGGTCCTGAGGTAACTTTACAGGCTAAAAAAGTATTACTCGCTATCGGTCAGGTTTACCATCATGAATTTACCTTTGATGATGCCTATATTGGTGCAATCGCTATTGAAAAAACTGGAAAACCACTTCCAAAACAAACTTTGAATTTATGTAGAAATACCGATTCGATTTTGTTCGGTGCTATTGGTGATCCTATATATGATAAAAATCCAGAAGCAAAAGTACGTCCAGAACAAGGTTTACTTCAACTTCGTAAAGAATTGGGTTTGTTTGCTAATATTAGGCCAATTAAAGCCTATCCAAAATTGATGAATTCTTCTCCTGTGAAGAAAGAAGTAATTCAAGGAACTGATTTTGTCGTCTACAGAGAGTTGAATGGCGGAATGTATTTTGGAGAAAAAACAACCAATAAAGAGGGAACTTATGCCTCTGATTTGTGTGAATACAATGAAGAAGAAATTATAAAAATTACACATTTGGCATTTAAAGCCGCTCAAGAAAGACGAAAAAAAGTGACTTTGGTGGACAAAGCCAACGTATTAGAAACGTCTAGATTATGGCGTAAAGTAGTAACTAAAATTGCTGCAGGATATCCTGATGTTACTTTAGATTGTATGTATGTGGACAATGCCTCTATGCAAATTATTGTAAATCCGAGACAATTTGATGTCTTGTTAACTGATAATTTATTTGGAGATATTTTGTCTGATGAAGCCAGTGTAATTTCTGGCTCCATAGGATTAATGTCCTCTGCATCTCTGGGAGAAAAATATTCTTTGTTTGAACCAATTCATGGTTGTTATTCCGAAGCCAAAGGAAAAAATATCGCTAACCCAATAGCATCAATACTTTCTGTAGCCTTGTTGTTAGAACATTTTGGTTTAATTACTGAATCAAAAAAAGTAATTGAATCTGTCGAAAAAGCCATAATTAGTAACGTAGTCACAGTTGATTTGAAAGTAGATTCTCAATTTGGAACTAATGAGGTAGGGGACTTTATCGCCAATTATATTTTGAATGATGGTGATTTATATTTCAAAAAAGATTTTGTTCAATTAGGACAATCAACAATAGTGTAATTTAAATAAATTCTAAAGATTGAAAAACGAAAACAATAGATTGTATTTCGTTCAAAAAAATAAAAAAATGGAACTAAATAAATATAGCAAAACTATCACTCAAGATGAAACTCAACCTGCTGCTCAGGCAATGTTTTACGGAATAGGATTGACTGATGATGACTTAAATAAAGCTCAAGTTGGGATTGTAAGTATGGGGTATGAAGGAAATACTTGTAACATGCACTTGAATGAATTGGCTTTAGAAATCAAAAAAAGTGTTTGGGCAGCTGATCTAGTTGGATTAATTTTCAATACTATTGG
>CANHKZ010000084.1 GCA_947461425.1 Flavobacteriaceae bacterium | reverse complement strand
CCTTTTACAGCTTTTTCTACTAATAAAGCTGGGTTTTTTGATTGCAATACTTTTGCAGTCAAAGTTCTTTGTCCTCCAGGGTAACCAGTGTGACGGATGTATGTTTTTTCATCCAATTTGTTACCTGTAAGGTTGATTTTCTCTGCGTTAATAACGATTACGTTATCTCCACAGTCCACGTGCGGTGTATAACTTGGTTTGTACTTACCTCTCAAAATCATAGCGACTTTAGAAGCAAGACGACCTAAGTTATGACCATCAGCATCTACAACAATCCACTCTTTTGTAACGGTGGCTTTGCTTGCTGATTGTGTCTTGTAGCTTAATGTGTTCACAATTTTTATTTTTAATTAAACATTCCATCCCCAATAAAGGGGATGCAAAAGTACAATTATTTTTCTGAAATACAAATAGTCCTAAAATATTATTTGGTTCTGATTATCAGTAGTTAAAGGATTTTATGAAATCGGTAATTTTAAATTTAGGTTTTTTTAACTTCATACTGTTCCAAATAGGCTTAACATATAATAAATAACAAAATAGAGTATTGCATTTTTTTGATAAATCCCACACTAGAAAGTCATAGGAAGTGATTCCACCATTTTTTTTCTTATTTTAGCATTTTAAACTCCACACATGAAAGCTAAAGCAACTTTAAAGCAAATCGCCAAAGAACTTAATGTTTCTGTTTCTACAGTCTCCAAGGCGCTGAATGATAGCCCAGAAATTAGTGAGCAAACTAAAGTTAAAATAAAAGAATATGCTAAACTTAAAAACTATAAACCCAACGTTATTGGGTTGAATCTTAAGAATAGAAAAACGAAAACTATTGGCGTAATTATTCCCAATATTTTGAATTCATTTTTTGCAAAAGTTTTTAGTGGAATTGAAAAAATTGCGGACGAAAAAGGATATAATGTAATTATGTGTATTTCTAATGAATCTCTAGAAAAAGAGGCTCATACTTTAGAGATGTTAAGCAATGGAACAATCGACGGATTTATTTTGTCGGTTTCTGAAGAAGCGCAAAAGCAGAACAGCTACGATCATTTTAAAGAAATCATTAATGACGGCACCCCTATTGTAATGTTTGACCGGATAGCTGAAGGAATTGATTGTGATAAAGTGGTAGTAAACGATTTTGATTCGGCTCTTGATTCTACTCAACGTTTAATTGATTTGGGTTGTAAAAATATTGCACTACTATCATCAATTGATAATTTAAGTGTCGGTAAACTACGATTTGAAGGGTATTTGAAAGCCTTAGAAAAAAATAAAATCCCAGTAAATAACAATCTTATTATTAGAACTGATTCGGAAGAGGATTTAAAAGAACAAATGGAAGCCCTTTTTGCCAACAATAAAATTGACGGGATATTCGCATTAGAAGAAAATGATTCGGTAGCCGCTTTACGAATGGGATTGAAAAAAGGGTATAAAATTCCAGAAGAACTCTGTATTATTGGCTTTGCCGATGGAATATTAGCTTCTAGAAGATTGTCGCCAAGTTTAACAACAGTTAGTCAACACGGAATTGAGATTGGAGAAGAAGCAGCTAAATTATTGATTAAGCGTCTGGAAGATGTTTCAGAAGAAGAACCGCCTTACGAAACGAAAGTCATTAAAACCGTTTTGAAAGAAAGAGAAACAACCGCAAGAGTATAATAAAAAAATCCATTCAAATGAATGGATTTTTTTATTATATTAATGTGCTTCCAGCCAATCTTTCCCTATTCCAATTTCCACTTCTAATGGAACACTTAAAACCACAGCTTGTTCCATCTCGTGTTTGATCATAGGATGAATTTTTTCTAATTCACTATTGTGAACGTCAAATACCAATTCGTCATGCACTTGTAATAGCATTTTTGATTTCCAATTTTCAGCAATCAAACGTTTGTGAATATTGATCATCGCTATTTTGATGATGTCGGCAGCACTTCCTTGAATCGGGGCGTTGACGGCATTTCGTTCAGCAGCGCCACGAACGATTGCATTGGCTGAGTTGATGTCTTTTAAATAACGTCTACGTCCTAAAATGGTTTGTACAAAACCATTTTCTCTCGCGCTTTCAATTTGCTCCTGAATGTACGATTTAAGTTTTGGATAGGTAGTGTAATAGGCTTCAATTAACGCTGCACTTTCAGCACGAGAAAGTGAAGTCTGGTTGCTTAACCCAAAAGCAGAAACACCATATATAATTCCAAAGTTAACTGTTTTAGCATGGCTACGTTGTTCTTTAGTTACTTCTTCTAAAGGTACATTAAATACATTGGCAGCCGTACTTTTATGAATGTCTTCTCCTTGTTGGAAAGCTTTGATCATATTTTCTTCTCCACACAAAGCAGCAATAATTCGAAGTTCTATCTGCGAATAATCGGCTGAGAGTAAAGTGTAATTTTCATCTCTTGGAATAAATGCTTTTCTGATTTGTTTTCCACGTTCTGTTCGAATCGGAATGTTTTGTAAATTCGGATTATTGGAACTCAAACGACCTGTAGCAGCAACAGCTTGCATATAATCAGTATGGACACGATGTGTTTTACTATCTACTTGCAAAGGCAACGCCTCGACATAGGTATTTTGTAATTTGATTAGGGAGCGCCAATCTAAAATAGCACTTACAATTTCATTGTCTTTAGCCAAATAACTCAGAATTTCTTCACCCGTTGCATACTGACCTGTTTTGGTCTTTTTTTGTTTGGCACCGCCAATTTTAAGTTTATCAAACAAAATATCTCCCAATTGTTTTGGGGAAGCCAAATTGAATTTTTCTCCCGCAATTTCGTAAATGCGCCTTTCTAATTGAGCAATATCATCACCCAATTCTTTAGACAAAGATTTTAAAAACGGAACGTCCAGATTGATTCCCTCTTTTTCCATACTGGCTAAAACAGTAACCAAAGGGATTTCAATTTCTTCAAATAGTTTTTTAGTATGCGTTTTGTCTAATTCAGCATTAAATATTTCAGAAAGTTGCAAAGTGACATCGGCATCTTCAACCGCATATTCTTTAATTTCATCTAAAGGAACATCCCGCATCGATTTTTGATTTTTCCCTTTTTTCCCAATTAAAACTTCTATAGATTGAGGTGCATATTTCAAATAGGTTTCAGATAAAATATCCATATTATGACGCATATCTGGATTGATTAAATAATGCGCAATCATGGTGTCGAACAATTTACCTTTTACAGCAATACCATAATTAGACAACACTTTTAAATCGTATTTTAAATTCTGCCCAATTTTTTCAATGTTTTCATTTTCGAAAAAAGGAATAAATTTCTCAATTAGTGTTTGAGCTTCATTTTGATTCTCTGGGAACGGAACATAGAATCCCTTTCCTTTTTCATACGAAAATGAAATTCCGACTAACTCAGCGTGTAAAGCATCTAATCCCGTAGTTTCGGTATCAAAACAAACAGAAGCTTGGTTTTGTAGGTTTTGCAATAATAATTTAATGCCTAAATCGCCTTGAATAGTTTGGTAGGAATGTTCGGTATTTCCAAGTGAACTATAATATTGATGACGCGTTTCTTCCGAACCACCATCAATAGCACTTCCAAAAAGATCAAATTGATCTTCGTTTTTAGGCTGAGGTTTTTTGTACAATTTGGCTTCATCAACAGTGGGAGCTGATTCTCCTTTTCTAAAAATCGCATCGAATTGTTCTGCCATTCTTCGAAATTCTAGTTCGTTAAACAAAGCATCGGTTTTTTCAACATCCGGTTTAGAAAGTTCATAATCGGTTTCGTTAAATTCAACGGGACAGTCCAAAATGATAGTAGCCAAGGTTTTAGATAAAAGTCCTTTTGCTGCATTGGCTTCAATATTGTCTTTCATTTTTCCTTTCAGCTTGTCAGTATTTGCTAAAAGATTTTCCATGGAGCCAAATTCTTTCAATAATTTTTTAGCAGTAACTTCGCCCACACCAGGTAAGCCGGGAATATTATCAGCAGCATCTCCCATCATTCCAAGGAAATCAATTACTTGTTCTGGTCTTTCAATTTCAAATTTTGCCAACACTTCAGGAATTCCCCAAATTTCGATACCGTTACCCATTCGAGCAGGCTTGTACATAAAAATGTTTTCAGAAACCAATTGTGCAAAATCTTTATCGGGCGTTACCATAAATACTTGGTAATTTTGTTTTTCTGCTTGTTTAGCTATGGTTCCAATTAAATCGTCAGCTTCATAACCTTTTACTTCAATAATAGGAATATGCATGGCGCGAAGTAATTCTTGTATATAAGGAACCGCAATTTTAATAGCTTCTGGTGTAGCGTCGCGATGCGCTTTGTATTCTGGAAAAATATCATTTCGCAAATCGCTTCCACCTTTATCAAAAGCTACGGCTAAATGATCTGGTTTTTCTCTTTTAATAACATCCATTAAGGAATTCATAAAACCCATTATGGCAGAGGTATCTAAACCTTTAGAATTGATACGGGGATTTTTTATAAAAGCATAATACCCTCTAAAAATTAAGGCATAGGCATCAAGAAGGAAAAGACGTTTTTGAGTAGACATTGACAATTGATTCTAAAAATGAATTGGTAAAAATAAGGAAACCGAGCTAAAGTTTCCTTTAAGAGTTAAATTTTAATCAATAAAAATCTTTTTGAAAAAATTAAGTCGTTATTTTGTGACCTAATTTTTGAAAATCATACAGATGGCTTTTGTAATGACATTTTTTTTTCTCTTTTGGGGTGCAATTGAATGGTTTTCATTTCAAGCGGTTCGGATTGTTTTGAAGCGAAAAAAAATGGTAATGGCATACCAAGTTATTTCTCTTTTGTTAGCTGTTTATTTATTATATACTATTTCGCAATTTGACCGATCTGTTGGTCAAACCAGAAAATCAATGTTGGTTTTAGCCTTTGCTTTACTAATTTATATTCCAAAAATAGTTGTGGCTGGAGTGATGATTATAGAAGATTTTTTCAGGCTTGGAAAAGGTTTGGTTACTTACTTGGCAAAGAAAAAAAGAGACCAACCTTTTATAGCGTCACGAAGAAAATTTGTAAGTCAAATAGGATTAGGCATAGCTGCAATTCCGTTTATTTCTTTATTATATGGAATATTTGAGGGGAAATATAATTTTAAAGTAATAAAACAACCTATATATTTCCCAGATTTACCAGAGGAATTTGATGGATTTAAAATTACTCATATTTCAGATGTGCATAGTGGTAGTTTTGACAATCCGGAAAAAATAAATTACGCTATCGATTTAATTAATGAACAAGACTCAGACATGATTTTATTTACAGGGGATATTGTAAATACTCATGCTAAAGAAATGATTCCTTGGATTCCGATTTTTAATAGAATTAAAAAACACAAATACGGTAAATATTCTGTTCTTGGGAATCATGATTACGGCGAATATGTTAGTTGGCCAACGCCCGAGGATAAAGAAGCCAATTTTGAAGCGATCAAAAAATTATATGAGCAGATCGATTTCAAACTGCTTTTAAATGAACATACTTTAATTGAAAATGGTGGTCAGAAAATAGCTTTAGTTGGAGTTGAAAATTGGGGACACAATTTTAAAAAAGCGGGTGATATCGACAAGGCATCCAAAGGATTAGTAAATAGTGATTTTAAAATTTTGATGAGTCACGACCCAAGTCATTGGAATTATGAAGTACAACATCACCCTAAAAATTTTCATTTAACTTTATCGGGTCATACACATGGAATGCAGTTTGGAATTGAAATTCCGGGCTACTTTAAATGGAGTTTGGCACAATATGTGTATAAGCAATGGGCAGGTTTGTATGAAAATAAAGGCAGGTATGTATATGTGAATCGAGGATTTGGTTTTCATGCTTACTCGGGAAGGGTTGGAATAATGCCAGAAATAACTGTCTTAGAGCTAAAAAAAAGCAATAAAATAGTGTAATTCGTTAAAAATAGTACATTTGTAAAATATTTGTCTCTTTTTTAAATAGATTAAAATAATTAAATTTTTGGTTTTATGTCAAAATTTGGAGAACTTATAAGCGCACAAATCCCTGTGTTAATTGATTTTTACACAGATTGGAATGAGTCTTCTGTATCGATGCATCCAGTAATAAGAGATGTTGCTGCAGCACTTGGCGACAAAGCTAAAGTAATAAAAATAGATGTCGATAAAAATCAAGAGTTGGCCGAAGCCCTTCGTATTAAAGGCCTGCCTACTTTAATGATTTACAAAGAAGGTCAAATGGTTTGGAGACAATCGGGTGAACTAGATGCAAATGCTATCATTAGTTTGGTTCAGGAACAGTTATAAATTATTTTAAGTTTATGATAGACAAAAGTTCTGCAATTTATTGTAGAACTTTTGTCTATTTATAATTGGAGGGTATTGAAAAACATAAAAGTGCTTTGCTTTAAATAAAAGTCTTTGAATTTTTTTTAACTATGGGTTTCAATTTTAAAAGTATTCGATTTTTTTAAATATTAAAAAAAACACTATATTTGCACTGTTATTTATTAAAATCTAGATAATGAGGGGACTAATCGTCCCCTCTTTTTATACAACTATGACGTTCAAAGAAAAAGTAAATACGCTAGTAGAAGAGTGCCTTACAGACAAGTCAAGTCTTTTTTTAATCGACTTGATCATTACAGATGCTTTTAAAGTTATTGTCAATATAGATGGTGATAATGGAGTAGCATTGCAGGATTGTATTGATGTTAGTCGTGCAATTGAAAGTAATTTAGACAGAGAAGAACAAGATTATTCATTAGAAGTAGCCTCAGTTGGAGTTGGTTCGCCTTTAAAAATGGTCCGACAATACAAAAAAAATGTAGGTAGAACATTGATAGCGAAGACGTCAACAGAAAATATTGAAGCAGAATTAGTAGAAGCTAATGATGAATTTGTAATTTTGTCTTGGCAAGCAAGAGAACCAAAGAAAGTAGGTAAGGGAAAAGAAACCGTGCAAAAGACGTTAAAACTGCCTTACACAGATATTAAAGAAGCAATTGTTACAGTAACATTTTAAATTAAGAATTCGCATGGAAAATTTAGCATTAATCGATTCATTTTCAGAGTTTAAAGATGATAAACTTATTGATCGTGTAACGCTTATGGCAATTTTAGAAGATGTATTTAGAAATGCATT
>CANHKZ010000083.1 GCA_947461425.1 Flavobacteriaceae bacterium | reverse complement strand
CTACACGCCTTGCGGCACCAGATCCTAAGTCTGGCATGTCTACCAATTTCACCATATCCGCGTGAATTGGGTGCAAATATACACATAAGTTCTAATTTTCAAAGCAAATTAAACAAAAATATTTCACTCCTTTTTTGTACTTTTGATGGTATAAATTGAAATACAATTATGGAAAATATAGCGTCATATGTTCAACAAAATAAAGAACGGTTCATTAACGAATTAATTGAATTATTAAAAATACCATCCGTAAGTGCTGATACTGCTTACACCCAAGATGTATTCGACACCGCCGATGCCGTAAAAGCAAGTTTAGAAAAAGCCGGTTGTGATTTGGTCGAAATTTGCGATACGCCTGGCTATCCTATTGTGTATGGAGAAAAGATAATCGATCCTAAATTGCCAACTGTATTGGTCTATGGACATTATGATGTACAACCACCCGATCCATTAGAACTGTGGACTTCCCCTCCGTTTGAACCCGTAATTAAAACTACCGAAATCCATCCCGATGGCGCTATATTTGCACGTGGTGCTTGCGATGATAAAGGGCAAATGTACATGCATGTCAAAGCGTTTGAGTATATGGTTTCTTCTAACAGCCTCCCTTGTAATGTAAAATTCATGATTGAAGGCGAAGAAGAAATTGGTTCCAAAAGTTTGAGTTGGTTTGTAGAACGTAACCAAGAAAAACTCAAAAATGATGTGATTTTAATTTCAGATACTGGAATGATATCCAATCAGCAACCTTCTATCACAACCGGACTTCGTGGTTTGAGTTATGTTGAAGTTGAAGTTACAGGCCCTAACCGCGACTTACACTCTGGTTTGTATGGAGGTGCCGTGGCTAATCCAATTAATGTATTGAGTAAAATGATTGCTTCTTTGCATGACGAAAACAACCATATTACCATTCCTGGATTCTATGACAAGGTTGAAGAACTGTCTCCTGCCGAAAGAGCCGAAATGGCCAAGGCACCTTTTTCTTTAGACAATTATAAAAAAGCATTAAACATTGATGCCGTTTATGGCGAAACTGGCTATGTAACCAACGAAAGGAACTCCATTCGTCCCACATTAGATGTGAACGGTATTTGGGGCGGATATACTGGTGAAGGTGCTAAAACGGTTATTGCAAGTAAGGCTTACGCCAAAATTTCAATGCGTTTGGTACCAAATCAAGATTGGGAACAAATTACAGAATTGTTTACCCAACATTTCTTGAGTATTGCTCCCGCAGGAGTTAGCGCGAAAGTAACACCACATCATGGCGGACAAGGCTACGTTACTCCAATTGACAGCATTGGCTACCAAGCTGCTAACAAAGCCTACACCGAAACCTTTGGCGTTCCAGCTATTCCTGTTCGCTCTGGAGGAAGTATTCCTATAGTCGCTTTGTTTGAAAAAGAACTAAAAAGCAAAACTATTTTAATGGGATTTGGATTGGACAGCGATGCCATTCACTCACCCAACGAACATTTCGGAATTTTCAACTACCTAAAAGGAATTGAAACGATTCCGTTTTTTTATAAGTATTTTGTAGAACTGAGTAAATAATTCTCTTCATATTAAAAAAATGAATAAAAAAATCACTGCAACGGCTGCTTTTTTAGGAATGGTTGCCATTATTTTAGGCGCTTTTGGTGCTCATGCATTGAAAAAAGTCCTCACTCCTGAACAATTAATTAGTTTTGAAACAGGGGTGCGTTACCAAATGTACCAAGCGTTCTTTTTGTTCTTTTTAGCCACTCAAAATGAGATCGTAGAGAAAACTAAAAAAACAATTTATGCCCTAATTATAACTGGAACTCTTATCTTTTCAGGATCAATTTATCTTTTGTCCACGACGGGAATAACTGGAATCAATTTCAAATCTATCGGATTCATTACACCAATAGGCGGATTATTGCTTATAATGGCATGGGGAATGCTCGGTTATTCGATTTTAAAAACAAGAAAATAAAAAAAGCGGTTTCAATTGAAACCGCTTTTTTATTACATATGACTCAGGATTTCCTTTTTCAAGGCATCATATTCACCTTGTAAAATCAAACCATTATCGAGTAGTTTTTTATAATTCTGTAACTTTTCAAAAAGTTCGTCAGAAGACAATTCATTTAGTGGTTGATCTGCATCCGAAGCACTAAATTCAGAAAATGGAGTAGTTTGAGCAGGCATTATCTCTGCAAATGAACTAACTTCTTCTGTTTCGACTTCTTCTACTATCGTATTGATATTGGTGACTGAACCTCCCTTTAACAAATCGATTTGTTCCTTAGCATAAGCATACATTTTTCGAGCTTGTACTTTCGGAATGTATTCAATGGTCACTGAAATGTCGGTTTTAGTTACAAATGAGAAATCAGATCCTAAAATACCTTCTTTAACAAACGTACTTTCAACTTCATCCCAAGAATAATCCGTAAAATTCATCGAAAGCCCTAAATTTTTAGGTTGGCAAATGATAATTCGCTTATTAGTCACCACAATACTATCTGGCAAAACCGTAATAGCTGGTTTTTTTTGGACTGCTATATAACCAATTTCTTCATTTTTCATTAATAAGTCATTCAATTTTGACATGACTTTTTCAATAGCCTTAGGGTCTTGCTCTTCGTTTAAAAACTTTTTTAGTTGCTCATTCATAATCGTTTTGTTTGGGAATTATTTTAGTGAAAGTAAAGATACCACCTAAATTGTTATGTTTATTAATTTAACTTTAAAATCACTCCATTATTGTATCGAATACAAAACAGGCTTACTCGGACTAGCATCATTTTCAAATGAAGCAATTTGTAGATTCAGCACATAATTTCCGTCAAGCACTTCATTGGGAACAAAAATCATTTCGGTAATCGTACAATTCAGTCTTGCATCGGTATTCAAATGGTTTACATCGGTTACATTCCAAAAGGCTTTGTGTGCCAATAGTTTTCCTCCATCTTTTTCTTTATCTACACTTGGCAAATCAATCAACAAATGTTGGATTCCGCTTTCGCGAAGAAACAAAGCGGCTTCTTCAGATAAAAAAGGCGGATTCGTATTTGAATACTTTAATGAATTTTTGGACAATTCATTTGGTAACGTCCGAATAACAATGGCTTCTAGTTTCATTTCTGAGTCATGAAACAGTTTCAATGCCTTTTCAATTTGTGCTTTAGAAATCATTAAGTCCTCTCCCCTTTTTTCTGGTTGAACTGAAATTAATGTCGCCCAAAAGAAAAACTGTTTCAAACACTGATTAATACTGTAAAATTCTTTTGTGATATGCCCTAAACACTCCGTATGCGTTCCGTGAGCATGGGGATTAAAAAATAGATTATTGAAATTAGTTGACGACTGTCCCTCAGACACTTTTCCGATCCAATCTCCCATAATTACAGGGGTAATTTCGGGCGCATTTTGATACCAGGCAATAGGGTTTTGCTCGTCATTCGTTATTGGAATGGAAATATCAATTGGTTTTGATACGTCTATTTCGAAATTATTTATTGTTGCTTTCATAATTATTTAACCGCAAAGGGCGCAAAGATTTACGCTAAGTTCGCAAAGATTCAAAGATTATTAACTACTCTTTTTACTCCGTTTTTAATTAATGTAACATTAAAATTAATTAGTAAGCCTAATTTGCAATTTGTTAATTTTAAATAGGTTAACAATTGAGCAAAATGCACATCGTTCAAAGCCTCAACTGATTTAATTTCAACAATTAATTTATTGTTTATTATAATATCAATTCTATATCCTATATCAAGCTTTACTTCTTCATAAATTAACGGTAAAGGCTTCTGTTTTTCAACATTTAATCCTTGGTTTTTTAATTCATAAAATAAACATTCTTCATAGGCACTTTCTAACAATCCAGGACCTAAACTTTGATGTACTTTTAAAGCACAATCAAACACAATTTTGGACAACTCATTTTCTGTCATATTGAATATCAGGATAAATTTTTTCTTGCGCCCTATGCGAAAACTTTGCGAACCTAGCGGTTAGGTTTTTCCAAATTTAAGTAAAACAAATCACTTGCTATTCCATCCGTCAAGAATTTTCCCCTAAGAGTTGGCTTCAATATTTCGTTGGTATTTGAAAGTAAACCATCGGCGATGAATTTTTGTGATTGTTGTTTCAAATAATTCAAATACTTAGCGCCGAATTCCTGCTCTATTCGCACTAAAGAAACGCCCCAAATTGTTCGCAAACCGGTCATAATATATTCATTATAGCGATCTTCTTGGGTTAATATTTCGGCTTCGCTTGGCAGCTCGCTATTCTGAATTGATTTCAAATACATTGTATTGTTTGCAATATTCCAACTTCTAGCATCGCCATCATAACTGTGAGCAGAAGGACCAATTCCGATATATTTTTTACCCAACCAATACGCTGAATTGTTTTGAGAAAAATAGTTTTCTTTACCAAAATTGGACAACTCATAATGTACAAATCCATTTTTTTCAAGGGTTTCGACCAAAATCATAAAATGTTCTTGGGCAACCTCATCCTTAGGCGAAGCTACTTTTCCTGTTTGAATCAATTTGTTCAAAGCTGTTTTGGGTTCTACCGTCAAGGCATAACTAGAAATGTGGGGTATTCCAAAAGACAGCGCTGTTTCAATATTCTGCAACCATTTTTCATTTGTCATACCGGGAATTCCATAAATTAAATCCAATGAAATATTATCGAAATAACGACTAGCTATTTCCAAACATTTTTTAGCTTCTTCCGAATTATGGGCGCGGTTCATCAACTGCAAATCCTCTTCAAAAAAGGACTGAATCCCAATTGACAACCGATTAACTCCAATAGTTTTAAGTTCCAATAAGTACAATTCTGACAAGTCATCAGGATTGGCTTCGAGAGTAATTTCAGGATTTTCTACAACCGTATAATTCTCGTAAATAGTAGTAATCAAAAATCGTAAGTCTGCAATCTGCAATCTACTCGGCGTTCCACCTCCAAAATAGATTGTTGCAACTGATTCGTTTTGAAACTCCCTCATACGCAATTGCAGTTCTTTGGACAAAGCCAATACCATTTCCTCTTTCTTCTTCATCGAAGTCGAAAAATGAAAATCACAATAATGACAAGCTTGTTTACAAAAGGGGATGTGGATATATATGCCGCTCATTTTATTAGGGATCAGTGTTCAGGATTTAGTGGTCTGTCAATTTTAGGAATATTTAGTTTTCAGATTTAGAACCAAATTTACTCGGATTTAAAATCATAAAATTGATAAGTTTACCAACTTCTTTTGACTTTTCAAGGACAGAATCATGAGTCTCTTGTGAAATATAATTACAGGCTAAAGCATACTCTAACCAACCCTGGGTTTCTGAATTTTCTGCATCAGCATCAGTCAATTTACTGTGAAAATATTTTGGATATTCTCTTTTTCTATACCTTTCAGCTATTGTAATTGTAACACTCCTTGAACTTCTTCGAATTTGATCCGTTAAAGAATATATTTCCTCTTTTGGAAAACTTTTTGTCAATTCAAAAATTTCCATCGCAACAATAAATCCTTTTTTGTAGGCTAATAAATCTTGAAATCTCATAGAATATGATTCTTTAACTGAACACTAAAAGCTGTGCGCTGAACACTATTTCTTAATTCGTTCTTCGTTTTGTTTTACAAAAGCATCCCAACCCGAATAACTCTTGCCAATTTCTAGTCGGCCCGAATTAAAAAAGTGACATACAGCCGCCGCTAAACCATCGGTAGAGTCTAAATTTTTGGGCAACGTTTTAAGTCCTAGTAGTTGTTGAAGCATTTTAGCTACCTGTTCTTTACTAGCATTTCCATTTCCTGTGATTGCCATTTTTATTTTTTTAGGTTCGTATTCTGTAATGGGAATACCGCGGGAAAGTCCCGCTGCCATGGCTACGCCTTGAGCACGACCTAATTTCAACATTGATTGCACATTTTTTCCGAAAAAAGGAGCTTCAATCGCTATTTCATCAGGATGATGCGATTCGATGAGTTCGATAGTGCGTTCAAATATGATTTTTAACTTTTGATAATGATTGTCATATTTAGACAATTGAAGTTCGTTCAATTGCATGAACTCCATCTTTTTGTTGACTACTTTAATCAATCCAAAACCCATAATGGTTGTTCCTGGATCTATACCTAATATGATGCGTTCGTTTGCCAATTGAGTTGTATTTAAAGAGAGTAACTACTCGACTTTTAGGATAACCGGTAGAATAAATTGAGTTTTAACAGGAATGCCGCGCTTTATAGCTGGATTTACTCTTGGAAAATCAATCAAACGAGCTTTTAAAATACTGTCTATTTTTATAGTATCATAAGCCACTGAATCTTTTGGAAACTGAGGCTCAAATTGAAGCGTTGCATTTGGAAATACTGTTACTTTAACCTCGATCGTATCTAATTCTGGATAAAGAACTGAGAGGGTATCAATACTCAATTTTTCTTGAATTAACTGCGTTAATAATTCGAAAAAACATTGTTGCCGTTGGGTCTTATTTTCTATTTTTTCACAGTCTGCTAGGGAAGGGAATTCATCTACCTCTTTCCAGTTGATTTCGTTTAACTCTTTAGCCAATAATTCCTTTTCCGAAGGGACTAACTTCTCGAAGTACTGACAAGAATTAAAAAGTACAATTACTAAAAAAAGAAAAAAATGTTTCAATATTACGTATTTGAATGGAACTAATTTTTTATAAAAATACAATTATTTTTTTGAGTAGCTTTATAAAGCACCAAATCTTAGTATAAAGAGAGAAATTGATAAGAAAGTAGAGGGTTTTTCGTTTAAAATAGGACTTCCGAAAAACTAAAAATTTATTTCTGAGTAGAAAAAAGTAGCGCTATATCGATTAAGTAGTGATCTAAATCAAAAAAGCTATCCTTAGTTCTGAAAATCAGAATTTCTGGAAAGCTTTTCATTGGTCTAACTACTAAACCTAGTCAGCTTACAAGGCCGACCAAACAACACAACTAGCTTTAGATACCATTATTGGGCAAAAAAGCACTTCTTTACAAAGTGCTTTTCCCAATTTAGCGGTCTGGACGGGACTCGAACCCGCGACCCCATGCGTGACAGGCATGTATTCTAACCAACTGAACTACCAAACCTCTGCTTAATTGCGGTTGCAAATATACAACAGATTTCTGTTTACGCAAGTGTTTT
>CANHKZ010000082.1 GCA_947461425.1 Flavobacteriaceae bacterium | reverse complement strand
TTTTTACTATTGGCATTCCAGCCTGTTGCTTTTGAAGAACCATTACCTGAACTAGAAGATTTTTTGCTACAGCTTGACACACCAATGACTAAAAACATTGATATCATCAAAGGTAATACCTTAACTTTATTTATTTTCATACTCATTATTGAAGGAAATTTTAATGATGCAATATAATGATTACTAACGAATAGCTTCATATTTTTTTATAAATTTAAATTATCTCGTATGGATTACACCACAAAAAACAAAACGCAAATTTATAATTTTTATTATTACAAACACATTAAATTGTTAACTTTTTAGTTATTTGACTTAGCAGAAAAAAGTAAATTTTTTTCTGTGAAAAAATTGAATCACAATAATAATCAAAAAAAATAGTTATTACAGAAATAGATTTCTGGTCTCTTTTCAAAACCGTAATTATTATTGAAATAAATCAATTATAAGTTATAAATTAGTACTAGTTCAAGAAATTTCTATTATCATATTCAATAATTGATACTACTATAAAAAAAAAGTATATTTGTTCATCTTTTACAATACATTATAATGAAAAAAAATACCCTACTGCTGCTTTGTTTACTAGCCATGTCTTTTACAAAGGCTCAAGTAAGAGTAATTACAACTGGAGTGCCCTTCTTGATGGTGGCTGCCGATGCTAGAGCTGCCGGAATGGCTGATATAGGAATCGCAACCTCTGTAGATGCGTTTTCACAACAATGGAATCCTGCAAAATATGCCTTTTCAGAATCAGAACAAGGGTTTTCAGTAAGTTACACGCCTTATCTTACCGATTTAGTTAATGATATCTCGTTAGGACAAATCACCTATTTCAATAAAATTAATGATAGAAGTGCATGGGCCACCAGTTTGCGTTATTTTGGACTTGGAAATATAGAATTACGAAACGATGCTACTGACCAGCCTAGAACAGTTTCTCCAAATGAACTGGCACTTGATGGTTCCTATTCCTTACAGATAAGCAAAACATTTTCTATGGCGGTTGCTGGGCGATACATCCGTTCCAATCTAAAGATTGCAACTGAAAATACTGATGCTTCAGCCGCCAATACTTTTGCGGTTGATGTAGCGGGATTTTACCAATCTGAAGAAAAAGCATATTCAAATTTTAGCGGGATTTGGCGTGCCGGTTTTAATATTCAAAATCTAGGTCCAAAAATTAGTTATGATAATGAAGAATTCAATACTAATTTTTTACCTGCCAATTTAAAAATCGGTTCCGGTTTTGACTTTATTTTTGATGAAGAAAATAAAATTTCAGTAAATGTTGAATTGAATAAATTATTAGTTCCTACCCCACAAAATCCGGATTTAAATGGAGACGGAACCGTATCTCCCGAAGAATATTCTCAAAATTTTAACGATTACAGAAAAACAGGATGGGTCTCTGGTTTGTTAAAGTCATTTGGAGATGCCCCTGATGGATTTAGCGAAGAACTAAAAGAATTCACTTATGCCATAGGTACCGAATATGTTTATAAAAATTCATTTGCAATTCGTGCTGGTTATTTTAATGAAAGTCCTGATAAAGGAGCACGTAACTATTTCTCTATGGGAGCCGGATTCAAATATAGCACAGCAAAAATTGATGTGTCCTATTTATTCTCCACTTCAAAAGTGAGAAATCCACTGGAAAACACCCTCCGATTTTCATTAACATTTAATTTCGGAGATGATTACGGTCTTCAATAATTTTTCAAAAAACACCAATCCAAATTGCTAACTAAGCATTTGGAGATATAACGCTAATGAAAACAATAACACTAAATACCAATTTTGGCGTTTATGATTCTATAGAAGAATTGCCTTCAGACGTTCATGATTTAATGCTAGAGGCCGTTGCAATTCGGAAAACAGCTTACGCTCCCTATTCGAATTTTAAAGTTGGAGTAGCCCTTTTATTAGAAAACGGACTAACGGTACAAGGTTCCAATCAAGAAAATGCTGCCTACCCCTCTGGGCTTTGTGCTGAAAGAGTCGCTGTTTTTTATGCAGGATCTAGGTACCCGGGTGTAAAAATTTTAAAAATGGCCATTTCAGCCGCATCCAGTAATTCAACTGTAAGCAACCCAATACCCCCCTGCGGCGCTTGTCGACAATCTATTGCAGAATACGAAATAAAACAAAATACCCCAATCGAAATCTATTTTATGGGAGAAATTGGCGCTATTTACAAATCCGACTCCTTAAAAAACTTACTCCCACTTCTTTTTGATAAAAAATTCTTGTAAAAAAATTTAAAAAAAAGCGTATTAATTTTAGTGATACGTTGGAATGTCCTATTTTTGCATTTCGCAAATTTGTGTGAGGAAACTATTTTGCGTTATTAGGTACAATTGATAACACAACATTATTGAAATGAAAGAAGTTACAAAAGAAGTGTATTTAAAGTGGTACGAAGACATGCTACTTTGGAGAAAGTTTGAAGACAAACTTGCCGCATTATACATCCAACAAAAAGTTAGAGGATTTCTTCACTTATACAATGGTCAAGAAGCCGTTTTAGCAGGTGCCTTACATGCTATGGATTTGACTAAAGACAAAATGATCACTGCTTACCGCAACCACGTTCAGCCTATTGGTATGGGTGTTGATCCAAGAAGAGTAATGGCAGAACTTTTAGGAAAAGTAACCGGAACTTCAAAAGGAATGGGAGGCTCAATGCACATTTTCTCCAAAGAACACCGTTTTTACGGAGGTCACGGAATTGTAGGAGGTCAAATTCCTGTAGGTGCTGGATTAGCTTTTGCCGATCAATATTTTGAAACGGGAGGCGTTACTATGACCTATTTTGGTGATGGTGCGGCGCGTCAAGGTTCTTTACACGAAGCTTTCAATATGGCTATGTTATGGAAATTACCTGTAGTATTTATCGTTGAAAACAACGGTTATGCCATGGGAACATCAGTTGAAAGAACAGCAAACCACACTGATATTTGGAAATTAGGTTTAGGTTACGAAATGCCCTGCGGACCTGTTGACGGAATGAATCCCGTTAAAGTAGCCGAAGCAATGACAGAAGCGATTGAAAGAGCGCGTCGTGGAGACGGCCCTACATTTCTTGAGATGAAAACCTACCGATACAGAGGACACTCGATGTCTGATGCACAATTATATCGTTCTAAGGAAGAAGTAGAAGAGTACAAAAAAATTGACCCAATTACACAAGTTTTAGATGTAATTAAGGATCAAAAATATGCTACAGATAAAGAAATTGACGCTATTGATCAACGAGTTAAAGAGTTGGTTGAAGAATGTGTGAAATTTGCTGAAGAATCTCCTTATCCGGAAATTCAACAGTTGTACGACGTAGTCTACGAAGAAGAAAACTATCCATTTTTACCTCATAAATTATAATCAATTATGGCTACAATAGTAACAATGCCGCGTTTGAGCGATACAATGACAGAAGGAACGGTGGCTACTTGGCTTAAAAAAGTAGGTGATAAAGTGAGCGAAGGTGATATCCTAGCTGAAATTGAAACAGATAAAGCCACCATGGAATTTGAATCCTTTAATGAAGGAACGCTTTTGCATATTGGTATTCAAGCGGGAGAAACTGCATCCGTAGATTCTTTATTAGCCATTATCGGAAAAGAAGGTGAAGATATCTCCCCTTTATTAGCGGGTGGCGCAGCAGTAGCAGCTCCAACAAATGAAGCTCCAGTTGCTACAGAAACCAAACAAGCAGCACCAGCAGCAACACTTCCGGAAGGAGTAATTGTAGTAACCATGCCTCGTTTGAGTGATACTATGACGGAAGGAACTGTCGCCACTTGGTTGAAAAAAGTGGGTGACTCTGTTGCAGAAGGTGATATTCTTGCTGAAATCGAAACGGATAAAGCGACCATGGAATTCGAATCATTCAATGCGGGAACTTTATTATACATTGGCATTCAAGAAGGAAATACAGCAGTCGTAGATAGCTTGTTAGCAATCATCGGGCCTGCAGGAACTGATATTAGCGGTGTGGCTGACAACTTTAGAGTTGGAGGATCAACTCCTTCAGCAATTGAAGAAACTACAGTAGCATCAGCTGAAAAAGCCGCTCCAATTACGCAAGAAGTAGCAACAGACGGTCAGCGTATTTTGGCTTCGCCTTTGGCTAAGAAAATTGCTAACGATAAAGGAATCCAATTATCAGATGTTACGGGTTCAGGAGAAAACGGTCGTATTGTAAAAAGTGATATCGAAAACTTTGCTCCAGCTGCTAGTAGCCCAACAGCTACTGCCCAACAATCACAAGAAACCGCTCCATCAGCGCCAAAAGTATTTGTTCCAGCCGGTGAAGTATTTTCGGAAGAAATTAAAAATTCGCAAATGCGTAAAATCATTGCGAAACGTTTAGCTGAATCTTTATTTACAGCACCGCACTACAACTTATCTATTGAAGTTACCATGGATGAAGCAATGAAATCAAGAGTGGTAATTAATAGCGTTCCTGATACCAAAGTTTCTTTTAATGATATGGTAATCAAAGCTTGTGCTTCTGCATTGAAAAAACATCCTGCTATCAATTCGCAATGGAGAGAAGATGCTATTATCATCAATCACCACGTCAATATTGGCGTAGCCGTTGCTGTTGAAGATGGATTAGTAGTTCCGGTGTTGAAATTTACAGATGCCATGAGTTTATCTCAAATTGGTGCTAGCGTAAGAGATTTAGCCGGAAGAGCAAAAAATAAAAAATTACTTCCTAACGAAATGGAAGGAAGTACGTTTACGGTTTCTAACTTGGGTATGTTTGGTATTACTGAATTCAACTCAATCATTAACCAACCCAACTCCGCTATCCTTTCTGTAGGAGCAATTGTAGAAAAACCAGTAGTTAAAAACGGTCAAATTGTGGTAGGCAATACCATGATGTTGTCTTTGGCTTGTGATCACCGTACCATTGACGGTGCAACGGGCGCTCAGTTTTTACAAACACTAAAACAATATATTGAAAACCCAGTTACCATGCTGGCATAAAATAATATCTTATGTAATACATCCCGTTTTGAGAAATCAAAACGGGATTTTTGCTTTTAAATACCTTAGATTTTGTAATTTTAAAGTCTGATAGAAAAAACAATGAAACCAACTATTACCATTATTGGCGCCGGAATTTCAGGCTTGACAGCAGCCGTATATTTAGATCGAAAAAAGTATACCGTGCAAATTCTTGAAGCTACAGATCGTGTGGGTGGCCGAATCAAAACAGATACAATTGATGGTTTTAGAATGGATAGAGGATTTCAAGTACTACTAACTGACTATCCCGAAACGAAAGCGTTATTGGATTATGAAAAATTAAATTTACAACGGTTTTTACCAGGAGCAACAGTGCTTTATGATGGCGGTCAGTTTGATATTGCCGATCCATTTAGACGACCAACTGCTTTGTTCTCGACTTTATTTGCACCCGTGGGTTCGTTAAAAGATAAGATTAACACCTTTCTGTTAAAGCATAAATTAGTCCGAATTTCAAATGAAGCCATTTTTAAGCAAGCTGAAACGGATACCTTTTCGCAACTAAAAAAATACGGTTTCAGTCAAAAAATGATCGATCGTTTTTTCAAACCCTTTTTCTCCGGAATATTTTTAGAAAATGAGTTGAAAACATCCAGCAATATGTTTGACTTTGTAATGAAACTATTCTCAACTGGCGATGCCGCAATTCCTGAACTTGGTATGGAAGAAATTCCAAAACAACTAGCGGCGATGTTACCAGAAAACGCAATACATTTCGACCATAAAGTAACCTCTATTGAAAACAATACCATCACTTGTGAAAACGGAGCTGTTTTCCAAACAGATAGTATCCTAATTGCCACTGAGGCAACGGGTCTGGCCGGAAACTATATAGCACAACAAAAACAACGATTCCACCAAGTCACTACGGTGTATTTTGAAGCGCCCATTGCACCCAATTCAAAAGCCATTGTCGTGCTAAATGCCGCTACAAATAAAAAGTGGGTGAACAACCTAACCGTAATGACGAATGTTTCCAATCAATACGCTCCCAAAGGCAAAGTGCTGCTGTCTATTTCATACAACGGAATACCCGATATTGACGATGTCCTTTTAGCAGACAACATGAAAACCGAATTGCTAGCCTGGTATGGAAAACAAGTGAATGATTGGAAGATGCTAAAAACCTACCGAATCAACTATGCCTTGCCCAACCAAGATGTAGTTACTAATGAAGTGGCTGATGCGGAACTACAAATCAATGAAAACTTATTTCTCTGCGGCGATCATTTAATGAATGGATCCATTAATGCGGCTATGAAATCGGGACGATTGGTGGCTGATGTAATAGATCGGAAGTATAAAAAGAACTAAGCTACTTCTTATTCTTTTCTTCAATCCAACGCGACATGTATTTGGTACTTTGCAAAGTATGATGCTGTAATAGTTGACCCAAAAAATTATGCTGTCGGTGCTTGGCTAGATTCGCCCTTAAAAAAAAGACTCTCTTTTCAAATTCGGCTTCAAACAATTCTTTTAGATACCGTTGTTGGATAATAGCAAACCCATTTTTTTGGCTTTGTTTCCAAACATCTTTCTCCTGATACAATTGAACTGCTGCATTGGCAAACTCTTGCGCATTATCTTCAATACTGCCATTCCACTCTAAATGGGATTGCATGGATTCCGCACCAATCGAAGAAGTAACCGATGGCGTACCGTAGTCCATTGCCTCCAATAATTTGCCTTTCATTCCCGCACCAAACCGAAGTGGCGCTACTAGTACGCGCGCATTTGAAATAACCGTTTTGGCATTGTCAGCTCGGCCTTTGATGACAAACCCTTCCTTCTCATTGTGCAATTGAAAAACCTTTTGCGAAGGATAAGCACCATAAATTTCCAAAACTGCTGTTGGAAGCTGCTTTCTAATTAGGGGCCAAATCGTTTCCTTCAAATACTGAACCGCATTCCAGTTGGGTTCGTGCAGAAAATTACCAATAAATACAAAATGTTGCCTGGAATCAAAAGCCAAAGAATTCGGCTCCACAGCGTCAACCACTAAAGGTAAATAATACAAAAGCGATGGATCTATAGTAAAAACAGACTGCAACACTTCCATTTCGTATTCAGAAACCATCAAAGAAAGATCCGATCGCAAAATACTAGCGATTTCTCTTTTGGCAACCTCTTCTAACACGATATCTGAAATATCAAAATCACGATCTGCCTTACACGCCTTTTGGCGCGCCAGACGCAAACAGTGTAAATCTTCGGTATCTAAAATTCGCACAGCATTGGGGCAGTGTTCGGCAACGCGCCAACCAAATTGCTCCTCGATCATGAAGCGATCAAACACCACAAGCTCGGGCTGCAATTCCTTCAAAAACAAATCAAAACTAGGCTC
>CANHKZ010000081.1 GCA_947461425.1 Flavobacteriaceae bacterium | reverse complement strand
TTCGCATTCGTCTTCAAATTTTTGAATAAAATGGCAATGCCAATGCAAACGGGAAACGAAATTCAGAATGGCTCGTTTGTTTTTGGAAGTTTCGTAATGCTGATTTGTATATTGATAAATCATCCGCATGCTAATGTTTCCATAGGCCAAATACGGAGACAATCGGCTACAGCCTTTTCTGCTCAAAGCTGGTTTCGAAATGTGTTTGCTGTAATTGACATAGCGCTCTTTGACAAAACTGTCTAAATAACGCCACGCCCAATATTCGCCACCTCTTTGAAAGTTGGGATTCGGAGTTGTAATTTCGATGGGTAATTTGTCTCCCTTTATAGCGTTATAACATTCAGTGTCTAATTCTATCGTTTTTAATTCGGATTCTTTTATGTTTTTAGGAGTATCGCGCATGACTTGCTCCCAACGTTTGTCCCAATTTTGCCTTGATTTTAATCTGCGAATAACGCCGTGCATTTGAAATTCTTTCCAAGTAATTTTGTTGGAACTGAAAAACGATTTCATTTCCAAATCACGGTCATAGGTTACTTTATTTCCTATTTCTTGATGGGAAAAAACGGTTTTCACTTCGAATTTTTTTATTAATTCCGAAAAAACAGTATTTACTTCGTTGTGAAAAAAATAAATTTTGGCGTTAAAAGGGGCTAGTTTTTTATTCAAATCCTGAATGGATTCGTAAATAAATCGCCAGTGTCGCACATCTGAATCATCATAATTCATTACGGATGGTTCGAAAACATAAATTAGCACTAAAGGCAAATCAGATTGGTTTGCATGGTAAAGTGCTTCGTTATCAACCAAACGAAGGTCACGTTTGAACCATACAATATTGATCGCTTTTTTGGTCAAAATTTTGAATGAAATAAAACAAATGATTTGGGACAGTATATTTGTTTAATTTATTTAAAAAAACATTTAACAAATATACTGTTTTTTATCCTCAGGGAAATGTATAATTTGGGATTTGTTATTTAAACTATTTCGTTTTTGCTTTAGTAGTAAAAACAAAAAAACCCCTTCTTTCGAAGAGGTTTTTGTCCTCTTTTTTAAGAAAAGTACTAACTCAATACTCAAAGAGTTAGATGGTTTTACCAACTATTAGAATGAAAAAACAATAAATTTAACAGGTCATTTTATCAATAATTAAGTTCATTTGAATCACTATAAATTATATTTAAAATTAAACAAGAGTAAATTTTACCTTCAAAAACACAACGGGTGTAAATTTTTATTATATTTACACTCGTTAAACAAACCAAAGTACTAACTACCCCTATTAAAATAAAGCTACAATGAGTAATAAAATAATATATAACCCATCGATCCCATATAATAATTTACCCCTCTTGCCGCCTCAAAAAGAAATAGAAAACACTATCATTCTAAAAAAGACAATTGCTGCAAGTAGAGCACTTTCTGAATTAAAAGGAGCTATTACAAATTTACCCAACCCAACCCTTTTTATAGATACTATTAATTTACAAGAGGCGCAGGCCAGTTCCGAAATAGAAAACATTATCACAACACAAGATGAATTATTCACAGCTTCTATAGCCGAAAAAAGAAACGAAAACCCAGCCACCAAAGAAGTACTACATTATAAAAATGCATTATGGTATGGAGTGACTCAAATTGAAAAAAGACCAATATTATCAACTAACTTATTTATATCTCTAGTTCAAATAATAAAAGAAAATCAAGCCGGTATTCGCAATGCACCAGGAACACAATTAAAAAATCCTATTTCAGACAAAGTAGTCTATTCTCCTCCTGAAGGGGAAGAAATAATTAGGCAAAAATTAAAAAATTTAGAGGATTTTATTCATTCCAAGGATGCCATAGATCCATTAGTGAAAATGGCGATTATCCATTATCAATTTGAGGCAATACATCCCTTTTTTGATGGGAATGGCCGTACTGGAAGAATCATACTTTTGTTGTATTTGAAAATGACTGGATTACTCGAATTACCCGCATTATATTTAAGCAAATACATTATAAAACACAAAGACAAATACTACACTAATTTACGAAAAGTAACTGAAGATGGGAATTGGGAAGATTGGATTCTGTATATGTTAGACATGATAGAACAAACAGCATTAAGCGGAAGAAATCAAATAGCGGAAATTGAAAAGTTGATGGGCGATATGGGTAAAAATATTCAACAACAACTTCCAAAAATATATTCAAAAGATTTAATGGAAATATTATTTAGATTACCCTATACCAAAAGAAATCATTTAGAAAAATCCGGTCTTGGAAATTTAAAAACAGTAGGGAACTATTTAAAAGAATTAGAAAATCATGGTTTTTTAAAAAGTAAACAGGTAGGAAAAGAAAAATTATATTTAAACTTTAGATTACTTGAAATATTAAAAGGAAAGTAACCCTATAAATTAAAACTTTTCTACACTGACAAAGAGCGCACTTTATAAAAAATAACCTCAAGATTCCACTTGAGGTTATTGGTACAACTTGTACTCTTTTTAGAAAAAAAATCTAACTCAATACTCAAAGAGTTAGATCATTTTTACCAACTTTAAGAATAAAAAAACCTCAAGATTACTCTTGAGGCTTTTGGTACAATTATTTAAAAATTTTATTTGTAAAATTTTTCACCGACCTCTTTCCAATGTTCCAATTCGATTTTTATCAGCTTACCCCCAAAAGTAAACGAAAGGATGTATTCTGTGTAATCATCCCAAAAACGAACTCGGTATCCTTCAAAAGTTGAATTAAATACATAAAATTGCATGCCGCTCAACTGCTTTTTTATCGTGTCAAAAGAGGAGCCTGAAACATCTTCTAACAAGGAAATTTTTTGTTTTTTTTGGAGTATCGTTCTATTGAAGAAAATAACTAAACGGTACCAATATTTCATTTTATGCTATATATTAATGTTATGATATTCATAGTATAACCCTTTTTATCTTGTTAAAGGTTTATAAAATTGAGTCCAGATCCTGTGTAGGATAGAGTTTTTTAATCAACTTTTTTGCATCAAAATCCGGATGGCGCTTTTCAAATTTCAATAGCATCCGATAAAATTTTTCTATACTTTTTTTATCAATTACTACGACGCTATTATCTTTGCTTCTTTGAAAATATCTTTGGAGTCGTTTCATTTTTTATAATTTTGTTAAGTCTAACCCCTAAAATGTAAAACTACCAACTAAAACACTGATTATCAAATATAAAACACCACATAATGATGTGGATTTAAGTGTAGATCGTTTAGTATAATTTAAAACGAAAAAGCGACTTGTTACTACAACAAGCCGCTTTATAAGGGCAATAAATAATGGTGTCTGTTTACTCCTCTTGTACAATCACAAAAGTACTTCTTCTGTTTTGTTGGTGTTCGGCCTCAGTACAGATGATTCCATCGGCACAGTGATTCACTAGTTGAGTTTCTCCATAGCCTTTAGCGGTTAATCGCTCTGGTGCAATACCTCGCTTGATTAGATACGCCATGGTAGCCTCAGCTCTTCTTTGTGAGAGTAATTTATTGTACTTTCTGTGTTGGCGACTATCGGTATGAGAACCTATCTCAATTTTGATATTTGGATATTCAATTAATGCCTGTACTATTTTCTCTAACGGTTCTATAGCATCCTTACGGATGGTTGATTTATCCAAATCAAAATAAATCTGAGTGATCTCAAATACATTAGCCAAATCCAAGCCTGGTACAATTTCATACACATCTTTCTTCAAACGGATATCTTTGCTTATGTTATCTCCGTAAAGTCTTGCAATGGCTTCTATGCCCGCAGTGGAGTAATTTTCTTTTGATCCCTGAATCGTGTAGACTGCATTTGAAGCTACATTCTCAAAAGTAAAGTTTCCGTTTTCATCGGCGAGGGTTCTAGCTATTTCGTTATTGTCTTTGTCTATTAAAACTAGGGCGGCATATTCAATCGGATTTGATTTATTAAAGTCCATTACGCGTCCTTTGATGGCAGTCAGGTATTCAAATACAAATGGCGCTCCTGTGTTTTGAAAAACGTATAAATCATCATCTCCTTTTCCTCCTGAGCGATTACTACTTAGTACTCCTTGGCTGGTAGTGCGATCCCAATTGATACCAAAGTCATCAAAGGGACTGTTAATAGGACTACTTAAATGAACTGGCAAGGCATTGGGCGTGTTTAAATCTACTGCATAGATGTCATATCCTCCCATACCTAATCTCCCATCTGAGGCAAATAGTAAAATGTTATCTTGGGTAACAAATGGATAACTCTCTCTTGCTTCGGTATTGATAGCGCTACCAAGGTTCACTGGATTGCCAATGGTGCCATCGGGATATAAGTCTATTTTATACAAGTCTGATTGGCCGTAACTTCCTTTGGCATCACTTGCAAAGTAAAGCGTACGCTCATCTGGTGATAAGGCCGGGTGGGCTACCCTTATGCTGTCTAAGGCGAAGATGTCCAGTACGCCTTGCTCTATCCACTTGCCGTTTTCATTGATGGCTTTGTAGATCTTGTTCAGTCCATTGGTGAGTTTTCTCTTGTTGTTGTCTCTTAACTCATTCTGAGTGTAGTACATCGTCTTGCCGTCTTGAGTGAAAATAGGCGTGGCTTCGTGATATACTGAGAATACCTTCTTGGAAAATAGTTTGGGTTCGCTAAAGGTGTTGGTGGTATCATTACTCTTTACGCTATAGTACAAGTTGGTGAAGGCCTGCCCTGTTCTTTGGTAAATTTGGTTGGCTATAATTCTTGGCCTTGCGCTGGCAAAAAGCAAGGTATCGCCTTTAAAGGTGCTACTAAAGTCCGAATATTTCGAGTTAATATTCAAATTAGTGATACTAAAGTTGTCTGATCCTTTCTTGATACTATTTTGAGCTCTAAGAGTGGGGGTTTGATTTCTTACGCGGAGTTCTGTAGGTTTTTCTTTGGCATACTCCGCCATAATTTTTTGAGCTAGCTCTACCATTCCTGCCGATTTTAGCGATTGGCTGTAGCGGTACAAAAAGGCTTCTGGGAAAGGCGCGTTTAGTGCATAGCGTTTTTCATACCATTTCTGAGCTTGCAAATAATTGGCATTGAAGTAATTCGCATCGCCTAATTTTTCATAAATCTCTGATGTTCCTTTGCCTTTGTTGGCCAAATGCTCATAGATCTTAATGGCTGAGATATAGGATTCTTGCTCAAATATAGCATCTGCTCTACGCAAAGGCTGCTGTGCCAATGCGATTATAGGGAATAGCAATACTAGGATTAACTGCTTTTTCATGGTGTGATGTGTTTTCAGTTTCATTGGGTTACAAATTAGAAGAAACGAGTGGTTTCTACTTTTTGACCATTTTTCAATAAATCAAACTGTAAAAATAGTTCGTGTGAGCCTGAATTAAAATTGCCTAATTGAGTGTTTTCTCGATCATACCCATAGCCTATGGATACTCTGTCGCTTACTTTAAAGCCAACCAAGGCCGAGAGCGCTGCACTCCACCTATACGCTAGTCCGACCGTGAAGCGTTCATTGTATAAAAAATTGGCAGTTAGATCCACTTGTAATGGCGCGCCCGCTACTACTTTAGTAATTAATGCCGGTTTGAATTTTAAGTTATAGGTTAAATCAAAAACTCTTCCTGCTACCAAATAAAAGTGTTGCTTTCTTTTGGTTGCTGAATAGACTAAAGCTTTTGTAAAACTAGTTTCTAATAGCCTGGGTACAGAGAGTCCTAAATAACTGTTGTTAGTATAATAATAGAATCCAACTCCTACGTTTGGTGAGAATTGGTTTGCCAAATCTGACAGGTTTTCTTGCAAAAAATAATCATTTGGTTCAAAGACATTTAACTTTTGATAGTCTATATTAAACAAATCACCTCCGGCTTTGATCCCAAAGGCCAAGCGACTCTCATTAGCAAAAGCTATAGTGTATGAAACATCTACCGCTGCAAAAGTAGTACTCGTAGGTCCTATCTCATCGCGTAATAGGTTAACACCAATTCCTAAATGACTATTTTCAATAGGTTGGTGATAGGCGAGGTTCATCGTTCGTGGTGCCCCTTCAAGTCCTAACCACTGCGCACGATAAATACTAAACAAAGAGCCATAGCCATTTGAGCCTGCATAAGCCGGATTGATAATGGTTGGGTTCAACATATACTGAGTATATTGGGGCTCTTGTTGGCCCCAAACACTCATGCTTATTAGTAGTACTAAACTAAATAGTCTCTTCATTTTTACTATTATTTTGTAATGTATAAATAACCCGAACGCTGTTTTTCTACTCCTTTTTTATTGACATATCTAACAATATAGAAATACGTCCCTTTTGGTAATTCTGCCGATTGCGAAACCGTTACTCTTCCCTCTGAAATACCTCTGAAGAATTTGTTGTCTTGTCCGTATCCATCCACTTTATATACCTCTACACCCCATCGGTTGTAAATCGTTACCGTATTGTTTGGATATTGGTCAATACCTCTTATTACAAACACATCATTCAACGCATCACCGTTTACTGTCATCGAATTGAAAATCTCTAAATCATCCTCGCTTAGTTCATGGTTGTTAATCTGTAAATAATCCGGTGTGCCATCGTTGTCTTCGTCAGAAGGAAGGGTTGGATTAGTACCCAACTCTTTTTCATTGGTTAGACCATCTCCATCACAATCTCCTGATAAGAAGCTAGCGCTAAATGGTAACGTAACATGAGCTGGAACCGAGTCACAAGCGTTATTTGGATCCGTGCCGTCAATTGCCTCTTGAGCATCAGTAACACCATCACCGTCCGTATCTAAAACAAGTACTGGATTTGGTAAATCTCTATAATCAGGGATTCCGTCACCATCAGAATCAATTGGATTGTTGCCGTTTGGTCCTTTTTCAATAGCATCTAGGATTCCATCGTTATCCGAATCTAAATCTCTGTAATCTGGTGTTCCGTCATAGTCAGTATCCAATGGGATTGCGCCGTTTGGTCCTTTTTCCACTGAATCTGGAATACCGTCGTTATCCGAATCTAAATCCCTGTAATCTGGTGTTCCGTCTCCATCAGTATCAACTGGTGTGGCACCGCTTCCTTTTTCCACTGCATCTGGGATGCCATCATTATCCGAATCTAAATCCCTGTAGTCTGGTGTGCCATCGCCATCCGTGTCAACTGGTGTGGCACCGCTTCCTTTTTCCACTGCATCTGGAATTCCATCATTATCCGAATCTAAATCCCTGTAGTCTGGTGTGCCATCGCCATCCGTATCCACTGGTGTGGCACCGCTTCCTTTTTCCACTGCATCTGGAATACCGTCATTATCCGAATCCAAATCTCTGTAATCTGGTGTACCGTCGCCATCCGTATCCAATGGTGTAGCGCCGTTTGTTCCTTTTTCTACTGCATCTGGAATACCGTCGTTATCCGAATCTAAGTCTCTATAGTCTGGTGTTCCGTCATTGTCAGTATCCAATGGTGAAGCGCCGTTTGGTCCTTTTTCCACT
>CANHKZ010000080.1 GCA_947461425.1 Flavobacteriaceae bacterium | reverse complement strand
TGCCGCCCCCTATTTCAGGGTATTTAATCCTGAAATCCAACAGAAAAAATTTGACGAAAAAGGGATTTATATCCGACAATGGATTAAAGAATTTGATTTAGGTTATGGAAAACCTATGGTTGACCATGCCATGGCTAGAGATCGTGCAATTGCCACTTATAAGGCAGGAATTTTAAAATAATTGTATTAAAAAACTCCCGAAATCCTTGTTAAAGTATTTCGGGAGTTCAACCTAACCCTAAACTATAAACTACTTATTTTAACTTAATTTACTAGTAATTAAGCTTATAAATTCTTTCCGAGTTTTGTCTTTTTCAAAAGCACCGGTAAATGACGAAGTAGTTGTCACTGAATTTTGCTTTTGAATACCACGCATTTGCATACACATATGTTGTGCTTCAATTACTACGGCTACTCCAAGTGGTTCTAATGCTTCTTGAATACAATCTTTAATTTGATCTGTCAATCGCTCTTGTACTTGCATACGTCTTGCAAAAGCATCCACTATACGTGGAATTTTACTCAACCCTACAATTTTACCATTAGGAATATAAGCAACATGTGCTTTGCCAAAAAAAGGCAACATATGATGTTCGCACATAGAATATACTTCGATATCTTTGACAACAATCATCTGTTGATGATCTTCGGTAAATAAAGCTGATTTTAGAATTTCCAAAGGATCCAATCCGTAGCCATGAGTTAAATATTGCATCGCTTTAGCAACTCGTTCAGGCGTTTTTTCAAGTCCCTCACGGGCTACATCTTCTCCTAAATTTTCAATTATGGTTTTATAATTATTAGAAAGTATTTCGGTTATCTCTGTATTGTATTGTTCTATTTTTTCGTAATTTTTCATCTAAATTATTATGCGGATTTTGAATTATATTTTAAAACTGACAATACCGTAATCCATTTCGAATACTTGTCCTGAAATTGATTTTGCTTTTTCTGATATCAAGAAATCTGCCATTTCTGCTACTTCTTGCGGTTGTAAGTACCCTTTCATTGGATGTCTTTCTACCATGTTTTCTTTCATTCGATCATTTCTTAAAATTCCTGCAGCTAATGAAGTATCAGTAATCGTAGGTGCAATAGCATTGATTCGAATATTCGAAGCTAATTCAGCACCAAGTGATTTCACTAAACCTTCTACACCTGCTTTTGCAGTGGCTATGCTTGCATGAAAAGGCATTCCTAATTTTGCAGCAACGGTACTAAACAACAAAATAGAAGATTGATTGCCTTTTTTCAAAATGGGTAAGTATTTCTGTATTACTTTAACAGCACCAATTACGTTGACTTCAAAATCATTCCTAAAATCGTCTATACTTAAACTTCCAATAGGTTTAAGAGTTATAGAACCTGGACAATAGATTAAAGTATCTAAATTTTCTATCTCTGGTAAGGCATCTTTCAAAACATCTAGTTCATAATGCGTTAGATTAGGATGTGTCACATCTGGAGTAGTTCGATTAATAGTAATTACTTTGTTTTTTTCTAATTGTTGTAGCAAAATAGCGTTGCCTATTCCTTTACTGCCACCAATTATAAGTATATTTTTCATTGAGTTATTTGTTTAGCGTTTGGAAATTTTGTTATTGTTAATCTGTCTTTGACGTGTGCATTTAAAACGTCCTTCTTTAAAATCACGTAATTTTTCGTGTTTAGTTTTCCTTCCTTGAACTCGTGCGCGCCACATTTTAAAACTGGACGGTTTCATTTCTGTTCGCATCAAGTCAATCACTTCTTGTTCTTTTAACCCAAATTGTTGAAGGATAGCGTCAAAAGTAGTTCGGTCTTCCCAAGCCATTTCAATGATACGGTCTTTATCAACATCGGTTAATTCTTTTTTCATTTTTAGTATTTTTTATAATTGTGTACTACAATTTTGGCTTTTAGATCAAACAATAAGTTATACAATCCAAAAAAGGTTCTGTTCATGTAAATAAAATGCTTTGAACCACGATTTCCATTCATCTTTCTGAGCGTAGTATCATTAGCAAAACGCTCTCCCAATTGGGCGATTTTTTCAAAAAATAATTCATTTGAAAAATCAAAAGTAGCTGCTTGAAAGGGTTGCGTAAACAAAGTCAATAAATCGTAAAACATAGAAGTGAAATAAGCTACTTCATCTGGGGTATCATCGGTTCTTAAAATTTCTAGCTCAAAAAGTTTATCGCTGAAAAGCTCTTTGTTATCAATGATTTCTTTTTTTATTAATTCGAAATAAGGAAAATAGAATTCGTTTGGAATAGTTTTCATACATCCAAAATCTAATGCCACTAATTCATTCTTTTCGTTGACTAGGAAATTCCCTGGATGTGGGTCGGCGTGTACTTTTTTCAAAACATGAATTTGGTACATATAAAAATCCCATAATGCCTGACCTAGCTGATTCCCAATTTTAGGATCAGTATTTATTTTAGTAAATTCAGACAAATGCACACCTGTCATCCAATCCATTGTGATAATTCGTTCTGAGGAATATTCTGGATAATAGTTGGGAAAAACCAAATGATCAATTTTAGAACAGTCCGCTACTACTTGCTGACTTTGTTTTAGTTCTAAAATATAATTGGTTTCTTCAATTAGTTTGTCCTCAACTTCCTTAAAATATTTATCCGAGTCTTTTCCCTGTAAGTTAAACATTCGAATAGCAATTGGTTTAACCAATGCTAAATCAGACGAAATACTATTAGCTACTCCTGGATACTGAATTTTAACAGCTAGCTTTTTATTGTTTTTTACTGCTACATGCACTTGACCAATACTTGCAGCATTAATTGAATTAGGATTGAACTCGTCAAAAATTTCGTAAGGTGTTTTTCCTAAATTCGACTTGAATGTTTTTAAAACTAATGGTGCTGATAATGGTGGTACCGAAAACTGTGATAATGAAAACTTCTCTACATAAGCTTGTGGTAAAAAACTTTTGTCCATACTCAACATTTGAGCAACTTTCAACGCACTCCCTTTCAAACTTTTCAGTCCGTCATAAATATCCTCAGCATTGTCTTCATTCAATTTATCGCGATTCAAAGACGGATTTACCACTTTTTCGCCATAATATTTTAAATAATTAACACCCACTTTGGCTCCAGTTTGTACTAGTTTGCTAGCACGCTGTATTTTTGAAGTAGGAATATAATCAATAGTTTTCATTTAGTTGTGTTGTATTTTTTCTTTAAAAAGAAATTTTCCAAAATCAATTAGACTTTCTAACGGAGTTACATTTATTAATTCAAACGAAGCCTTTAACGATTTTTCAATATAAATATCAGTTTTTTCAAACGAGGCTGAAGTGTCATCTAACCAAAATTTTAAAGTCGTTAAAAACTGAAACCAAGCCGACTCTTGTATCGCCTTTTCTTGGATTTCTTGAAATTTTTCTTGTTTTAATCTGTATTCCTCTGTAATGATTGAACTAACAAAATCTTTGAACCCATTTCGCAAACCAGATAATTGCATTAATCCTTTAAAAACAGAGTTATTTTCTTTTAAGCATAAGACAACATAACTTCGATTTGCAGTTAATAATTCAAAAAAGGTAAAATAAAAACTTAACATTTTACTTTTCATGTCGTAGTTTTCATAATCTTTATCTTTATCTAGTAATTCTAATGTTTTTGATAAAAATTGATTAAAAACCTCTTTTTCAACAGCCTCAAGTTTTCCAAAAAAATTGTAAAATTCTGCTTCAGAAAATCCGTTGTCCTTGGCGAAATGAAATACTGATTTCGGTTTTCCATTATTCTCTAAAGTACTTTGCATATAGAATGAAATTACTTTATCTTTAGTTAATGTTGTTTTTTTAGTAGGCATAATAATTTGTTTTCAAATTCGATTGTAAAGGTACAAAACGTTTAACGAAATTAGCATAAAGTTAAACATAAACATTTACTTATATTTGTGTTAAAATTAGACAAGCTCAATTTGTATTGGTATGAAAAAAAATGTAGTATTGACAGGAGGTACCGGATTTGTTGGAAGGGAATTAACCCAATTGCTATTAAAAAACGGATTTTCCGTTTCCATTTTGAGCCGCACTGTTAAAAATAATTTGCCTGATATTTCTTATTATCAATGGGATGTAGCAGCGGGAACTATCGATGTAAAAGCGATTTTAGATGCGGATTATATCGTTCATTTAGCGGGTGAAAATATTGGGGCTAAGCGATGGACAAAGGTTAGGAAAAAAGCTATTTTAGATAGTCGTGAAAAATCAACACAATTGTTGTATTCCACTTTGCAACAACATAATAAACAGCTAGATGCTTTTATTTCCGCTTCGGGTGTTGGAATTTACGGGGCTATTTCTGACACCCTTCTTTGTTCAGAAACTACTCCAGCTGCCAACGATTTTTTAGGAATGGTATGCCAAAAATGGGAAGGAGCCACTTTGCCAATACGTGATTTAGGAATTCGAACAGTCCAAATTCGAACCGGATTAGTTTTAGGAAAAGGTGATGGTGTGTTACAACAATTAGTTCCGTTGTTTAAATACCGTCTTGGAAGTGCTATAGGTTCTGGAAAGCAGTTTATGCCTTGGATTCATATTGATGATTTGTGTCGTATCTATTTAGCAGCTATTCAAAATCCAGAAATGCAAGGACCTTACAATGCAGCTATTAATGATGGAACTACCAATTCAATTTTTTCTAAAGCTTTAGCTACGGTATTTGGATATACTATCTGGTTGCCCAATATTCCTGCTTTTTTATTACAACTGGCTTTAGGTGAAATGGCTCAATTAGTGTTAACGGGTCGCAGAGTAACTTCTACGAAAATTGAAGCCACGGGTTTTCAATTTCAATTTACTCAACTTAATGATGCTTTAGAGGATTGTCTCCGCTAAACTTATTGTAAAGTAAATTCAATTTTAGTTTGGACTTTCTTGGATACTTTGGGTAATATCATGCTGGGAATTTTAATTTTAAAATCATCGGTATCTATAATGAAATTTGCCGCTAATTTAAGTTGATTATTAACTTTCTTAAAAATTCCGCTTACACTCATTTTTTTTGAAATTCCATGAATCTTAATGGTTCCATCCAAGGTTAAAATAGTGCCTTTTGATGAAATTTTATTTATATCAAAATCAGGGATACTTCCTTTGAAAGTAGCTCGTGGGTTTTTGTCACTTTCTAAATATATTTCGTTAAAGTGAGTGCGCATTAAGTCCCGTTTAAATTCGAAATCTTTAATTTTCAATAGACATACTATTGTTTTTTCTTCTGAGTTTATAACACATTTCACTACATTATTTTGGGCACTTATTTCTTCAAATAATGGAACTGAAGCTTCAAATTTAATAGTACCTGATTCGGTTATCCATTTTTCTTGGGCAAATGAAAAATAACTGAGTAATAAAAGGAGTAAAAGGTACAATTGTTTCATAAATTTTTTTTTTACTATCTAAAGTTAGCCATTTTAAATAGTAAAAAAAAGTATTTGTATGTCTAATTCAATTCAATGGATACATTGTATTTTTTCAGACTTTCAATTGTTTCAATCGAACTGTAGTCAAAAATTTCCTCATGTAACTCTTTTTCTTTTTTCAAGGCGATTTGCTTCAAGCAATTGCAGAAACGACGAATTTCATTCAGGTTAGAAAGTATCAAACCTGGAACGGGCATACTTTTACCGTCTTTGTCTTTGGAAACCATAGTAAAATAAGAAGAGTTGCAATGTTTATTTACTCCTGTTTGAATATTTTGAGATTCCACTCGAATCCCAATGATCATAGAACTTGTACCAACATAATTAACACTCGCTTTCATAGTAACGAGTTCGCCTACTTCAATAGGTTTTAAAAAATTGACAGTATCAACAGAGGCAGTAACGCAATAATTTCCTGAAAATTTTGAAGCACAAGCAAAGGCAATTTGATCTAATAAAGATAAAATATACCCCCCGTGAATTTTACCACTAAAGTTGGTGTGAGAGGGAAGCATTAATTCTGAGATACTTATGTAAGAGGAAGCCACAGTTTTAAAAGTAGTATTCATGGTTTTTATTCTAATAAATTTTCGTCATTATCAGCGCGATTTAATATGGTATCAGGAAGGGCTTTCTTAGCTTTGGCACCCATTTTTTTCAAACGCTCCACGCTGCTTATTAAGTTTCCTTTCCCTTCTACTAATTTATTCATTGCTCCGGCATATTCCACTTTGCTTTCGTCAATTTTCTTTCCGATTTTGATTAAGTCGGCTACGAAACCTTCAAACTTATCATATAAAGCACCCGCTTGACGCGCAATTTCTAAGGCATTTTCTTGTTGTTTTTGATTGGTCCACATACTATCGATGGTGCGCAAAGTGGCCAATAAAGTAGCTGGTGTAACGATGACAATGTTTTTTTCAAATGCTTTGTTGTACAAACTAGTGTCTTCATTTAATGCCATGGCAAAAGCCGGTTCGATTGGGATAAAAAGCAATACAAAATCAGGACTTTCAATTTGGTACAAGTCTTGGTAATTTTTGTTTCCCAGTTGTTCAACGTGGCGTTTGATGGAGTTGACGTGTTCTTTAAGATAGCTAGATTTCAGTTCTTCATCTTCTTCGTTGATGTATTTTTCGTAAGCAGTCAAAGACACTTTCGAATCGACAATCATTTTCTTGCCATCCGGCAAATTGATGACTATATCAGGAAAAACCCGATTCCCTTCTTCAGTTGTAAACGCTTGTTGCACTTCATATTCACGTCCTTTTTCCAAACCTGATTTTTCTAAAACGCGTTCCAGAACTAATTCGCCCCAATTCCCTTGCATTTTGCTATCGCCTTTTAAGGCTTTAGTCAAGTTGATGGTTTCTTTACTCATTTGGATATTCATTTCGCGTAATCCTAAAATTTGCTGACGCAGCGCTGCGTGGTAATCAATACTTTCTTTGTGTGTATCTTCGACTTTCTTTTCAAATAATTGAATTTTATCTTGCAGTGGCGTCAAGATATTTTGCATATTTTCTTTGTTCTGCTCGGTGAATTTATTCGACTTTTCGTCTAGTATTTTGTTGGCTAAATTCTCAAATTCTTTGGTGAATTTCTCTTGAAGTTGTTCTACTTCTTGTTTTTGTTCTTTGTTGCGTTCCCAAAGATTCTCAAAATCAACTTCTTTTTTGGACAATTGAATGGCTAGGCTATCTTTCTCGTTTCGAATGATCTCTTTCTCTGATTGCTCTTTTTCCAGAGTTTCTTTAAAATTTTGAATTTGGGCTTGACCCGCTACCACTTTTTCTTCTAAACTAATTTTTTCGGCTTGTGTTTTAGCAGAGAAAATGAGTTTACCAATGTAAATACCAATAGCTAGTGCTACAATAAAAGCAAACAAGATAGGAAGAATAGCAGTCATTTAAAGGATAGATTTAGTAAAGAGTAAAAGTAGGGAATTATTGCTGATTTTAAATAAAAAAAGTCCCACCGAAGCAGGACTAAAGATTTCTCTACGGCATATAGCCTTATTGTGATAAGATTAAAGATTAGAAATTTTA
>CANHKZ010000079.1 GCA_947461425.1 Flavobacteriaceae bacterium | reverse complement strand
ATTAATTCCTTTAAAATTTTCGTCTATAGCTGCCTCAAAGTGTGTGAGCCAAATGTCAAATAATTCTTTGGACAAATACGATTTTGCATTGATATCCAAATGAATTTGAGTTAAATTATTAAAATAGCCGCCAGTTCCTAAAATAGCTTGAGACCAAAAAGTAACCAGAATGGGTAAATGCTCCTCTAATTTTATTTTAACTACCTCCGTGAAAATGTAACTAATTGTATCATCAGCTAATAATTTTTCATAGAATTTTTCGACTACTAAATAAATTTCTTCTGCTGTTTGAATATCTTCCATTTTGAATAAAGTTTAATTGTGAAGTTACGCGATTTAAATTGTTTTTAAAGATTAAAATCACAATTGGTAAGCATGAAAAAGGTTTCAAGGATTCTGAACTCAATTCAGAATGACACTTGAAACCTTAATCTTCGTAATTCGTATGTTTAAATTACATATACGCTTCAATTGGTGCGCAAGAACAAACTAAATTTCGATCTCCATAAGCATCATCCACACGACGAACGCTTGGCCAAAATTTATTATCTGCAATATAATCTAACGGGAAAGCAGCTTGCTCTCTTGTGTATGGGAAATTCCAGACATCAGCAGTAAGCATGGCCTGGGTATGTGGTGCATTGTGTAATACTGTATTAAGATCTTCAGTAGTGGCAACTTCAATTTCTTTTCGAATAGCAATCATGGCATCACAAAAACGATCTAATTCAGCTACATCTTCTGATTCAGTTGGTTCAATCATCAAAGTTCCTCCCACCGGGAAAGAAACTGTTGGTGCGTGGAAACCATAATCCATTAATCGTTTCGCAATATCGGTCACTTCTATACCTTGCTGTTTGAAGGCACGACAGTCCAAAATCATTTCGTGAGCGGCTCTTCCCATTTCTCCAGAATACAAAATAGGATAATGAGCTTCTAAACGTGCTTTCATATAATTAGCATTCAAAATAGCATATTTAGTTGCTTTAGTAACACCTTCTGATCCCAACATTGCAATATAACCATAGGAAATTAAACAGACCAAAGCAGAACCAAAAGGCGCCGCTGAAATCGCTGAAATCGCTTGATCTCCACCAGTAGGTATAATCGGATTAGTAGGTAAAAAAGGCACTAATTTTTCGTTAACACAAATAGGACCAACGCCAGGTCCGCCACCTCCATGAGGAATAGCAAAAGTTTTATGTAAATTCAAGTGACATACATCAGCGCCAATAGTAGCAGGATTTGTTAAACCCACCTGTGCATTCATATTAGCACCGTCCATATAGACTAAACCACCATTTTCGTGAATTAAATCTGTGATTTCAATAATTGAACTTTCAAAAACGCCATGTGTAGAAGGATAAGTTACCATTAATGCTGACAAACGATCTTTAAATTCTATTGCTCTAGCGCGTAAATCTTCAACATCAATATTTCCCTCTGGAGTAGTTTTAGTCACAATAATTTCCATCCCCGCCATTGCAGCAGATGCAGGATTGGTTCCGTGTGCCGAAGAAGGAATTAAACATACATTTCTGTGATGGTCTCCACGAGACAAATGATAGGCTCTAATGGTCATTAAACCTGCATATTCTCCTTGCGCCCCTGAATTAGGTTGCAAAGTTGTTCCGGCAAAACCAGTAATTACATTTAATTGCTGTTCTAATTTTTTTAACATGATTTGATATCCTTCCGCTTGGTCTATCGGAGCAAACGGATGAATACTATTCCAATTTGCCATGGATAATGGCAACATTTCTGCCGCTGCATTCAATTTCATAGTACAAGAACCCAACGATATCATCGAATGGTTCAAAGCCAAATCTTTGCGCTCTAGTTTTTTAATGTAACGCATCAACTGACTTTCAGAATGGTGGTTATTAAAAACTTCATGTTGTAAAAAAGTGGAGGTTCTTTCTAATTTTTTAGGAACCATTATTTCATTCACAAATTGATCAATTTGCACATTTGGCTTACCTAAAGCCTCAGCAAAAATCCTTACTATTTGATTAAGATCTTTCAAAGAAGTAGTTTCATTAACCGAAATAGAAATAGTTTCTGAATCAACATAATAAAAATTCAGTCCATTTTTTTCGGCTACTGCTTTTACTTTCGAAGCATCTGCTTTTACTAATAAAGTATCAAAAAAGGAAGAGTTGGTTTGGTATACCCCTACTGAATTCAAAGCTTCTGCCAAAGTTACTGCAGCTGAATGAATAGTATTGGCAATATATCGTAATCCTTTTGGTCCATGAAATACAGCATACATTCCTGCCATAACCGAAAGTAAAACTTGAGCGGTACAAATATTTGAAGTAGCTTTTTCACGTTTGATATGTTGTTCACGTGTGCCCAAAGCCATACGCAAAGCTCTATTGCCATTAGCGTCGATGGTTACACCAATAATTCTACCTGGCATGGAACGTTTGTGTTCTTCTTTTGTAGCAAAATAAGCGGCATGAGGTCCGCCATAACCCATTGGAATCCCAAAACGTTGCGAAGTTCCCACTACCACATCAGCCCCCATTTCTCCTGGAGGAGTGAGTACACAAAGAGACATTAAATCAGCAGCAACAGCTACTTTTATTTCCTTTGTATGCGCTTTGGTTATAAAACCTGAATAATCATGTATCTGACCATATTTACCAGGATACTGTAAAAGTGCGCCATAAAAATCAGATGAAAAATCAAAGGTTTCGTGATTTCCAACGACTAATTCTATACCTTTTGGCGTTGAACGAGTTTGTAAAACAGATAATGTTTGCGGTAAAATTTCTTCAGAAACAAAGAATTTATTTACGTTGTTTTTCTTTTGTTCGCGAGTTCGAACGTCAAATAGTAAAGCCATTGCTTCAGCTGCTGCAGTTCCTTCATCTAATAAAGAAGCATTGGCAATTTCCATCCCGGTTAATTCGACTATAGTAGTTTGGTAATTTAGAATGGCTTCTAAACGACCTTGAGCAATCTCTGCTTGATAGGGTGTGTAAGCAGTGTACCAACCTGGGTTTTCAAAAATATTTCTTTGAATAACAGCAGGAACAACCGTTGGGTGATAACCCAAACCAATGTATGATTTATAAACTTTGTTTTTATTTCCTAACTCTTGAATGTGATTTAGATACTCATATTCAGTCATGGGAGCGTCTAACCTTAATTCCTCTTTTAATCGAATGTCTGCAGGAATAGTTTCAGCAATTAACTGATCTAAAGAAGTAACATCAATAGTTTTTAACATCAACTGTAAGTCAGTTTCTCTTGGTCCAATGTGGCGTAAAGCGAATGCATCTGTTCTCATTTTAGCGCTGTATTTTTAATGAATAGTTGTGTTTGATTTAATTTTAAAAAAAATCATGAGCAAAAGTAATTATTAAACTTGTATTTAAAGCTTCAACAAATGGTAATATTTTAAGAATTTGTTAACCAAAAACAGCTCTTATTAACAGATTGATTAATTTTGCAAGATGCTTAGAAGCAACAATTATTTAGATTTTTATATTAAATCCTCCTTACATGTTGGAGTTGCTGTTTTTGCTTTGGTACAACTTACCATAAATCAGTTTAATTCGTACGCATTTTTTGTTTTTTTTGGAACGATAGTTGGATACAATTTTTTGAAATATTGGAATTGGTTTGTGTTCGAAAAAGTTACTGACAATAAAACAAAAGGTATATTAACTATTACTTTTGTTTCAGCATTAGCCAGTGTAGTATTATTTTTTCTGCAAAAATGGACCGTTCAGCTTCATTTAGTTATTGCATTATTTCTTGTGGTATTGTATCCAATTGTTAGAAAAATAGGCTGGATAAAACCTTTTTTTGTTGGTTTTGTAGTGACCTTTATCACGGTATATATTCCATTAAAGAATCAAGAAGAAGTGATTTTGATTTGTATCCAACGTTTTTTAGTAGTGTCCAGCATTATTCTTCCTTTTGAAATTTCAGATAGTACAACTGATTCGACGGCTTTAAAAACACTTCCTCATTTGTTTGGAATACAAAGAACAAAACAAATCGGATATGTTTTAGTAGGATTATTTATTGGTATCTCATTTTACATAGATAACTATTTATATCTTGACTGTATTTATGCTTTATCTTCATTTGTAGCTATTTATTTTTCAGCGGTCAGACGAAATAAATATTACACCTCTTTTTGGGTTGAAAGTTTGCCAATTTTTTGGTGGATACTATTGCTTTTTAGCTAATTATCAAATTTCAAAACAGAATTTTATTAAATTAGCTTAAAATACATTTTTATGAATCCGAATTTAACTCGAAGAAATTTTCTTTCAACTGCAACAGTGGCCGGTTTTGGGGCACTTATTTTGCCAAACTCTTTATTTTCATTCAATCCTAATTTTCAAAACGATAAAAAGGTTCGTTTGGGTTTCATTGCCATGGGATATAGGGGACAAGCTCATTTAGAAGAAATGTTAAAACGAACCGATGTTGAAGTGGTGGCTTTTGCTGATCCAGATCCGAAAATGATGGCTATGGGACAAAAGTTAATGGCTAAATACAAACAACAACCCGCAAAGGAATTTGGCAACGGAGATTATGATTATAGAAGTCTATTGAAAGATCCAACAATTGATGCAGTTATTATTGCTTCGCCTTGGGAGTGGCATAAAATACAAGGAGTAGAAGCCATGTATGCCAAAAAAATTGTTGGGATGGAGGTTTGTGGCGCCATGAGTTTAGAGGATTGCTGGGAGTATATAAAGGCCTATGAAGAGACGAAGGTTCCTATTATGATGATGGAAAATGTTTGTTATCGACGTGATGTAATGGCTGTTTTAAACATGGTGCGAAAAGGAATGTTTGGCGAATTAATTCACGGGCAAGGCGGTTATGAACATGATTTAAGGGGCGTATTATTTAATGATGGTCAAACTGCATATAATTCGGGAGTTGAATTTGGCGAGAAAGGATTTAGTGAGGCCAAATGGAGAACCAATCATTATGTAAATCGAAATGGAGAATTGTATCCAACACATGGATTGGGTCCAGTTGCGGTAATGTTTGATATTAATAGAGGAAATAGATTATTACGCCTTTCTTCTTTTTCTTCAAAATCGAGAGGGTTGACAAAATATATTGAAGAGCACCCAAAAGGGGGGAAGGACCATCCCAATGCCAAAGTAAAATTCCAACAAGGCGATATTGTTACTACTCAAATTCAGTGTGCTAATGGCGAAACTATTTTGTTGACCCATGACACTTCCTTACAACGACCGTATAATTTAGGATTTAGAGTCCAAGGAACTGATGGGATTTGGCAAGATTTTGGCTGGGGCGAGAACAATCAAGGATTTATATACTTTGAAAAATTGATGAAACATTCGCATCGTTGGGATAACACCGAGAAATGGTTGCAAGAGTACGATCACCCACTTTGGCAGCGCTATTCCAAAGATGCTGAAAATTCAGGGCATGGAGGTATGGACTTTTTTGTCGACAATACTTTTATAGAATGTATCAAACGCAACATAGAATTTCCACTAGATGTATATGATTTAGCTACTTGGTATGCAATTACGCCATTAAGCGAAAAATCAATCAAACAGCACGGACAAGTAGTGGATATCCCAGATTTTACAAAAGGCGCTTGGCAAACAAGAAAACCAGTATTCGGATTTGATGGAGTATTTTAGTACGTCAAAAACACTGCTAATTATGGCAGCTGGATTAGGGAGTCGCTACAAAGGATTGAAGCAAGTTGATGGCATTAGTTCGAATGGAGAAACCATTATGGAGTTTTCTATATACGACGCTCTTGAAGCAGGTTTTACAAAAATAGTGGTAGTGGTTAATGCACACCTTCCGGAATCGTATCTTACAAGATTAGAAAAAATTGCTGCTGAAAAAGAATTTGAACTTCATTTTGTAATCCAAACTATTGAAAAGTTGGTTCCAAAAGAATTTGCTCATTTGATACATGAAAGACAAAAACCTTGGGGTACCGCTCACGCCATTTTGTGTGCTAAAGAAATTATTCAAGAACCCTTTGTAGTACTAAATGCCGATGATTTTTACGGTAAAAATGCCTATATAGAAATGGCATCATATATCGATAAAGGCCTTATTCAAAAAGATCAATTTGCCATGGTCGCTTATCCAATAACAGTTACACTAAGCGAAAATGGTGCTGTAGCTAGAGGAATATGCACATTGAACGCTTCAGGATATTTACAAGAGGTAATTGAGCAAACCAAAATAATTCAAGAAGATTCCGAGTTTTTTTTTTTAGAAAATGAAAATAGATGGCTGATACCTTCTAGTACATTGGTATCAATGAACTTTTGGGGATTTTACCCCACTATTTTCGAATCCTTACAAAAGGCATTTTATGATTTTTTACGATCGAATCCCGATACAACTTCAGAAATATATATTCCAACGGAAGTACAACGATTGATCGACTCTAAAAGTGTCAAAGTAAATGTATTACAAACCTCGGATCGTTGGTACGGAATTACCTATCCAGAAGATAAAGCACAACTTGTGCTCTTTATTTCAGAATGTATGGCTAATCAATTATATCCTATCAACTTGTGGAAATAGGTAACAACCATTTAAGTATCCTGCAAGCTTTTTTGCCTTATGCAAAAAAAGTTACAATTGAACCCATACAAGGAGGTTTGATCAATGCAACTTTTAAAGTACAAATACAGGATGATCACAAGCGTGAAAAATATATTCTTCAACAAGTCAACTCCGAAATTTTTCATATTCCAAAAGCAATTCATTCCAATATATCATTCGTAAGTAGCTATTTAAAAGCACAAAACTATCCACATCCTGTTTTGGAATTATGTACAACCTTGGAAGGAGAAAGTGAAACAGTTTATGATAATGGTACTTGGAGACTATTCAAACAGATTGATTCAAGCTATACTATTAATGTAGTTCAAAATTCGGAACAAGCATTTGCTGTGGGTGCTTTTTTCGGTCAATTTTACACCTATCTAAACGGAATAGAAGTGAATCAAATCCAATCCGTTTTACCTCATTTTTTAGATACAAAAAGCAGAATTGATGCTTTTCAACTCGCATTAGAAACAGCAAGTTCAGAACGTTTAAAAGAAGCTTATGAACAAGTAGAATGGATCGTAAAACATCAAGACTTACCACAAAAATGGATACGACTTCAAGAACAAAAAGAGTTGCCCATCCGACTCATTCATGCTGATCCAAAAATTAGTAATGTGCTTTTTGATAGTGTTACCCACCAACCCAAAGCAATTATTGACTGGGATACCTTAATGTTGGGTACTATTTTATATGATTATGGAGATATGATTCGTTCCTATACCAATACAAAACTTGAAGATGATCCCAATCCTGAAGGGGTATTCAATGCCGACATTTATCACGCTTTAACGGATGGTTTCTTGTCAGAATCGCGTTCTTTTTTAAATGATTTGGAATTGAAATATTTGGTTTATGCGCCACAAGTTATTGTCTATATTCAAGCGCTACGTTTCTTAACTGATTATTTAAATGGGGACATTTATTATCATT
>CANHKZ010000078.1 GCA_947461425.1 Flavobacteriaceae bacterium | reverse complement strand
ATTGTTATGGCAATTATTGGACTACTATTTATGGCAATGAAACGTAAATGGGTATTAAAACAAGATGCCGGAGATGGTAAAATGAAAGAAATTTCAGATTACATCTATGAAGGTGCATTAGCTTTTTTAAAAGCAGAATACAGATTATTAACCTTTTTTGTTATAGGCGCAAGTATAGTTCTTGGAGCCATTTCTTTTTTCGTACCTACCACACATTGGCTAATTGTAATTGCCTTCATTTTTGGTGCATTTTTCTCTGCTTTAGCTGGAAATATGGGAATGAAAATAGCTACCAAAACAAATGTTAGAACTACTCAGGCTGCTCGTACTAGTTTACCACAAGCCTTAAAAGTATCTTTTGGCGGTGGAACGGTAATGGGATTAGGTGTTGCTGGTTTAGCAGTTTTAGGATTAACAGGATTTTTTATCTTATTTTTTAGATATTTTATGAATGGGGTTTGGACTTCTACAGAAGACATGACTATTGTTTTAGAAACATTAGCTGGATTTTCTTTAGGAGCTGAATCGATAGCCTTATTTGCTCGTGTTGGTGGAGGTATTTATACCAAAGCTGCCGATGTAGGTGCCGATTTAGTAGGTAAAGTAGAAGCAGGTATTCCAGAAGATGACCCAAGAAATCCAGCAACAATTGCAGATAACGTAGGAGATAACGTAGGAGATGTAGCAGGTATGGGTGCCGATTTATTCGGATCATATGTAGCAACTGTTTTGGCTGCTATGGTATTAGGAAATTATGTAATTAAAGATATGGGTGGTAAAATCGATGATGCTTTTGGCGGAATCGGACCAATTTTATTGCCAATGGCAATTGCTGGTTTCGGAATTTTATTTTCTATCATCGGAACAATGTTAGTAAATATTTCGAGTGATGACGCTAAAGAAGCACAAGTGCAAAAAGCCTTAAACGTTGGAAACTGGGTTTCTATACTTTTAACTTTAATAGCGTGTTACTTTTTAGTAGATTATATGTTACCAACAACTATGAAAATGGAATTTTACGGTGAAGGATTGAAAGATATTTCTTCTATGCGTGTTTTCTATGCTACTATTGTAGGATTAATAGTTGGTGGAGCCATTTCATCAGTAACAGAATATTATACAGGATTAGGGACAAAACCCGTATTGGCAATAGTTCAAAAATCATCAACAGGTGCAGGAACAAATGTAATTGCTGGTTTAGCTACTGGTATGATTTCAACTTTCCCAACAGTATTATTATTTGCTGCAGCAATTTGGTCTTCATATGCATTTGCAGGTTTTTATGGTGTAGCGCTTGCCGCTTCTGCTATGATGGCTACAACTGCAATGCAATTAGCCATTGACGCTTTCGGACCTATTTCTGATAACGCAGGTGGTATTGCTGAAATGAGTGAATTACCAAAAGAAGTTCGTACAAGAACAGATATTTTAGATTCAGTTGGAAATACAACAGCTGCAACAGGAAAAGGATTTGCGATTGCTTCTGCTGCGTTAACATCTTTAGCTTTATTTGCCGCTTATGTAACGTTTACAGGAATTGATGGAATTAATATTTTCAAAGCGCCAGTATTGGCCATGTTATTTATAGGTGGAATGATACCAGTAGTTTTCTCTGCATTAGCGATGAACTCTGTTGGAAAAGCTGCTATGGATATGGTATACGAAGTACGACGTCAGTTCAAAGAAATTCCAGGAATTATGGAAGGAACAGGCAAACCAGAATATGGTAAATGTGTCGAAATTTCAACTAAAGCCGCTTTGCGCGAAATGATGTTACCAGGAATCTTAACGATTGGTTTCCCAATTGTAATTGTGCTTTTAGGAAAATTAGTATACGCGGATAACAATCAATTAATCGCTGAAATGTTAGGAGGTTATATGGCTGGTGTCACTGTTTCTGGAGTTTTATGGGCTGTGTTCCAAAATAACGCAGGTGGTGCTTGGGACAACGCTAAAAAATCTTTTGAAGCAGGTGTAGAAATCAATGGAGAAATGACATACAAAGGTTCTGATGCTCACAAAGCTGCTGTAACTGGAGATACTGTTGGAGATCCATTTAAAGATACTTCTGGACCATCTATGAATATCTTAATTAAATTAACCTGTTTAATAGGTTTGGTAATTGCTCCAATTTTGGGAGGACATTCTGAAGGAACCAAAAAAGAAATGAAATACACTATTATCAAAATGAACGTTGATGGCACTTCAGAAATGGGTAAATGCGACATGACAAAATGCGCAACTATGACAAAAGAGGAATGTGCAAAAATGTGTGATTCTGTAGGCTGTTCAGCTGAGGAAAAAGAAATGTGCATGGCTCATTACGATGCTGAAGGTAAATTTATAGTTACTGCTGATAAAAACGTTAAAGTAGAAATTAAAAATACTAACGGAAAAGCAAAAGCAACGGTAACTACAACAGCAGATGGAAAATCTGAAACACAAACTTTTGAAGGTTCACTAGAAGAAGTAAAAGCTAAAGTAGAAGGATTGAAATAGTTTACACTTTAATTTATATAAAAAATGCCTCAACTTTTGTTGAGGCATTTTTTTATGAATATAATTTTGTTTTGAAACTAAAACAATCCGTTGATTTCAGCATCAATTCGGTTAATGATAATTCCTAAATCTTCTGGATTATCTACAAAGTTAATATTGTCTACATCAATAATTAAAAGTTTTCCTCGGTCATAGGTGTGTATCCAAGCCTCATAACGTTCGTTCAAGCGGCTGAGGTAATCAATAGAAATCGAGTTTTCGTATTCGCGACCGCGTTTGTGTATTTGTCCAACTAAATTAGGAATAGAACTGCGCAAGTAAATCAACAAATCAGGCGCTTTTACTAAAGATTCCATCAAATCAAAAAGGGAAGAGTAATTCTGAAAATCCCTATTGGTCATCAAACCCATCGCGTGTAAGTTAGGCGCAAAAATGTGTGCGTCTTCATAAATCGTTCTGTCTTGAATGATTTTTTTACCGCTTTCGCGAATTTGCATCACTTGTCGAAAACGACTGTTTAAGAAATAAATCTGCAAATTAAAAGACCAACGTTCCATTTGGTGATAGAAATCTTCCAAATAGGGATTGTCAACGACATCTTCAAAATGGGGCTCCCATTTGAAATGCTTTGCTAATAAATTAGTTAGTGTTGTTTTTCCAGATCCAATATTTCCTGCTACTGCTATATGCATTACCGTTTGTTAGTTTTAAAAGTGAAAAATTTCAAAGTCGTAAAAATAGATAAAATTTCGTCTAAGATTTACTTTTTTAGATTGATTTATTCACAATAAAATTTAAATGCAAAACTTTCTATTCACTTTAAACCATTTGATAATTAATTGGTCTAATTGTATGTTTTAACATTTTTTTGGTAACAAGTCGAAGTTTATTCGACATATTTGCAATCATAATCCATTAAATCAACACCTGATGAAAAAAATATCACTACTATTTTTATTTGCATTAGTTTGCACAAATGCCATTGCACAAAAAGACTTTCAAGGAATGGCAATATACGAATCAAAAACAAGTACTTCTGATTTTAAAGTTCGTATGGAAGGCAACAAAAATAGCAATCCAGACATGCAAAAAATGATGGAGGAACGAATGAAAAAAATGTTTGAAAAGACTTTCGTTCTTAATTTTGACAAATCAGCATCCATCTACAAAGAAGAAGAAAAATTAGAAGCGTCTAATCAAGGAGGGGGAATGCGAATGATGATGGGTTCAATGACCGGTGGCGGAGGTACTTACTATAAAAATGTAAAAGACAAAACGTATAGTATCGATAAAGATTTCATGGGTAAAGAATTTTTAGTTAAAGATTCGTTAGCAAGTTTGAATTGGAAAATGGAAGCTGAAACACGTGTGATTGGTGGATATACCTGTTACAAAGCCACGGCAATTAAAGCCCCTAGTAAAACTGATTTTAGAAATTTTCGCCCTAAAAAAGATGATACACCTAAAAAAGAAGAAGCATCTCAACCAGAAAAACCAAAAGAAGCTCCAAAAACAAGTTTTATGGATGCGCTAGAACTACCAAAAGAAATTACCATTACAGCTTGGTATACTCCTGAAATTCCAGTTAATCAGGGACCTGAAGGCTATTGGGGATTGCCTGGGTTAATTTTGGAAGTAAATGATGGTAAAACTATTATTTTATGTTCTAAAGTGGTTTTAAATCCAAAAGAAAAAACTGAAATTAAAGCACCATCAAAAGGGAAAACAGTGTCCCAAAATGAATATGATGATATTGTGGTAAAAAAAATGGAAGAGTTTAGAGAAATGAACCAAGGTCGAGGAGGTGCTGGATTACAAGTTAGATTTTCACAATAAATCAAATACTACTATTTTAAATAATTTCTATCAAATGAAAAAAATAATTCAGTTTTTCACATTATTAATTGTGCCTTTTGTTTACGGTCAGAATGTTCGTGTAGAAGGAGTGGTAATGGACTCCGGAAAAGCACCATTAGAAATGGCTAACGTTATGGCGGTCAATCAAACGTCTAAAGCGATGGATGCTTACGCCATTACATCTGACAAAGGGAAGTTCATCTTGAACTTAAAAGCGAATGCATCTTATGTGATCAAGTTGAGTTATATTGGGATGCAAAACAAAGAAATTTCAATCGCTACCAAGTCCGAAAATATAGTCCAGAATATTACCATGGAATCTGGCGGAATTGAATTAGCGGGGGTTGAAATTGTTCGAGAAATGCCGGTTTCTATTAAAGGTGACACCATTGTTTACAATACGGATTCATTCAAAACCGGAGAGGAACGGAAATTAGAAGATGTATTTAAAAAGCTTCCGGGATTTGAAGTGTCGTCAGATGGACAAATTCAAGTAGAAGGCAAGCAGGTTAGAAAACTTTTTGTAGATGGAAAACCATTTATGGAAGGAGATACAAAATTGGGGTCTAAAAACATTCCCTCTGATGCAGTTGATAAAGTACAAGTTATGCGTAATTTCAACGAGGTTTCGCAAATGAAAGGGATTGAAAATAACAATGATGATATTGCGATTAATATTAAACTCAAAAAAGGGAAAGATAAATTTTGGTTTGGAGATATAAGTGCTGGTGCCGCTAATGATAAAGGGTACATTATTAATCCAAAATTATTTTATTATTCTCCAAAAACGAGTGTTAATGCCATTGTGAACTTGAATAATATTGGGGAAGTATCCTTGACTTCGGCTGATTTTTTTAGAATTACCGGGGGTGCAAGAAATACTATCGGAAGAAATGGAACTTCATTGAACCTTAATCGAAATTTCTTTGGATTATCTGGTGGAGATAATGTAGCTAAAATGTCCGATAAATTTGGTGCATTAAATCTAAATCATTCTTTTTCAAAAAAATGGACAGTCTCTGGATTTGGAGCCTATTCTTCAACCTATAATCAGTCCATAACCAATTCAGAGCGAGGTATTTTCCAAGCCAATACCACTGAAATAACTACTCTTGAAAATAGAAAAAATCAAACCGATTCTAAAAATATAGCATTCATATCTAAATTCGGATCCAAATTCAAACCGAATGATAATTTTCAATTGGACTATGATGCGTTTTTAAGAAAAAATGGACAACAAGAAGATAACGTGAATCAAACGAATTACACCACATTTGTTAATTCGAACCCAGTTAACAGCTCAAATTCGATCTTTTCATTTCAAAAACAAGATCCCGTTTCATTCAATCAAAGTTTGAATTTGTTTTATACTCAAAATCCAAAAACCACATGGGTAGTCGAAATGCAACACCAATATGAAGATGAAGATCCATTTTATAATCCGCAACTTTCAGTTAATCCGTATCAAAATAGCAATACATCAAATCCGAATGATCCTAGTTCGATTTTTGTAAATGAAAATTCTTTAAATATTGAACAATCGAGATTTGTAAAAACCAATAAATTTGATGCTAAATTGGATTACTTTTTTCAAATTAGTAACAAAAGTATTCTTAATCTAACGCTTGGTAACACCAATGCTTTTCAAACCTACAATTCTAGTTTGTTGCAAATATTAGAAGACAAGTCCGTTGTGGCAATTAACAACGAATCCTATAGTAATGATGTTCGTTACTCGTTTAACGATGCTTTTTTAGGAATCCATTACAAGTTCATGCTTGGAAAATTTACTTTTAATCCCGGGTTTTCGTATCATCAATATCGTACGAATAATACCCAGTTTGACAAGCCATTTCAATTGAATTTCAATCGATTTTTACCAGATATGTTTGCAAGATGGGATATGAAAAAATCAGAAAATATCACTTATAATTACAGTGTAAAAAACGGTTTTAATGATATCAATTCTTTGGTTGAAGGATATGTATTTACAAATTTCAATAGTATTGCAAGAGGTAATTCTAGTCTAGAAAACTCATTAGTTACTTCGCATAGATTGAATTATTCTAAATATAATTTGTATAATTTTACTACAATTTTCGGAAATATATCGTACACAACAACTAAAAATCCTATAGTAAATGGGATTTTATTCCAAGGGATTTATTCTACTTCCGATAGATTGAATCTAGATGCTGAAAATGAAAATTTAAATGGTAACCTTTTTTATTCGAAAAGTTTTAAAAAATATTATAAAGTTTCAGGGGGAGCCAATGCAAGTTGGAATAGAAATTTTGTCTTAAATAGAGCTATAATTTCAGGTAATGTAAAAGAATTTATCCAAGGAATTGAAAATGTCAATCATGGGTATAACCTAACACTAGGTACTCAATTTAAGAAGCTACCCAATATTGATTTAGGGTACAGAATAAATTTTTCTGAACAAGCAAATAACGCATTTACAACTCAGAGTCCAAATGTGAAACTTAATTATTATTTCTTGGACGGAATGAATATAAATTGGGATTATTCTTTTAACCGATTTAAAAATGAGACTTCTGGATTAACCAATGATTTTAAGATTATGTCTGCCAGTATTAATTATGCTAAAAAAGATGCCAAATTGGAGTATAGAATTCAAGCAAATAATCTTTTGAATACTAAGTCAAGGTTGAATAATTCATTTAGTGTAAATGGTTATAATGCTAATGAAACAATTATTTTACCAAGGTTTGTTTCATTTATATTAAAATATAACATATAAACAAATTAAAACACAACCTATAAAAAAACGAGTTTTCTTTAATCAAAGAAAACTCGTTTTTGGTTTTTATTTACAAGAAATTAATTTATAATTTAAAAGCTGTTTTTACAGTAGCTACAAAATCTAATTTTTCCCAAGTAAACAATTCCACAGTAACGGTTTTAGTTAATCCGCCAGGAGCAGAAAAGGTTTTAGTAACTGTCTCAGGAGTACGTCCCATATGTCCGTAAGCTGCTGTTTCGCTATAGATAGGATTTCTTAATTTCAAACGTTGCTCAATAAAGTACGGACGCATGTCAAAAACACCTTCCACCACTTTACTAATTTCTCCATCTGTCAAACTTACTTTTGAAGTTCCGTAAGTATTTACGTTGATTGATGTTGGTTTTGCCACACCAATAGCGTACGATACTTGTACCAAAATTTCGTCACACAATCCTGCTGCTACTAAATTTTTAGCTATATGACGGGTTGCATAAGCCGCAGAACGGTCTACT
>CANHKZ010000077.1 GCA_947461425.1 Flavobacteriaceae bacterium | reverse complement strand
TAAAGCCAAACACAAAATCTTACCGCCAAGTAAATTTGGATTAGTTCAAATTACACGTCAACGCGTAAGACCAGAAATGAATATTAAAACTAGAGAAGAAGATCCAAATAATGAAAGCGGCGAAATTGAAGCGCCAATTCTTATTATTGACAAGATTATTTTAGATCTAGAAAGAGTAGTAAAAAGTCATCAATCAGTTGTACTTAATGTACATCCGTTTGTGGCTGCTTACCTTACCAAAGGTTTTCCATCAATACGTTCAAAGTGGTTCTTTGAACATAAAAAATGGGTGAAAATCATACCACGTGACGCTTACACGTATTTAGAATACCATTTCTTTGACAAAAAAGGAAATGTTATTTCAGAATAAACCAAAAACCGCCTTTCGAAAGAGAGGCGGTTTTTTTATGTTTTATTGTGAGATTTTTTCAGGAGCTTTTTCCAGCTATCCGCTCTATCTTTTTTGGTACCTTCGAGTACCTCAGTCACCTAAAAAGGATGCCGCTTCTATCTGGGCTAGGATTAATTAGTAAAGATTACTTCCTGCGGTCTGCAAAAAATCGTTTCATCAGTGCAGCAGCTTCTTCGGCTAAAACACCTGAAACTACCTCGGTTTTTGGGTGCAATTGCGTTCCCATTATTGTAAAACCACGTTGGTCGTCAGTAGCACCAAATACAATTTTTGAGATTTGGCTCCAATACAACGCGCCTGCACACATTTGACAGGGCTCCAGCGTTACATATAGCGTACAGCCTTTAAGGTATTTCCCCCCAATATGGTTAGCTGCCGCTGTAATAGCTTGCATTTCAGCATGAGCTGTAACATCATGAAGTAATTCGGTTAGATTATGACTACGAGCAATGATGGTATTATTAACCACAATTACCACGCCTACAGGAATTTCACCTTTTTCAAAAGCCATTTCAGCCTCTTGCAAGGCTTTTTTCATAAAATAGGTATCGTTGAAAGGGTTTTCCATTTGGCAAAAATAAGAATTCAATTTGTACATTTGCACCATGTCAAGTAATTTACTTTCAAGCATTAATTCCCCAACTGATTTACGTCAACTCGATGTAAATCAATTGCCGCAACTCGCTCAAGAGTTGCGCGACTTTATTATCGACGTAGTTTCGGTAAAAGAAGGACATTTGGGCGCTAGTTTGGGAGTAGTAGAGTTGACTATTGCTTTGCATTATGTTTTTGAAACGCCTAAAGATTGTTTGATTTGGGACGTGGGACATCAAGCTTACGGACATAAAATAGTGACGGGTCGTAGAGACAATTTTCATACTAATAGGCAACTTAACGGCATTTCAGGTTTTCCAAAACGAATCGAAAGTGAGTACGATGCTTTTGGCGTAGGTCATTCGTCGACTTCCATTTCAGCTACTTTAGGAATGGCGATTGCTGCTAATTTAAAAGGTGATTTTGAACGTCACCATATTGCGGTTATTGGCGATGCTTCAATAGCTTCGGGAATGGCTTTTGAAGGATTGAACCACGCAGGAGTTACCGATGCTAATTTATTAGTTATTTTAAATGATAATGCCATTGGGATTGACCCAAGTGTGGGTGCGTTGAAAAACTATTTGACGGCAGTTAAAGAAGGTAAAAATCCGAAACAAAATAACATAATTAAGTCCTTGAATTTTGATTATTCAGGACCAATTGACGGGCATGATATTACGGCAGTAATTCTAGAACTAGAGCGACTGAAAAAAGTAAAAGGGCCTAAGTTTTTACACGTTATTACTACCAAAGGAAAAGGGCTACAACAAGCTGAGGAAAATCAGGTACAATATCATGCGCCAGGAAAATTTGATGCAAATACAGGAGAAATAATTCCTAAATCGGAAGCACATCTTCCACCAAAATACCAAGATGTTTTTGGTGAAACCCTTTTGGATTTGGCTCAAAAGAATGAAAAAATAATCGGAATTACTCCAGCAATGCCTACAGGGAGTTCACTAAAATTGATGATGGATGCGTTTCCTAAACGTGCTTTTGACGTGGGAATTGCTGAGCAACATGCGGTTACATTAGCTGCTGGAATGGCAACCCAAGGAATGGTTGTTTTTTGTAATATTTATTCGACTTTTTTACAAAGAGCCTACGATCAAGTGATTCATGATGTGGCTTTGCAAAATTTACCTGTTATTTTTTGTTTGGATCGTGCAGGATTGGTTGGTGAAGATGGTGCCACACATCATGGCGTTTTCGATTTGGCTTATCTACGTTGTATTCCTAATATGATTATTTATTCACCAAGGAACGAAATGGCTTTGCAAAATATTTTATATTCGGCTCAACAAGGATTGGATCATCCCATAGCGATACGTTACCCACGTGGACGTGGACAAAATAGTAATTGGAAAACACCATATCAACTAATTTCAATTGGTAAAGCTGATTGTATTAAAGAAGGTACAAAAACAGCTGTTTTGTCTAATGGAACTATTGGGAATAATGTAACGCAAGCTTTGGAAAACTTACAAAATCCACCTGAAATAGCGCTTTTTGATTTTCCGTTTGTAAAACCTTTGGATGAATCGCTTTTACATACTATTTTTTCAAAATTTGAAACTGTAATCACTATTGAGGATGGCGTAATAACTGGTGGTTTTGGAAGTGCAATTTTAGAATTTGCGGCAGCAAATAACTACTATTCAAAAATAGTTTTACTAGGTATTCCAGATGTTTTTATTGAACAGGGAACCGTTTTGGAATTGCAACAATTTTGCAAAATCGACGTTAGAAGTTTGGAAGTTTTTTTTAAAGAATTAGCATAAGTAACGTTTAAGAATATAAAATATTTTATAATGAGATTAGGTTGCGCTCTTTTATTAGTACTTTTTTCAGTTTCAATTTCTGCTCAAGAATTGACAACTACGAAATCGACAGATACTATTTCGCATTGGACAAAAAAAAATATTGTAGGATTTGACATTTCGCAGATTGCATTTGTAAACTGGAGTGCTGGTGGTAATAGTGCAATATCAGGTTTATTGAAAGGTGACTTTTTTAGAGTTTATGCTAAGGGAAATCAAAAATGGGTAAACGAACTTATTGTTCGCTACGGATTAAATAAACAAGATGGAGTTGAATTGCGAAAAACGGATGATTTGATTCAATTGAGTTCCACTTTTGGTTACAGAAAAGACTCCATTACAAATTGGTATCATTCGGCTAAATTTAATTTTAACACCCAATTTAGTAATGGGTATGCCTATCCCAATACAGAAAGAGCGATATCTAGATTGTTTGCACCTGCTTATGTTTTTTTAGGAGTTGGAGCTGAAAATGCAAGTAAATCAAAACATAGAATATTTTATTTGTCTCCTTTTACCTTCAAAACTACATTTGTATTAGACCAAAGGCTTGCAAATCAAGGTGCATTTGGTGTAACTAAAGCTGTATTAGATTCGGATGGTTCGATCATTACAAATGGGAAACAGACGAGGACTGAGTTAGGTTTTTTATTTACAAGTTATTATAAAACAGAGATTGCAAAAAATATTATTTGGGTTAATAAACTAGTTTTGTATTCAGATTATATTAACAAATTTGGGAATATTGATATTGATTATGACTTTCGATTGGATTTAACCGTGAATCAGCATGTAAAAGTAAATATTGGCGCTCAAATTATTTATGATGATGATATTAAAGCTAAAAAACAGATGGACGGTAAACAAGTTACAGTTGGCCCTAAACTCCAAATCAGACAAATGTTAGGTGTTGGACTTGTTTACACGTTTTAAATCACCATTAAATTACACCCTCTAATATCGGAATGGTCAAAACGGCCTAAAACTTCAAAACTACCGTCCGAATATTTTTTACCCAAATCTTGTGTGGCAATAAAGGAACACGAATTGATATTGGCAAGGTCAATCACATTTATTCCTCCAGTTTTACCCTCTCTCACATAGGATAAAGCATCCTCAGTATCGCGAACTAAGATTTGCATCCACGAAGGGCATTCAAAGATTCCTTCACCAAGTGAATATGCTTGCGATAATAATTCGGTCATACCGTATTCTGAATGAATTGCATTAACCCCAAATCCTTGACAGAGTTGTTGGTGCAATTCCTCCCGAATCATTTCTTTCCGTTTGCCTTTCATTCCGCCAGTTTCCATAATGATGGTGTTTTCTAATTGAAAAGAATGGTTTTCAATTAAGTCTAATAAAGCATACGTAACTCCGATTAGAATTACATTTTGTCCCGATTGGTCAAGCTGAATTAATTTAGTAATTAGTTCATCGTAATTATGAAGGTAAAAACCACTTTCATCTTGTTTGGAAAGTTGAATCAAATCCTCTACCATATGAATTAATGAAGAGCCTTGTCTTTCCAAATAGGATGGAAGTAAAGCGAGAATAACATAATCTTCAATGTTGCCATAACACTGCGAAAATCCTTTTCGATAGCTTTCTTCATAAATACTTACATCTGAGACTATATGTTTACTAGTAATCATACCGGTGGTACCGCTACTAGTAAAAGTAGTTTGGACAGGATTGGTAGTTGAAATTACGGAATGGCTTTTGAAAAACTGAATAGGTAAAAACGGGATTTGTTGAATTGATTTTACCTTTTGCACATCTGTTTTTAAGAAGTCGCAAAATTCACGATACACCAAATTGTTCTCGTATTGAAAACGAAAAACTTTCAAAGCAATTTTTTCAAATTGTTTTTGATTGCTAATGGTAAATATATCGTAAGTTGAAATCAAGAATTCTTTTTTACAAAAGTAATTCAAATATATTGGAAAAGAAACGGGTATAAAAAAAGCTCCAATGAATGGAGCTTTTAATAGGAATTACTTTGATTTATTGATTATATGTATCAAAAAGATATTGTAATGTATCGTTAATATCATTAGCTTTAATTAACGGCATTTGAATGTCAGAATTTAACCAGTTCTCAATTATAATTTCAAATTCATTACCGACCTCATAAACCACTGGAACGCCCATTTTCTTCAATGCAGCTGCATTACATTCTTGTTCGTAGTGGTTTAGAATCGGAATACTCAATATTTTTTTTCTTAAATACAAAGCCTCGGCTGGGGTTTCAAATCCACCACCGGTAATTATACCATGGCAGTTGATCATACTTTCATTAAAATCATTTTGATTTACAGGGTAATAGGTAATATTGCCTACTGTATGTTTTGATTTCACTTCACTTAGAAACCAATGAAATTCTTGATCAGAAAGTTTGTTAAACGCTTTTTCCAAACAATCTTTATCAAAGGAAGGGAGGTAAACCGTAATGTGTTTTAAATCCTTAGGTTCTGTTTGTTGTATTTCATTTTTTATAATAGGGGGTACTATAAAAGAATCGTATTTTTCAAAATGCAAACCGATATTTTTTGGAGCCGAGGCATAGTGTTTTAAAATCGTTTCCCCCATTATGCTCTTTTTTTCAGGTCTAGGAGTTAATTTTGACACAAAACTTGCCTGATGACCAAATTGGACAGAATAGACTTTTTGCAGTTTGCAAGCTAAAGAGGTTATGGATTCAAAATCATTAATAATAACATCATAGTTTTTTAAGGGAAGCGATTTAGCATCTTTGTACATTTGAATCGGGTTCACATTTTTTGCAATTTCCCAATAATCCAATCCTCCGCATTTACTATAAAACAAACTACAACCTGGACTTTTATATTTAACGGGTAGATCAATGGCTAAACTTGCATTACTTCCGCTCATGAAGAAATCTACTTCTCCAAATTTTTGTAAATAAGGATACAATTCCATTGCGCGACTGATGTGTCCATTACCCGTAGCTTGTATTGCGTAAAATATTTTCATAATAGATTAGGCTAAAATTTTACTGACAATGTCATTAATGATTGCATCTTCTATAGCTTCCGTTTGGTTGTCATAATCTATTTTTTGATACTGATGAATGTGCCATTTCTTTTTGTAGTATTCTAGTGCAGTTAAATTTTCAACCCAGTCGCCACTGTTTAAATACATTACTTTTCCATGTTCATTGGATACTTCTTTCATTTGTGGTTTGTGTATATGACCGCAAATTACATAGTCGTATTTTTTTTCAATAGCGATTTCGGCTGCAGTGGTTTCAAAATTAGAGATGAAAGCAACTGCCTTTTTTACACTATCCTTAATTTTTTTAGAAAAACTTCTTTTTTCTTTCCCCACTAACACTAATAGCCAATTTAACAAAGTGTTTATTAAAATTAACAAATCGTATCCTTTACCACCTAATTTTGCAATAATTTTAGCATAGCCTCTGGTGGACGAATCAAATACGTCACCATGAAAAATCCAAATTTTCTTATCGTCGAGTTCTAATATGAGTTTGTCAACTAATTCTATATTTCCCAAATTAGTATCGGAATATTTTCTAAGCGCCTCATCGTGGTTTCCAGTAATATAAATGACTTTAGTCCCTTGATTAGACATTTTTAAAATTTGTCGTAATACATTCATATGCGCAGCTGGAAAGTAACTTTTGGAGAAATTCCAAATATCAATGATGTCGCCATTAAGAACCAACATTTCAGGTTGAATGGATTTTAAGTACGAAACAAGTTCATTAGCATGACAACCATAAGTACCTAAATGTATATCGCTTAAAACTACTAAAGGGAGTTTTCTCTTCTTTTTCATAAAATGTTTTTACGAAAATAAAAAGAGTGTGTTATTGAGGTGTTTACCAAAGATTACGAAATCATTACAATTGTAACCTAATTGTTTTCAAAAGGTTGAAAATAGATAACGATAAATTAACGTATGATCAATTTTCGTGTGGCAGTGCTTTCTTCCTCTCTTATTTTGATAATGTATACACCAGGAGAAAGGGACGAGATGTTTAATTCTCTAGTATTTAATTGAGTATGAAATACTTTTTTGCCTAAAACATCAAAAATTTGAATTTCTTTTTCTGAGTCATTTTTTGTTGCAATGTAAACTTTCCCATTAGTTATAGGATTAGGGTACAAGTTCAAACCTTCTATGGTTGCCTCTTGTATTTTGGATTGCTGTTTAACCTCTTGTGCCTTGGCGCTGGAAATAATTAAAAGCAAAAACAGAAAAGGGATGTAATACAACTGCTTCATATTCTGATAGTAACAGTATAAAAGTACTATTTTTTTCAACATAAATACTAAAATGAAAAAAAAATCGTTTCGTCAAAAAAATTTAATTTTTTTTAAATTAATTTAATATTGCAAATTCTTATAAATCAAAGGTTTAACTCTTTATTTAAAGACAAATTATATTAATTTATACTCTAATGTTACCAAATTGTTAAGTAAATGTTTGTTAGATGTAAATTAATATCTATATTTGTTATGTAATTATTAACAATTAAAACCTAACAAAATGAAAAAAATTATGATGATCGCAGTGTTAGTAGTATCTAGTGTAACTTTTGCGCAGCTTAGAGAGCCTAAATTAGAAGAAGTAAACGGTATAGTAAAAGCAACGTATTACCATGAGAATGGACAAGTTCAACAAGAAGGATTTTTTGCAGATGGGAAATTAGAAGGAAAATGGATTTCTTATAATGAGAATGGTGTAAAGATTGCGATTGCTGAATATGCCAAAGGCGAAAAGGTAGGTAACTGGTTCTTTTGGAACAACGATGGTTTGTCTGAAGTAGATTATTC
>CANHKZ010000076.1 GCA_947461425.1 Flavobacteriaceae bacterium | reverse complement strand
TCCCAATCCCCAACCCAACATAGGGAACCAAAACCATTGAAAGCCCCAATAGGTAAAATAATTCACTAATGCGAGTGAAGGAACAATGATACAATAGGATGTTAAATTACCATAAAATCCCTTTAATTGTTCCACTCTTTTTTTAGCTCTAGCGTAAGCCAAATCTTCTTGTGTAAAGTTTGTTGATTTCATTTTTGAAATTTGTTTAGTTAATATGGGTAAATACACTATAAATGATTTTTCATCTTGGACAATCTTAACTTTTCGTTCTGTCAATAAAGCGTAGCGATTGACAATATTTTGTAATCCAACACCTTTACCGTCCGAAAGGACTTCTTTCTTTTGCCAATTATTTTCGATGACCAATTGATTGTCTTGTATACTAATTTTAATGTGCAACGGTTTTGAACTACTCACCACATTGTGTTTGATGCAATTTTCTAACAATAGCTGCAAGGACAATGGGACTACTTTGGCGTCTTCATTATAATTTTCGGGCAATTCATACGTAATGCTATTCTCAAAACGCATGGCTAATAATTGCATATAAATTTTGGCGAAAGCCAATTCTTCTTCAACAGCTACTAATTCTTTGTCTTTTTGTTCCAAGACATAGCGGTAAATTTTAGATAAGGAAGTGGTGAATTTTTGCGCGTTTTCGGGATTTTCTTCAATCAAGGAACTTAATACATTCAAGCTATTGAAAAGAAAATGGGGATCAATTTGATTCTTCAAACTTTCAAATTGCGCATTGGCTGTGGTAGCAATTATTTTTTGTTGGGTGACTTTATTTTCTTGAAATGATTTATAGAAATAAAATACATGGAATAGCAATGTAACGAAAAATGTCATTACAATCGAAATCAAATAATCAAATCGATGGTTGGTATTTATGAAGTTGTTCCAACTTTCTCCTTCTACAAATACATCTTCTAAAATTCGCAGTGAAAATATAATTACTATTGAAATTAAGAATGATAAGATAAATCCCAAACTTATTCGTTTTGGAGAAAAGCGTTCACTAGCAAATTTAGCATCAAAGAAAATGAATAGACTAGCGTTTGCAAAGTATAAACTAAAACTATATAGATTGGTGTAGCAATAAAACACTAGTAAACTACTATTTAATTCAATTACTGATCCAGTTACAATTTTAATCAGCAAAAGCACAATAAAAACAGAAGTAGAAATTACAAACGCTCTCGGAAATTCTCTAAATAATTTATCAATCATATCTATTGTATTAAAATAAAAGCCGTTGCAAAAAAGCAACCAAACTTAAGGTTATAAAAATTACTATTCGAATCATATTGTTTCTTTTATTTTTTGACAAGACAAAATTGACATAAAGAATCCAACTATAAAAATAAGAAAAACCGAATTGTCAAAAAACCGAGATGAATTGTAGATTGAACTTATTTAGGCTAGGAGAAATTAGCCAATTCATAAAATAAATTTGATTTATTTTGCTCGTGTCCTAATTAATAATTTACCTTTGAACTTTCTATAAAAACAAAGATTATGGTTTATAAATTCAGAGTTATTCTAGACGCAGAAGAAGATATTTTCAGAGATATTGCCATCCTTGCTGACGACACTTTAGAAGATTTACACAACGCTATCTTCAATTCTTTTGGATTTGACGGAATGGAAGTCGCTTCTTTCTATACTTGTGATGATACTTGGAATCAGGAAGATGAAATCCCAATGTTTGACGCAGGAGATGTTCCTGGAGAACAATCCGTAATGAGTGATTACAAATTATCAGATCTTTTAGACAAAGAAAATACCAAAATTATCTATGTGTATGATTTTATCAATATGTGGACTTTCTTGGTAGAATTGGCTGCAGTGGAAGAACCACAAGCTGGTGCTTTATACCCCGAAACGCTTTTCTCTCACGGAGAAATGCCTGATGAAGCTATTGAGAAAAACTTTGAAGCCGATATGCATGATGATATCTATGGCGAATTTGAAGATGATCTAGACGAAGACGACCTAGACATGTTTGAAGGCGACGACAGCTTTGAGGACTTCGGATACGAAGAAAATTGGAATTAAAAAAAGGGTTGATCGGCTACTGGTTTATATGTTTAAAACCCAAAACCTCATAAACCATTAAACTAATACACTCATAAACTTAAAAAAAATGATCAACTTATTCAATACCCATATCGACACTCTTTCTATTCATCGGGTAGGAAATAAAAGCCGAAACGAAGCTATATTTTTATCTGAACAACCTTTTAATCTTAATGATGAAATTGTTCCGTTGATGAAGGAATTTTTCTTCAAACCTTTCCGAGAAAAAGAAGAAAATTACTTTCAGTTTGCACACGAAGTCGATTTGGATTACAATGAAATGTACAAATTTGCTTCTCAAATATTCGAGAATCCGTCAATTGTTCATGAAGTTTCAAAACAGATTACAAAACATTTGTTTGAACAATCCAATCACCCACATATTAAGAATGGAGAAGTGTATGTAACTTATTTGACCAATCTTTCGATTGATAATAATATCGTGGATGCCATCGGGATTTTTAAAAGCGAAATCCAAGCGGATTTTTTGCAATTTGAAGAGAAAGAATCGCATCTTGAAATGATGTTGCAACATGGGGTTAGCTTGAGTAAATTAGATAAAGGTTGTATCATTTTCAATTATAAAAAAGAAGAAGGTTACAAAATCTTAACTGTTGATAGTAACCGTTATGATGCGCGCTATTGGTTAGAACACTTCTTATCTGTTGATGCTTTTGAAGACGAGAACTTCATTACTAAAAAATATTTAAAGTTCTGCCAGGGCTTTGCCAAAGACGTGGTTTTTCCTGCCGAAGATAAAAAAGAAGAAGTCATGTTTATGAATCGTTCGGTGAATTATTTTGCTAAAAACGATCAATTTGAAGAAACTAATTTCTTAAACGAAGTGTTAGATAATCCGGATTTGATTCCTGAATTCAGAAACTATAAAGTAGATAAAGGCGATAAATATAGTATTGAAGACATTACTACCTTCTCTATTGCAAACGGTGCCGTTTCAGACGCTAGAAAATCAATCAAAAATGTGATCAATTTAGATACACATATCCAAATTAAAATGGATTTCATCAATCCTGAAAGTGCAGAAAAATATGTTGAAAAAGGCTGGGACGAAGAAAAGCAAATGTATTATTACTTAGTTTATTTCAATAAAGAAGAGAAAAATTAAAAAACAAATCCCCGAGGAATTCCGTCGGGGATTTTTCTTAGGTACTTGTTATGATTTAAATGGATAAACGTTTTTGAAATTTCGAGTGATGTATAAAAAAGAAGCATTCATAATATTTCCCATCGATTTGGCTTTCTTAAAATTCATATCATTTGTATAGCGATACAATTCGAGTTTCAACTGTTCCAAATGTGAAGGAGTGGATAACGTATCTTCTCCCATAATTTTCAATAGCCGTTTGATTCTATTCTCTGCGGAATGTATTCGTTTAGCCAAAACCGAGCGTTCTTAGCTCATTTGGAAATGTATTTACAACAAATCTACTGAAATTTAAACTCGAAAATATTTTTTGGTTTCCTTTTCCGTTAGTATATCCAAAAAAAGATTTATAGTATCTTTGTTAGGTGATGAATTGGATTAAAAACATAGTATTAGCACTATTTATTTGTTGTATACCTGATTGGGTTTCGGCTCAAATTAGAGTTGATTATCCCATAGATGCAAATCAACTAGCTAGTGCTTTAACCGGAACTAGTTCCTGCATAATTCCTACTAATGCAATTGTTAGTGGCAACACCTCAAGTAATAAAAGTTTTGGTTTATTTACTAAAAAAACGGGAAGTACTTTTCCTTTTGACTCTGGAGTAATTTTAAGCACTAGACCAAGTAAAATATCAGAAGATATTTCTGTTTCTTACGCGCCATGGGCAATACGGGATAATGACCTAGAAAAGGCTCTAGGATTTTCTTATGCTACAAATAATAGAACTTTCTTAGAATTTGAATTTGAAGCCAAAACAAAAGTTTTAAGTTTCAATTATCTATTCGCATCGGACGAGTACAAAAACAACCTTACATATAATCCATGTGATAGACCAGAATACTCAGATGGCGTAGCTATCCTAATTAAAGAGGCGGATAACCCCACTAGTAATTATGAAAATTTAGCTGTGATATTGAATGACAAAAAGGAAAAAATAACAGTCTCATCTTATACTATCCGTCCTGATTTTTTCATGTCAGGTGTAAAAAAATGTGACAAAAAAAACATAGATTATTTTGATTCTACTTTTAATTCAAACACGATCAACTTTGCGGGACAAACTAAAGTGTTGGAAGCCAGAAAAGACAATTTAATTCCTGGAAAAAAATACAAAATTAAATTTGTTATTGCTGAAGGACCAAGTCCTGCTGAATTTTCAGCTCTGTTTATAGAAGCTGGAAGCTTTACCTCAAAAATAGATTTAGGACCTGATTTAACTAATAATAAAGCGCTTTGTTTTGGTAAAACGCACGAATTAAATTCAGGTTTGGCAGGAATTTCTCATAAATGGACAAAAACCGATTCAGGTACAACTACCCTACTTACAGAAACCAGTAATCTTCTAACAATCAATCAAAAAGGTACTTATAAAGCAGAAGTTATTGATACAGGTTGTACTTATACTGGAGAAATAAAAATAAATTATAATGCTAAAATAATAGTAGCCGACCAACCATTTGCTATTTGTGAAAGTATATTGACTCCTAATCAAGCAATTTTTGACTTAGGCTCAAAAAAGTCGGCGATAATTGGGACTAATAATCTAAACATTACTAAATATATAGACTCATCTGGAAACCCCGTAAATCCAATTAATTATCTTGGAACTAATGGAGAAATTATTGAGGTAGAGGTAGAAGAATCAAATACAAAATGTACGGAAAAAGCGAAAATAACATTACAAACAATTCCAACTAGTATTGATCCAACAATACCAACAGACCCTATAATTAGAGATTTTTCTGGAAATAAAAACACTGTGACATTAATTCCACTCAACACAACAGATCCGTTTGAATTTTCCTTGGATGGTTTTAACTTTCAAAAAGGCCCTTTATTTTATAAACGAGAAAGCTTTGATGACACTTTTTATATATTAAATACAACTAGCTGCAAAGTGGCGGAAGGTAAATACACCATACTGAATCACCCCTCTTTTTTCACACCAAATGGAGATTTTGCAAATGATAATTGGAAAATAAATAAAATGTTTGATGTAGATCCAAATGCTAAAGTCATTATTTTTGATCGATATGGAAAACTCTTGAAACAGTTTGATTCCAATACAATAACTAATTTGGGTTGGGACGGTACTTATAATGGTGCATTTCTCCCCGCTGATGATTATTGGTTTAGTGTGCAATTTTCTAACAGAGAAGCCAAAGGTCATTTTAGTCTAATTAGATAAAATATTTTTTGCTATTTTTATCAAATGAAAAAAATACCACTCCTTTTCATTTTACTATTTACAGTTAATTGCTTTGCCCAACTGAGCAAAACGCATTATATTCCGCCATTGACTGCACAAAATAATTTAGTAGAAGATCAATATTTATATATTTCGACTCCAAATACAGCCAATGTAAATATTAAGATTATTGAAATTGGAGGTGCAGTTATAAATAAAGTAGTGAGCAATACTACTCCGCTAGAATATCGTATTGGCCAAGGCGATACATCACAATTATTTACTCCTAAAACTACTATTGGAATTGTTACCAATAAAGGCTATATTATTGAAGCAGAAGATTTGGTTTATGTAAGTGTTAGAGTTAATGCAGCCCGAAATGACGATGGTTCCTATAACCACGCTGGCGGACTTGTATCCAAAGGAAATAGTGCACTTGGGAAAATTTTTAGATTAGGTGCTATGCTAAATCCTAGGTTAGATAACAGTTTATTAAATTTCGCTTCGATTTTATCAATAGAGAATAACACAAGTGTTACGATTTCAAATATTCCATTAGGCACAATATTATCCAATGGTGCAATATATAACGCTCCAATTACAATCACTTTGAACAAAAACGAAAGTTATGTTTTGGCATTACAAAATATTGCTGGTAATAATACTCCTTCCAATAGTTCTAAAATTATTGGAGCTCTGGTTGAAACTAATAAACCTGTCGTGGTAAATTCAGGCTCTTTGGGAGGCAGTAATAGCAACGGTAACGGGCGAGATATTGGATTTGACCAAATAGTTTCTTTTGAAAAAACGGGAAAAGAATACATTTTTGTAAAAGGAATTGGCAGCAATGATATTGAACGTGTATTGCTAATTGCTCAAAACCCTAATACATCAGTTTTTTTAAATGGAAGTACAACTGCCTTCACCACACTTTTAAATCCAGGTGATAACATTGCTATCGACGGCAACCAATTTATAGATGGCAATTTATATGTAACTACTTCAGAAAAAGTATTTGCCTATCAAAGTATCGGAGGTTTAGCTCCTGGTTTTCTCCCAAATGGCTCCCCAAATAATCCTTCTGCCAATCAAAACCTTTTTTTTGTACCACCCATAAATTGCTCAACACCAAATACGGTCGATAATATTCCTTTGATACAATCTATAGGTAGTACAAACTTCAATGGAGGCTTAAACATCGTTACAGAAACTGGGGCTTTAGTTAAAATAAATGGAAATAATACAACCGCAATTGCAGTGGCAGTTGCTGGTAATCCAAATTTCGTAAGATATACAATCAATGGACTTTTTGGTAATGTTTCTGTCAAATCAGAAAAACAAGTTTATGTTTCTTATTTTGGTACAAATGGTGCTGCCACTTACGGTGGCTATTATTCCGGTTTTGACCTGAAACCTGAAATAATTTCTGATATAATAGTTGGCGCAAGTTCTAATTGTATCCCTAATATTGTATTAAAAATCAATACCTTATCTTCTTATGATACTTTTCAATGGTACAAAAATGATATTATAATTACTGAAGCAACAAGTAACCAATATATACCTTCAACGCCTGGTTATTATAAAGTTCGAGGTGGTATTTCAGGATGTCCGACTAGTGGTTTTATTTATTCCGATGAAATCCCAGTGAGTAATTGTCCTACAAATTCAGATGTAGATTTGGTTCCTGATAATATTGATTTAGACTATGACAATGATGGAATTACTAATTGTGAAGAGTCTTTTGGGGATTTAGAGTTAGACTTAACCGGAACAACTATAGTGAAAAATAGCTATTCCAATACATTTACAAAAACTATTACCCCCACATCATTAAATGGAACCACTGTTGCAATTCCTTTACTTGAAAAAAATAATGGCGACTTTGTAAGTGAAGTTCCTGTAGGGATAGGAAATTCAATTGAATATAAAATCAATTTTGATAATCCAATTACTAACAATAAACCAATTGCTGTTGCTTTAGAATATGTAAACACCGCAAATGCAACAGATTTAATTAATTCAAATGGTGAATTTAGTGTCAAATCAGATAGTGATAAAACCATTACAGTATTAAACCCAACCAACCAATTGTTAATTGACACTAATTACGACGGTATTTTTGAAAGCGGTGTTACTGAATATTCCTCTTTCGATATTCGCTTCCGATTGAATAGTACAACACCACTTGCTGAAGGTACAGGTAAATTTAGTTTCCAATCATATCAAACTAAATCACTGACTTTTAGCCATAAAAATTTATCGGATGTTTCAAACAATAAAGCTACTTTTAAAATAAAGATAAAATGCATTCCAAGAGATTCTGATGCAGATTCAACTCCTGATTATTTAGATTTAGACAGTGATAATGATGGAATACTAGATAATATTGAAGCTCAAGGCAGAAATTTTATTGCTTATTCAAATACAGATACCAATAAAGACGGATTATCCGATGCTTATGGAACAGGAATTA
>CANHKZ010000075.1 GCA_947461425.1 Flavobacteriaceae bacterium | reverse complement strand
CCGTGCGGATCGTTTACTACGGTAAAAAATCCAATATAAACGCCCATTACCAAAGGCATAATAATGGGTAATAAAAATTGTTGCGAATCGGTTTCATTATCCACAGCGGCTCCAATAGCAGCATAAAAAGAGCTATACAAAAAGTACCCTCCAATAAAGTAAATAATAAAGCAACTCAAAATCGTTGCAATAGGTAAATTTAATATTTCAGCAACATACATTTGAGCAGTAGTTGCCAGCTCTTGTTGCGCTGATTGCAACATTTCGGGCGGGATTTGATTAGTCGCTCCCACATTGGCCCCTAAAAATAACGAAGCCGAAAACAACAAACTCAAGCCAATAATCGCCCAAATAAAAAATTGTAAAATTCCCGCTAAGGAAGTTCCAATAATTTTTCCCATCATTAATTGAAATGGCTTTACCGAAGAAATAATGATTTCGATAATTCGGTTGGTTTTTTCTTCAATGACAGAGCGCATCACCATGTTGCCATAAATGATGATAAACATCATAATTAAATAACCAAAAGCGCCCCCAATAGCAATTTTTATTTCGTTCAATCCTTTCAAACTTTCCTCTCCAGAAGCTTTTTTCAAATTAATGGTAACTTCGGCTTCGGCTTCATGAATGGCTAATGTATCCAAATGGGCTTCTTCCAAATTTGCCAAGGTCATTTTTTTAGCAATAATTGTTTGCGTTTTTTCTATAAACGAAATGCTTGGACTTTCGTTAGATATAAACTGGATTTGGTTTTCTAAGGTCGTGTTGTCTTTTGCTGTTGGAATAAATAAAATACCTTCATAGGTATCATCTACTATATTCTTTTTAAGTGTGGACAAATCTACCGCAGACAAATTAAGATAATTATATTCTTCAGACGTTTTGTTTTTAGCTAGAAATTCACCCACAAACCTTCCCGATTCATCGTGAATTGCTATCTGTTTGGTATCCGCTTTCATAGAGCTCAAATACCCTACAAATAAAGCGATTCCAACAAATAGTAACGGACTTAAAAAAGTCATTACAATAAAGGATTTATTGCGCACCTTGGCAACAAATTCTCTTTTTATAATCAATGAAATGATACTCATTTAGCTTTTATTTACTAGTTACGGTTTGAATAAAAATATCATTTACACTTGGAATTTTCTCCATAAAATGAGTGACTTGACCACGTTGCGTTAAAATATGCAACAAATCATTTGGACTCGCATTCCCAAGCTGAACCTCTAATTTTAATTCATTATTCAACGACTTAAATTGGGCAGGTGCCGAAGTAAATTTTTGCGAAATATCAAACAGTAAGCCTTCTACATTGTCAGATAGAATACCGACTTCGAAACTATTAGTTCTATATTTTTTTCTAACATCGTCTAATTTTCCTTCAATCAATTTATTGGATTGATGAATCAACGCGATGTCATCACACAATTCTTCTACGCTTTCCATTCGATGTGTCGAAAAAATAATGGTCGAACCTTGTTCTTTCAACGCTAAAATTTCGTCTTTAATGATATTGGCATTCACAGGGTCAAAACCTGAAAATGGTTCGTCAAAAATCAACAATTTTGGTTGGTGCAAAACACAAACTACAAATTGAATTTTTTGCGCCATTCCTTTCGATAGCTCTTGAATTTTTTTATTCCACCAACCTTGAATTCCCAATCGGTCAAACCAATAATCGAGTTGTTTTTTGGCTTCAGCTTTGGTCAACCCTTTCATTTGCGCTAAATACAGACATTGCTCGCCCACTTTCATACTCTTGTACAAACCGCGTTCTTCAGGAAGGTAACCAATGTATTGCACGTGTTTAGGGTGTAATTTTTCACCATCTAAAATAATTGTACCGCTATCGGGTAAGGTAATTTGGTTGATGATTCGAATTAGCGAGGTTTTTCCCGCTCCATTTGGTCCTAACAGACCGTAAATACTGCCTTTAGGAACTGATAAAGAAACTTCGTTTAGCGCTACGTAATCGCCGTATTGCTTCACTATTTTATTAACTTCAAGTAAAATACTCATACTGAATTTGATTTTTAGTCCCTTCTAACTTTGGTGTGTAAAAGTAAAGAATTAGTCCCTAAATACTTGGTTTTGTTACATAAAAAAACCCACCCTCATAAAGTACAAGGATGGGAAATAATTTTTGACATCTTCTTAAAAAACTAAGAAAACATATCTTTAACTTTTTCAAAAAAAGATTTATCAGTTTTTTCAGGATTTGGAGTGAAATTTTCATCGCTTATGTTTTTCTCAAAAAATTCTTTTTGTTCCTTGTTCAAGGTTTTTGGCGTCCAAACATTGACATGAACTAGCAAATCTCCATTCCCATACCCATTCAAACTTGGAATTCCTTTGCCTTTTAAACGAAGAATTTTACCCGACTGAATTCCTTCTTCTAATTTAATTCTCACTTTTCCGTTTACTGCTTCAATATCTTTAGAAATTCCTAAAACAGCTTCTGAAAAACTGATGTATAAATCGTAATGTAAATTTTCACCTTCACGTTTCAAAAACTCATGTTCGATTTCTTCAATAGCTACAATTAAATCACCTGGAATACTATTTCCTGGCGCATCATTTCCTTTGTTAGAAACTTTCAATTGCATGCCGTCAACCACTCCCGCCGGAATTTTGATTGCTACTGTTTCATCTTCCTGGATCATCCCTTGCGAATCTGCATTGGCAGGTTTCTTATCCAATAGCTGACCCGTTCCACCACAAGTTGGACAAGTTGATGCTGATTGCATTCTTCCTAAGATAGTATTAGTAACACGCATTACTTGCCCTTGACCATTACAAGTCGAGCAAGTTTTGTATGACACGCCTTGAGCTTGCACTTTGCGTTTCACTTTTACTTTTTTCTCCACACCATTTGCAATTTCTTCCAAAGTCAATTTAACTTTGATACGTAGATTGCTTCCTTTAGTTCGGCGAGGACCACCACTGCTTCTACCGCCGCCAAATCCACCACCAAATCCACCACCAAAAATATCTCCAAATTGACTGAAGATATCATCCATGTTCATTCCGCCTTGACCACCACCATAACCGCCTCCAGCTCCCTCAAAAGCTTGATGTCCGTATTGATCGTATTTGGCTTTTTTTTGAGGGTCACTTAATATTTCATACGCTTCAGCAGCTAATTTGAAATTTTCTTCCGCTTCCTTATCTCCCGGATTTTTGTCAGGATGATACTTGATAGCAGCTTTTCGATAAGCTTTTTTTATTTCTGCAGCATCAGCACTTTTAGTTATGCCTAAAACTTCGTAAAAATCTTTTTTCATAGTTTTTTATATTCCAAACTAAAATTAGGTTTCTAATTTCCAATCACAACTTTTGGGAAACGGATAATTTTATCTCCTAATTTGTACCCTTTTTCCAAAACATCCACTATTTTTCCTTTCATCTTGTCAGATGGCGCTGGAATTTGAGTAATTGCTTCAGCAAAATCTGCATCAAATGCATCTCCGGCTTTCACTTCAACTTCTTCTAAACCTTTAGCAACCAAAGTCGATTTCAATTTTTCGTGAATTAGTTCTACTCCCTTAATTAAAGACTCATCACCTGACTTATTGATTTCTACAAAAGCTCTGTCAAAATCATCCATTACCGGTAATAATGCTAATAAAACTTCTTGATTAGCTGTTTTGAACAACTCTATACGTTCTTTTGTAGTTCTTCTTTTGTAATTTTCAAATTCAGCAAATAAACGTAAAAATTTATCCTTTTCTGCAGTTAAATCTAGGGCTAATTGCTCTTCAACAGGTAATTCTTCGACAGAAGTTTGTTCTTCATTTACCTGTGTTTTCACTGGTGTTCCTTCTATTTCTTGATCGATTTCTGTTTTTTCAGTAGTCATAGTACTTGTATTTTTAAAAATATTCTTAAACTTCATTTTAATTTATTTTTTGATTGCAAAAGTACTGCCAAATCTTAAAAAATGTCAAATTGTCACCTTAAATATAGTCGTTTTTTTGGAAATTAATTGGAAAAATTATCTCGATTCTCATTTTTGAAGTCTTACTAAAATTTAATAAAATTTTAAGACTATTTTGTTTTCGATTAGAGTAAATTTGTAAATGAAACAATTCACTAATTTGAATTGAATCCATATAAAGAAATTAAGGTTCGTTTCAAATAATTATTAATTCAATATTACTTTATATTAGAAAAAGCTTCGTTCCAATCAAACGAAGCTTTTTTTATGCTAGTACTTTTTTAAGTTCCTCCAAACTGAGGGACTTTTGTTCTCCTGTTTGTAGATTTTTTAAAGTATAGGAATTCGAGCTCATCTCTTGATCACCCGCCATAACTGCGTAAGGAATACTTCTTCTATCAGCATGTTGAAATTGTTTAGCCAACTTAGCATTGTCTGGATACAATTCAACTTTTATGGCATATTGACGCAATTCTTTAATTGCTTTCATTGCATAAAACGCTTCGTTTTCGCCATAATTAATAAACAATGCTTTAGAAGTTGCCGTAACTGTGGTTGGAAACAAATCTAATTCTTCCACTACCAAATATATACGGTCTAAACCTAAAGAGATTCCCACTCCACTCATATTTTTCAAACCAAAAATACCCGCCAAATCATCATAACGACCGCCGCCGCCAATAGAACCCATGGCAACTCCTTTTGGAGCTCCCACCTCAAAAATAGCTCCTGTGTAATAATTCAATCCTCTTGCTAAAGTAACGTCTAAATCTAAAATAGCAGTTGCCAAACCAAGCGCTGTAATTTTATCACAAATAAAACGCAATTCTTCAACGCCTTTAATTCCTTCAACCGAATCTGCTAATAATCCTGATAATTGATTGATTTTCTCTGAAAAAGTTCCGGTAAAACTAAACAAAGGTTGCACCTTTGCAATAGCCGTTTCCGAAATTCCTTTTTCTATCATTTCTTTTTTAACTCCGTCTTCACCAATTTTATCGAGCTTATCTAAAGCTACCGTAAAATCAATTAATTTATCCGAAGCGCCAATCACTTCTGCAATTCCAGAAAGTATTTTTCTATTATTAATTTTGATGGTTACGCCATTCAATCCCAAAGCCGTAAAAACGCTATCGTATAACTGAACCAATTCGACTTCTTGCCACAAAGAGGTAGAACCCACTACATCAGCATCGCACTGAAAAAATTCTCTAAAACGCCCTTTTTGAGGACGATCAGCTCGCCAAACGGGTTGGATTTGATATCGTTTAAATGGAAATTCAATTTCATTTTGGTGTTGCACCACATAACGAGCAAAAGGCACGGTCAAATCATAACGCAAAGCTTTTTCGGAAATACTTGAAGTCAATTTTGTACTGTCTTTGGTTTCCAAATGGTTTTCATTGGCTTTAGCCAAATAATCTCCCGAATTCAAAATCTTAAAAATCAAGCGATCTCCTTCTTCCCCATACTTGCCCATCAAAGTTTCTGAATTTTCAAAAGAAGGTGTTTCAATCGGTTGGAATCCAAATTTTTCAAAATTATTTTTGATCACTTGAATAATATACTGCCGCTTTGCCACTTCTGCAGGTGAAAAATCTCGAGTCCCTTTTGGAATACTTGGTTTTGATGCCATTTTAATTTACGATTTACGATATAAGATGTACGATATAAGATGTACGATATACAATATTTGATGTTCTATTTATAATTTGAATTTGTAAATTCTGAAATACAATACAAATATCTTATTTTTAAAATAAATATCAGCTCTTCTGGAGCAAACTTGTAACAAAAATTGTATTTTCGTGACAAATTGGTACTATGCTAAATTTATTCAAAGAAAACCTTAAGATTGCGATTGGTTCTGTTCGAACACAATTGTTGCGTACCATTTTAACGGTATTGATTATTGCTATTGGAATTACTGCTTTGGTAGGAATTCTAACCGTTGTGGCTGCATTAGAAAATACCATTTCAGCTGATTTTGCATCGATGGGTGCCAATACTTTCAATATCAATCAATACGAGAATACGACGAGAAGACGTGGAAATGAAGAACGAGAAATCATCAATCCTATTATATCGTATCCTGAAGCCATTGCATTTCAAGATAAATTCAACTATCCATTTTCAGAAACTTCTCTTTCATTTACAGCAACCTCAAGAGCAGAGGTAAAATATCAAGCAAACGAAACCGATCCAGAAATAACAGTCGTTGGTGTAGATGAAAATTTCATTCCCAATTCTGGTTTAGAAACTAGTTTGGGTCGCAATTTCAATGGATTTGACGTTGATAATAATACATATGTATGTGTTGTAGGTTCTGATTTTGAAAAAGGATTACTTAAAGATGTGAATCCAATAAACAAAATCATTTCTATTCGTGGCGCTAAATTTAAAGTTATTGGTGTACTAAAAGAAAAAGGATCTACTTTTGGAAACAGCCAGGATTTACGAATATTAATTCCTATTCAAGTGGCTCGTTCTTTGTTTACTGCGCCTAATATCAACTATAGTTTGAGTGTAATGGTAAATAAAAAAGAATTATTAAACCAAGCTATTGATAATGCAACTAGCACTATGCGTAGAGTTCGAAAGTTAAGTCCAATAAAAGAAAATAATTTTGGTGTTGTTCGTTCAGACGATTTGATTAATCGAATACTTGGAATTACCAAATACCTCGGATTAGCTTCTTGGCTAATTGGAGTCATTACCGTTTTAGGATCGTCTATAGCTTTAATGAATATTATGATTGTTTCGGTAACTGAACGAACTAGAGAAATTGGAGTTAGAAAAGCCTTAGGAGCCAAAAAATCAACTATTGCTTTTCAATTCTTTATCGAAACCTTGTTAATTGGGCAATTGGGTGGATTGGTAGGAATTATTTTTGGAATCTTGATTGGTTTTGGAATTGCAACCGCCATGGATTTTGCCTTTGTAATTCCTTGGGGAGCTATCATAGCAGCTTTCATCACTAGTTTTATTGTGGCGATAGTTTCAGGTTTATATCCTGCAATCAAAGCGGCTGTTTTAGATCCAATTGAGGCCTTACGATACGAATAAATTCCATTTACGATTTATGATATTAGAAATACGATATTTCGTAAATCGTACTTCTTACTTCGTACATTTAATCATTCGATTATTCCCATAAATATCTTTGCGCAAATCGGTATTTTTAAATCCCATTTCTTGAAGTAAATCTATCATTTCTTGACCTAGATATTGATTGATTTCAAAATACAATTGGCCATTCAGACTTAGATTTTTCTGAGCCAATTGCACAATTTTTCGATAAAAAATCAAGGCATCATCATCTTCGACAAAAAGTGCCAAATGCGGTTCATTGTCCAATACATTTTTCTTGATTTCGTGTTTTTCCAAATCACGAACATAAGGCGGATTCGAAACAATAAGGTCAAATTGCTGCCCTAAATCCTCGGTTTCCAAAATACTTTGAAGAATGAACTGAATCGTAACTTGATTGAATTCAGCATTTCTTTTGGCTGTTGCCAAAGCTTTTTCGGAAACATCCAAAGCAAAAACTTCCGCATTGGGTAAATTTTTGGCTAACGAAATCGCAATACAACCACTGCCCGTTCCGATATCGAGGATTTTGAACTTTGAACTTTGAACTTTGAACTTTGATTTTTGAACTATCCAATCCACCAATTCTTCCGTTTCAGGTCTCGGAATCAACACATTGGAATTGACTTCCAATTCTAATCCGTAAAAATGAGTGGTACCTAACAGATATTGTATCGGAATTTCTTTTTTTAGTTGTTCCGAAATCAAATTCCAAGTTTCCAATTCCGTTACCGAAAAAACTAAATCAGGTTCTAATGCCAAATCCACTCGCTTGAGCTGATGTTTAGCCTCCAAAATGAGATAGAAAAAACTATCCACTTCTCCAGCATCATAAATAGGAGTCAGTTCTTGAATAAATTGGTCTCGGTACTGTTTTATTGTCATATCGTGAAAATCAAAGTAGTTTTACAAATCCTGCAACATCCATACGGGACAACTCGTATGTCCTGTAGAACCCAT
>CANHKZ010000074.1 GCA_947461425.1 Flavobacteriaceae bacterium | reverse complement strand
ATCGTAAACAAAGCCTCTATCGCTGGATGCGGAATGTCTTTACTTTCCAAAATTGCCATTATAGCTGCTACTCCAAGACCGTTATCAGCTCCTAAAGTGGTCCCACGTGCGCGAACCCAATCCCCATCCACATACATATCGATTCCTTGAGTATCAAAATCAAAAATGGTATCCGCATTTTTTTGGTGCACCATATCCAAATGCCCCTGCAACACCACCGATTTTCTGTTTTCCATTCCGAGAGTAGCCGGCTTTCGAATAATAACATTGCGAATATCGTCTTCAAAAGTTTCTAATCCTAATTGGTTTCCAAAGTCTTTCATAAAGGCAATGACGCGATCCTCTTTTTTAGAGGGACGCGGTACCGCATTCAAATTAGCAAACTGATTCCAAAGTGCTTTAGGTTCTAAATTGCGTATTTCTTGGCTCATATTGTGTATTCGTTTTTAAGTATCAAACCAGCAAAGTTACAAAGTTTACTTTCGTTATGAATTGATATTGTGATTATATTTACACCTTAAAATGCATTTTGTGAAACGCCAAAACTTACTTCCTTTTTTACTTTTGATACAAATCATTTTGATTCCACTTCTAGGTTATTTTCCTAAAGTTGTAGAGCGTTGGTACAGTAATGAATTCTATCCTATTGTTTCTAAATTGCTTCGAATCCTATTCGGACACATTCCATTCTCAGTTGGAGACCTGCTGTATTTTCTATTAATCGTCTTTGTGTTACAATGGATTTGGACAGCAAGGAAATCTTGGAAAACCAATTGGAAAACCAATATACTAAAGATAACAAGCTGTTTTTCTGTTTTTTACTTTGTCTTTCATTTGCTTTGGGGGTTCAACTATTACCGACAACCGCTTTTTGAAAAAATGACAATTGAGCGAGATTATACTGATGAAGATTTATTGCTTTTTACCCAAAAATTAATTGCTAAAACAAATACTGTTCAGTTCCAAATTACTCAAGACAAAAAGGCTGCAATAAAATTTCCTTATTCGCAAGCAGAAGTTTTTCAAATGAGTCAAACAGCTTATTCAACTTTAGCCAAAGAGTACTCGGCTTTCCAATATTCTGAATTGAGTGCCAAAAAATCGTTATTCAGTTTACCTTTAACCTATATGGGCTTTGGCGGCTATTTGAATCCGTTTACCAATGAAGCACAAGTTAATTACCTAATGCCCATGTATAACTCGCCATCTACAGGCTGTCACGAAATGGCACATCAAATGGGTTATGCTAGCGAAAGTGAATGCAATTTCATCGGATTTATGGCTTCGGTAAAAAACAAGGATTTGTATTTCAAATATTCTGGTTACAGTTTTGCATTGTGGTATTGTTTAGCAAATTGGCAAGTCCGAAATAAAAATGTTTACAAACAATTACTCCAAACCGTTCACCCCGGTATTTTGAAAAATTACCAAGAAAGTGATTTGTTTTGGAAATCGTATGAAACGCCAATTGAAACTGGATTTCATCTCTTTTATGATACTTTCTTAAAATGGAACCAACAAAAAGAAGGCATGGAAGGCTATAGTAAATTTGTCAACTTGATGGTCAATTATTACAAAAACAAGCCATTATGAAAATGACAATGTCAAAATTCAATATCAATGTCAATATCAATGTCAATGTCAAAAATCAATATCAAAAATCAATTGCAAAACTCAATGATTAGTAATAAAATAATTGCGTCTTAGTATCTTGGCGGCAAAATAAAACTGTAACAAAACAACTCAACTTACTACTAACCCCTATATGAAATCGGAATTAGAACACTCTTTTGTAAAGCAACTTCAAGAGAATCAGAATATAATCCACAAAATTTGTAGATTGTATACTGATAATGAAGACGCACACAAAGATTTGTTTCAAGAAATTACGATTCAGTTATGGAAAGCTTTCCCTAAGTTTAGAGGCGATAGTAAATTCTCCACTTGGGCCTACCGCGTTGCATTAAATACTGCAATCACTTTATACCGAAAAACAAAGCGAACTATTGCTACAGTGGGTTACGAAGGTAATTCCCACTTTGTCCCCGAAGTCCAATATAATTACGAAGAAGAAGAACAACTCAAATCATTATACAAAGCTGTTTACCAATTGAATGACATCGAAAAAGCCCTAATTTTCATGTATTTGGAAGACAAAAATTACACAGAAATAGCAGAGACACTAGGTATTACCGAGGTGAATGCAAGAGTAAAAATGAACCGAATAAAAGGAAAATTAAAAAAACTATTAAATCCTTAATGCGTATGAAAGAGCTGGATTTACTGAAAAAAGATTGGCAAAAGAATGAGGGTTCTTTTGAACAACTGAGCGAAAAAGACATTTATGGTATGATTCATAAAAAATCATCTTCAATTGTGAAGTGGATCTTAATTGTGAGCATATTAGAATTTGTGGTTTTAAATGGTATCGGATTGTTACTTCCCGATGATAGCACTAATTTATCCGCAAAAGAAAATTTATATTTAAATATTTTAACATTCTTCAGTTATGGGATTACAATTTATTTTGTCTTTCTATTTTTTAAAAATTATAAAGCAATTAGTATAATTTCTTCAACAAAAGAGCTAGCTGAAAGTATTCTAAAAACAAGAAAAACTGTAAAATATTATATTGGATATAATATCAGCTACATAATTATAATAATAATATCATTTGTAGTTTACACCATTTGCACAGATGTAAAAGCACAAAATAACTTTTCCAACCATGTCACCTTTACTATCATAGTTATAACATTTATATCTATAATTATGATAGCAATTATATGGGCTTTTTATCAACTACTATATGGCTTTCTGCTCAAAAAACTGAAAAAAAACTACGAAGAACTTCAACAAATAGAATCATAAAAAAAAGAGGCTTTCGCCTCTTTTTTTTACAAATCCCATTTTCGTAATGCATTTAATTTTTCTTGTTCCTCTAATTCTTCAGCAGGAATCACTTTTAAGAAAGAAGGATGTTGCTCGATAGCATACTCTACTTTTTCTACTATTTCATCAATCGTATCATTTTCATAATCAATTTCCAACGGTTCTTTGATAATGAATGATTGCAAAATTCCTTTCTTTTTCAATCGCAATCCTTTTTTGTCGAAAGAGCGTCTAAAGCCATCAATAACAATCGGGACAACAATAGGTCGGTGTTCTTTAATAATATAGGCTGTTCCCTTTCTAACGGGTTTGAAAGACTTGGTTGTACCTTGTGGAAAAGTAATTACCCAACCATCTGCCAATGCTAATTTTATGTTTTCGGTATCATTAGGATTAACGTCTCTTTTCTCTGTAACATCAACTCCTTTGGCACGCCATGTTCGTTCTACTGAAATAGCGCCAACATATGCCATAATTCTGGGTAGTAAACCCGAGTGCATGGTTTCTTTGGCTGCCACATAATACATATTCATTTTAGGCTGCCACAAATAACCAACATTTTTTATAGAATCAGTACGGCCGCTTAAACTAGCGTTGAAAACATGAAACATAGCCACAACATCAGCAAAATAGGTTTGATGATTTGATATAAACAAGACATTTGTATCTGGTAAATTCTTTATAATTTCAGAACCTTCAATCTTTAGTTCGTTAAATCCTCGATATCGCTTGTGAGTCAAACATCCAAAAATACGGATGAGCCACTTTTTAATAAATAGGATATGACCAAAAGGGTTTCTTTTTAACAATCCCATATTTAGAGTGTATTTTAATAATTAAGGTTGCAAATTTACAAAAAATATTTTTGATACAATCTGAAAGGAAAAGCCGTTATGTCTTAGTATTTAAAATGCTTTTAAGTACTTCTTTTAACTCACTCAACATCATAGCAGTAGCTCCCCAAACAATATGATTGTTGATTTTAAATGCAGGTAGTTTAATTGAACTTGTACTAGAAGTTGGTATCTCAGTTTCAACAATTATGGAGTCATTTAATAAAATGGTAATTGGAAGTTCAATTATTTGAGCCACCTCTGATGGATCTGGAATAAAATTGATTTCTTGATGACATATTCCAAAAAAAGGATACACAATAAAATTACTGGGCGGGATATAAACTTGGGTATAGGCCTTAATAATTTCTACTTGGCTCGGATGAATTCCAATTTCTTCATGTGCCTCCCGAAGAGCCGTATCTGAAAAATTAAGATCTTCCTCTTCGTACTTGCCTCCAGGAAAAGCAATTTGGGCAGAATGCACCCCTTCGTATTCATTTCGAACTATTAAAGCTAAATGTGTTTTTTCGTTTTTTGGATAACATAACATCAAAACAGCAGCTGTTCTTGGCGAATTACCCTCACTATAATTTGGTGCAGTTGTAATTCGTTCCAACGGCGCCATTTTTACATGAGCTTGAAGCGCTGGTAATTCAGCAGTAATAAATTGGGGAACAAATTGTAAAAAATATTGAAAATCCATAATCAAAACCTATTTTTGCGAAAACAAATTGCTTCTAAATGTACTTTAGAAAAAGCATTTGAGCAAACTTTACAAAATCAAAACAAACATAAATGTATAGCAAAGAGGAAACGCAACGTTTAAAACGTGAATTTTGGATAGCCTTCGCAGAAAAATACCCTCGTAAATGGCTTTTGTACGATACCAAAATAAAAGACTTTGCCTTTAAATTTTATGTCGATAACAAAAAAGCGCAAGTCTTAATTGATATTGAACTTCGAAACGACGAAAAACGATTTGCGTATTTTGAAAAATTGGAAGCACTCAGCACTATTTTGGAAGAAGAATTTGTACCTAACCTAGTTTTTGAAAAAAATTACTTTTTAGAAAACGGTAAAACCATTAGCCGAATTTGGGTAGAAAAAAGTGATGTAAGTGTTAGTAATCGAAATTATTGGGATGCCATTTTTGATTTTTTTAACGAAAAAATGACAGCCTTAGAATTGTTTTATGATGAATATGATGAATTCATTAAAGCCATTGAAACTAAATAATTAGTCAGTATTAAAGATATTATAGACTATAATTTGGTCGCCATAGTTAATATACAATTGCTTTCTGTTGTCTTGCTTTTTACGAGTAATAATCGATAAAGTACAAGCTACTTCATCATTATCTTTGCAAGAAAAACTATACACTAAATCCGTTTCATTTTCTGTAGTTGTGAGGTATTCTTTTATCTCAAACAATTGAATAATTTGAGAATAAATTACTATTCTATTTTTATTGGTATCTAAAGAAACCATCATTTTAGTCAATTCTAAATCAGACCAATTACCCCATTTTCCTTTTTCATTTTTCTCCAAAACACTAAAGCCAGTAGTGCTAAATTTGTACACCTGACCATAAGACTGTTGAAATCCCAGACTTAAGATAAGTAAAAATAAGTATCCAACTATTTTGTTCATGTATCTAAATTAAAAAGTCCATTTAGCACTTTCTTTTTGTGCCAATTGGTATTCTGCAATGATGTTATCTATGATTTGGTGAACAGGTAAAATGTCATGTATCAAACCTGCGATTTGTCCAATTTCTAATTCGCCATTATCCAAATCTCCTTCAAACATCCCTCTTTTTGCTCTGGCACGACCTAATAATTGGATTAAATCCTCTTTAGTAGCCCCATTGGCATAAAGTGCTTGTACTTCTTGGTAAAACTTATTTTTTAATAAACGAACGGGAGCCAATTCTTTCAATGTCAATTGCGTATCGCCTTCTTTAGAACTCACAATTGATTCTTTAAAATTGTCATGCGCAGACGATTCAATTGAAGCAGCAAAGCGACTACCCATTTGAACGCCATCTGCGCCTAAAACCATTGCTGCTAACATTCCATTACCAGTGGCTATTCCGCCTGCAGCAATTAATGGAATAGTAATTTTTTCCTTCACCATCGGAATCAAAGCGAAGGTTGTCGTTTCTTCACGACCATTGTGACCACCAGCTTCAAATCCTTCTGCCACAACTGCATCTACTCCTGCCTCTTGTGCTTTTAATGCAAAAGTGGTACTACTCACTACATGTACAACTGTTATTCCGTTTTCTTTCAAATAAGGCGTCCATATTTTTGGATTTCCTGCCGATGTGAAAACAATTTTCACTCCCTCGTCAACGATAATTTTCAGAATTTCTTCTACATTGGGATAGAGCATTGGAACATTTACCCCAAAAGGGTTGGTGGTCTCTTTTTGGCATTTTTGAATGTGCTCACGTAAGATTTCGGGATACATCGAACCTGCTCCAATTAATCCTAAGCCGCCTGCATTGCTAACAGCTGAAGCTAATTTATAGCCACTATTCCAGATCATTCCACCTTGAATAATTGGGTATTTGATATTAAAAAGTGAGCTTATCTTATTCATTATGTATATGCTAAAATTATGAAATTACTCCCGATCCTACTAACTCATCATCTAAATGCCAAGCTACAAATTGCCCTTCAGTAATTGCAGACTGTGGTTCATCAAAAACAACATACATACCGGTTTCAAATTGATATAAAGTGGATTTCTGTAAAGATTGTCGGTAACGAATACGTGCCATTACTTCCATCGTGTCGCCACTAGCTAAAGCCAAATCCGTTCGAACCCAATGTATTTCTGAATTTGTTATAAATAACGCTTTCTTAAACAAACCTGGATGATGATTGGTTAAACCGGTGTAAATAGTATTAGTAGTTACGTCTGTTGCAATAATGAATAATGGATCGGTTGTTCCACCCACATTTAATCCTTTTCGTTGACCAGTTGTAAAATAGTGAGCACCCTGATGCTTGCCCACCATTTTTCCCATTTCAGGGGTATATTGTATTTTATTTGCATCAAACTTCAAACTTGCTTCTTTTGAAAGTCCTTCTGGTTTAGTGGTTTGATATACTGAATTATTCTTATCAATTTGAACAATCATACCATCTTTTGGCTGTAATTTTTGCTGCAAAAATTCGGGTAAACGTACTTTCCCAATAAAACACAAACCCTGAGAATCTTTCTTTTCAGCAGTGATTAAATCCATTTGTGCTGCTATTTCCCGAACTTCTGGCTTTGTTAAATGACCGATTGGAAATAAAGCTTTTGCCAATTGCTCTTGCGACAACTGACATAAAAAATAGGATTGATCTTTGTTATTGTCAGCACCCGCTTTCAATTGGAATATAGCTTTTCCATTCACCTCAATTTCGTTTTTTTGACAGTAATGACCTGTTGCCACGAAATCGGCATTCAAACTCATTGCAATTTTCATAAAAACGTCAAACTTAATTTCGCGATTACACAATACATCAGGATTTGGAGTTCTTCCTTTTTCATATTCATTGAACATATAGTCAACGATTTTTTCTTTGTATTGTTCACTTAAATCGACCGTTTGAAATGGAATTCCTAATTTTTCAGCTACCAATAACGCATCATTACTGTCCTCTAACCAAGGACAATCATTAGAAATTGTTACGGAATCATCATGCCAGTTTTTCATGAAGAGACCTATCACTTCATAGCCTTGCTGTTGTAATAAATACGCTGCAACACTCGAATCAACACCTCCTGAAAGACCAACAACTACTCGTTTCATTTCCAATTTATTAGGATTTAATGGGTTGCAAAGTTACAAAACATTTGCTTGAATTGATTTTATTTCTGTTGTGGGCTTTTGCTTTTTTGAGACAAATCAGAACTGGATTTTTTAATCAACTTTCCGTTTTCTAAAACTTCCCAAATACCTGATTTTTTTCCTTGCACAAAATTGCCTTTTGAAACCAAATTTCCCCTTATATCTCTATAAATAGCCAATCCGTCGTATTCATCATTTTTAAAAATAGCTTCTTCCAAAACGACACCATTTTCACTAAATTTTTTATAGACACCTTGTTTCAGATTGTTGGCATAATTAATTTGTTCTGCTATCTTTCCATTTGGGAAATAGACAGTTCTAACTCCTTCTAATTTACCGTTTTTATAACTCTCTTCAGTCATTATAGAAGAGGAAGCATAATGATAATATTTCCAATTTCCTTCAAATAGTTTATTAACAACTTTTCCTTCGCTTACTTTATTTTTGTTTTGGTCATAAAATATCGTATGAGCTGAATTATCTTTTGTATTAAATTCCCGTGAGGCAATTAAATCTCCTTTTTCAGTATCGTCAAAAAACTGGAATAAACCTACTTCT
>CANHKZ010000073.1 GCA_947461425.1 Flavobacteriaceae bacterium | reverse complement strand
AATTAAAGTATCTCTTCGGCCTCTATATTCTGAGATGACTTCGTCAAAATAACTTTGAGGGGTATCAATAGCTGCTTCGCAAGCAATTTGTGCAATAGTTGGCGGACAAAGTCGCGCTTGAGCAAACTTCATTGCAGCCACAATTACATCCTTATTTTTAGTCACCATACAACCAATTCGAGCGCCACACATGCTGTAACGTTTTGAAACCGAATCAATCATAATGACATTTTGTTCTACATCCTTTAAATTCATTACCGAATAGTGGATATCGTCTCCATAGATGAATTCGCGGTACACTTCATCAGCAATTAAAAATAAATCGTGTTTTTTCACTAATTCACCCAACTGAAGAATTTCCGATTCGGAATACAAATAACCTGTTGGATTATTAGGGTTGCAAATCAAAATTGCTTTTGATTTTGGCGTAATTAATTTTTCAAAATCAGCAATAGAAGGTAATTCAAAACCAGTTTCAAAACCTGAATTAACTGGAACTACTTTGGCACCTGATTCGGCTGCAAAAGCACTGTAATTAGCATAAAAAGGTTCAGGAATAATTATTTCATCACCATTATCCATGATACTTCCTAAAGCAAATAATAAGGCTTCAGAACCTCCTGTGGTAATTAAAATATCTTCAGTGTTTACGTTTACGTTTTGCTTAGTGTAAAATTGTGCTAACTTTTTTCGATAACTTTCATAACCAGCAGAAGGACCGTATTCGATATTGTCTAGCTGAATATTTTTAATAGCATTAATAGCTATTTCAGGGCTTTTTATGTCGGGTTGACCAATGTTTAAATGGTATACTTTATGCCCTTTTTCTTTAGCTAAATCAGCAAAAGGAGCCAACTTTCTAATTGGCGATTCTGGCATGGAGTTTCCTCTAGTGGATAATTTTGGCATCTATTTATTCTTGAATTGCAAATTTGCACTTTTTTTTCTTAATTGTAGGAGATTATTCGTTATAATTGCTCATAAAAACGCCTTAAAATGTTATATTTTTATACAATTTTATCGATTAAACGGAATCTTTTGGATGAGTATTGTAAAAGTGTTTAAACCAAAAAAAAGCCTTTTGAATTAAAAGGCGTTTTCTAAGTTGCTTTCGAAGCCTATTTTATTCAATAACTTCTCCTTTTATTTTTAGAGCAATCCTTCCGCCTTCATAATTGGCGGCATTTGTTTCTACGGTGATTGTTTTACGAATCGGACCGGTAGCCATGTTGTATTTTACTTCAATTTTCCCTTTTTCACCCGGTAAAATTGGTGCTTCAGGTTTGTTTGTGATTAAACAACCACAAGTAGAAAGTACATTAGTAATAATTAATGGAGCATCTCCTGTGTTGGTAAACTCAAAGATACGAACACCTGAATCATTGGCTTTGGTTACTTTTCCGTAATCGATTGTGTTTTGTTTAGCAGAAAATTCAATTTTGGCAGTTTGCGAAAAACTGATGTTGCTAAGTAAGGTAAATAGGATGAGGGCGATAATTTTTTGCATTTTAAAAATGATTTAATTGTTGAGTAAAGTTAGTTTCTTTTATTAAGGGTACAAATTTTTATTTCATTTTTTATAGTGTACTTAATTATTTACTTTTGTTGCTTATTTGACTTACAAAATGCAAGTCAAAACAGTAAGTGTTATTTCTGAATTTGATAACAATGTTTCAAATCTTAAAATAAACACTATAAAACGATTAAACGAATTTACTATACAATGACAATTCCTGCACAATTCGACGCCAAAATAATTGAACAAAAGTGGTACGACTATTGGATGAAAAACAATTACTTTCATTCTGAGCCTGATCACAGAACGCCTTATACAATTGTAATTCCGCCACCTAATGTAACTGGAGTATTACACATGGGACATATGTTGAACAATACGATTCAAGATGTATTAATACGAAGAGCGCGTTTGAAAGGATTGAATGCGTGTTGGATACCAGGAACGGATCATGCCTCTATTGCTACAGAAGCCAAAGTAGTTGCCAAACTAAAAGCCGAGGGAATCAACAAAAACGAATTAACTCGCGAGGAATTTTTGACACACGCTTGGGAATGGACCGATAAGTATGGTGGGGTAATTTTGGACCAATTGAAAAAACTAGGAGCTTCCTGTGATTGGGAGCGTACTAAATTCACCATGGATCCAGACATGTCAGCTTCTGTAATTCGCTCATTTGTTGATTTGTATAATAAAGGTTTAATTTATCGAGGTTACCGAATGGTGAACTGGGATCCAGAAGCGAAAACAACTTTGTCTGACGAAGAAGTAATTTATGAAGAACAACAAGGAAAATTGTATTTCCTTAATTATAAAATCGAAGGAAGCAAGGATTTCTTGACTGTTGCAACCACACGTCCTGAAACTATTTTTGGAGACACAGCCATTTGCATTAATCCAAATGACGATCGTTTTGCTCATTTGAAAGGTAAAAAAGCGATCGTGCCAATTTGTGGTAGAATTATTCCAATTATTGAAGACGAATACGTAGATGTAGAATTTGGAACTGGTTGTTTGAAAGTGACACCTGCTCACGATATGAACGACAAAACCTTAGGCGAAAAACATGATTTAAAAATCATCGATATTTTTAATGAAGATGCAACATTAAATAGCTTTGGTTTGCATTACCAAGGACAAGATCGCTTTGTGGTTCGTGAGGCAATTGCAAAAGAATTAGAAACGGTTGGTGCTTTGGCTAAAACCGAAACACACTTAAATAAAGTAGGAACTTCGGAACGAACTAAAGCAGTAATTGAACCGCGTTTATCGGATCAATGGTTTTTAAAAATGGAGGATTTGGTAAAGCCAGCCATCAAAGCAGTTTTGGAAGAGGGAGAAATTAAATTGCATCCAAAACGTTTTGATAATACCTATGCGCATTGGTTAAATAATATTCGTGATTGGAATATTTCACGTCAATTATGGTGGGGTCAACAAATCCCAGCCTATTATTATGGCGACGGTAAAGAAGACTTTGTTGTTGCCGAAACGATGGAAGAAGCTTTGGTTTTAGCAAAACAGAGAACCAATAATCTACAACTAACAACAGGCGACCTGACTCAAGATGTTGATGCTTTAGATACTTGGTTTTCTTCTTGGTTGTGGCCAATGTCGGTTTTTGGAGGTATTATGAATCCTGAAAGTGAAGATTTTAAGTATTATTATCCAACGAATGATTTGGTTACTGGTCCAGATATTTTATTTTTCTGGGTGGCTCGAATGATAATTGCAGGTTACGAATACACGGGTAAAAAACCATTTACGAATGTGTATTTAACAGGTTTGGTTCGTGACAAACAAAGACGTAAAATGTCTAAATCATTGGGGAATTCACCCGATCCTTTAGATTTGATAGAAAAATTTGGTGCAGATGGTGTTCGTGTAGGCTTGTTGTTAAGTGCTTCGGCAGGAAATGACATTATGTTTGACGAAGAATTGTGTAACCAAGGAAAAGCGTTTACCAATAAAATATGGAATGCTTTTAAACTGATTAAAGGTTGGGAAGTGTCAGACGCTATTCCGCAACCGGAATCGTCTAAAGTAGCGATTGAATGGTATGAGGCTAAATTGCAACAAACCCTTTTAGAGATTGAAGATAATTTTGAAAAATATAGAATTTCGGATGCCTTAATGGGAATTTACAAACTCGTTTGGGATGATTTCTGTTCATGGTTTTTGGAAATGATTAAACCGACTTATCAACAGCCGATTGACAGCGTGACTTTAGCGAAAGCCATAGAAATGCTAGAAAACAATATGAAACTGTTGCATCCGTTTATGCCGTTCTTGACAGAAGAAATTTGGCAAATTTTGGATAAAAGAACTACAGAAGAAGCGTTGATTGTTTCGACTTGGCCAGAAATGAAACCATTTAATGCGAGTTTGATTACAGATTTTGATAATACAATCGAGCTGATTTCAGGTATTAGAACGATTCGAAAAGACAAGAACATTCCGTTCAAAGATACGATTGAATTGAAAGTGGTGAATAACGATAAGGCGTCGACTTATTTTGATTCAGTAGTAAGTAAATTAGGTAATATAGCTACTTTGGAGTATGTGTCTGATAAAGTAGATGGTGCGTTGTCTTTCCGTGTAAAATCAAACGAGTATTTTATTCCAATTACAGGAAATATTAATGTAGAAGAAGAAATTGCTAAGTTGTCCGAAGAGCTAAAATATACCAAAGGATTCTTGAATTCAGTTCAAGCAAAATTATCAAATGAGAAATTTGTGGCAGGTGCTCCAGAAAAAGTAATCGAAATGGAGCGCAAGAAAGAAGCGGATGCACTGGCCAAAATTGCAACGATTGAACAAAGTTTATCAGGTTTGAAATAAGTTCTAATTTTTATAAATAAAATCCCGTTCTAAATTTAGAACGGGATTTTTTGTAAATTATCTTTTAAAGACATACAAATTTAAAATTATAAAACCCTTAATATATTGTATACTAAGGGTTTGTTTTTGTAGCGAGGACGGGAGTTGAACCCGTGACCTCAGGGTTATGAATCCTGCGCTCTAACCAACTGAGCTACCTCGCCATTCTTCTACCTAAACGCATCTCTCAATGCGGCTGCAAATATAGAAATAATAATAATGTTTGCAAGTATAAAAGGATAAAAAAAATATTTTCAAAAAGACTTTTTTTTCGACTTTATATTCTTATATTTCGAAAAAAAATATTTAAGTTTTATGGAACCAAAAGTGCGTTACGAGATAGAGTTTCCTATTAATTCCTCTCCACAACTATTGTATCAATATATCTCTACTCCATCAGGTTTGTCTGAGTGGTTTGCAGACAATGTAAACTCTCGTGGAGAATTCTTTACATTTATTTGGAACGACTCTGAAGAAAAGGCACGATTAGCTTCTAAAAAATCAGGAGAAAAAGTGAAGTTTAAATGGGTTGATGATAGCGGAAAAGACACTGAATATTTTTTTGAAATCCATATTCTTGAGGACGAAATTACCAAAGACGTTTCGCTAATGGTTATTGATTTTGCTCCAGCAGATGAGCTAGATGAAGCACAACAATTATGGGAAAATCAAATTTCAGATCTGAAACATCTTATAGGATCCGTGTAATAAATTCTATATTTAAACTATATTTGCCTTGAATTTAATTCAGGGCTTTTTTATGATTAATTTTAATGGAAATAGTGCTATACAAGATACTAGTTTAACTCACAATCGAGGTTTTTTATATGGCGACGCCGTTTTTGAAACTTTAAAAATCGTTCAAGGCAAAATTCTCTTTTTAGAAGATCACTATTTTAGATTGATGGCTTCAATGCGTATTTTACGAATGGAAATTCCTATGGACTTTACGATGGAATTTTTTGAAGACCAGCTGCTAACGACAGTTAAAAATAATGGCTATTCTGATTCGGCTAGAGCAAGAATCACTGTCTTTAGAAATGACGGCGGGTATTATTTACCAATTACCAATACGATTTCGTTCCTAATTCACACCGCTCCTTTGGAAAACCAAATTTATATTTGGGAATCAAAAAAATGCGAAGTGGATTTATATAAAGATTTCTTTGTAAGCAAACAATTGCTCTCAACTTTAAAAACTACCAATAAAGTACTTCATGTTACGGCCAGTATTTATGCAAATGAAAATGATTTGGATAATTGTATTTTACTAAACGAAAGTAAAAACGTTGTAGAAGTTTTGCAGGGTAATATCTTCATGCTACAAGGTGAAAAATTAATTACACCTCCAATTTCTGAAGGATGTTGCAATGGTATTTTAAGAAAACAACTGCTCAAATTGGCAAAAAAAATAGAAGGATTGGAAGTAATTGAAGAAGTGATATCTCCATTTGATCTGCAAAAGGCGGATGAATTGTTTTTTACAAATGTTATAAAAGGAATTCAGTCAATTACAAACTACAGAAAAAAAGAATTTACTACAGTAATGGCAAATCGGTTAGTCCATCATTTAAATGAGTTTGTAGCCAACTAATTTAAATATGGATCTTCAGGCGCGTTAGACCATATGATATAATCGCCACCTAATTCTATGATTTTTTCTTTCCAAAAATGACTAGCTGTCTTACTAATGATTTTATTTTCATAGCTATTAATTGAAGCAATCCAAGTGTTTCCCTCTATTTCAGATTCTAATTGATTTTCATCCCAACCTGTGTATCCTAAAAAGAAACGAATATTGTTTTTAGTAATTCTATTTTTTGCAATCAACTCTTTAACGGTTTCAAAACAGCCTCCCCAAAATATACCGTTTGAAATTTCAACACTATTTTGAATAAGTTGGGGTACATCATGAATAAAATATAAATTATCTTTTTCAACAGGTCCTCCATTATAAACTTTGAAGTCCTCTTTTATTTCTGGAATTAAATCAGTGATGGAATATTTTAATGGCTTATTTAGTATAAAACCCACAGAACCGTCTTCATTATGTTCGGTCAATAAAATTACAGTTCTTGCGAAAGAGTCATCTCCCAGAATAAAAGGATCAGCTATTAAAAGTTGTCCTTTCGTTAGTTTTGCTGAAATCATATTTCTTATTTTAAATAAAATTAATAATAAATTTATGATTTAGAGTTTTTTTATGCAAAAGACAAAAAAAAACCTTCCGTAAAGGAAGGTTTTGAGAGTATCTTGAAAACTAAAATTAGTTTACAGCTCCTTCTAAATCTGCTCCAGCTTTGAATTTTACTACATTTTTAGCAGCGATTTTGATAGTTTTTCCAGTTTGTGGATTTCTTCCGTCTCTTGCAGCTCTGTTAGATACTGACCAAGATCCGAAACCTACTAAAGAAACTCTTCCACCTTTTTTCAAAGTACCACTTACATTTCCTAAAAATGATTCTAAAGCCAATTTAGCAGCTGCTTTAGTGATTCCTGCGTCAGCAGCGATAGCGTCGATTAATTCTGATTTGTTCATAATAAATGTTTTATTAAATGTTAGTTAAAAAAAAATTGTTAAACAAAATTAACAGGAAATCCTTACTGTGCAAGGGTTAAAACCATTTTAGAGCAAATTTGTTGATAACTTGAGATTTTTGTTCATAAAGAGCGCTGTTTTTTGTCCGAAAACGTTATAAATAGTAATTTTTTTCTGATTTTAGTAAGCTTTTGCCTCATTAGTAAACTGAATTCCATTGAGTAATTCGGCTGTTGTCATCTTCTTTTTTCCTGGAAATTGTATATTTTGCAACTGAATGTATCCCTCTTTCACAGCAATTTTTATTTCTTTTTTGGAACAAACTAATTGACCAACCTCAAATGAATGGGACTCTACTAAGGGTATAACATCGAAAATTTTTACATTCCATTCTTTTTCTTTATCACATATAATACACCAGGCAGTTGGATAGGGACTTAATCCTCGTATTAAATTATGAATGGTAGTAACTGATTGTGTCCAGTCAATTTTACAATTTTCTTTATTCAGTTTATAGGCAGTTTTACTTTCGTAATCTTCTTTTTGGATGGTAGTTGCCACATTTCCTTTTTCAAGTAGTCCTATAGTTTGAATTACCGTTTCACTACCTAGCTGCATCAATCGATCATGCAATTCTCCAGCAGATTCTTGATCACCAATTGTAGTTTCTGAACTCAATATCATTGCGCCAGTATCAATTTGGTCATCAATAAAAAAAGTTGTCACGCCTGTTTTAGATTCGCCATTAATAATTGCCCAATTTATAGGTGCGGCACCTCTATAATTAGGTAAGAGTGAAGCATGAAGATTGAAAGTGCCTAAAGATGGCATTTCCCAAACTACTTTTGGTAACATTCTAAAGGCTACTACTATCTGTAAATTGGCATTTAATGCCTTTAATTCAGTTATAAAACTTTCGTCTTTTAAATTGGTAGGTTGCAACAATGGAAGTTGGCGTTCTAATGCAAACTCTTTAACTGCAGAATATTTTATTTTTTGTCCACGTCCAGCAGGTTTGTCCGCAGCCGTAATCACGCCAACTACTTCGTAATGGTTTTGTAAAATTGTATCTAAAATGCCAACGGCAAATTCGGGAGTACCCATAAAAACTATTCGTAGTTTTTCCATTATATAAATATAGTATAGTTATTATTCGCCTTTAGTATGATTTTTTCTTGTTCTAATAGTTCTTGAAGCACTTT
>CANHKZ010000072.1 GCA_947461425.1 Flavobacteriaceae bacterium | reverse complement strand
TACTGCTGAAACCTAAAATCAATATTTTTAAGTCCAAATTGCCAAATTTTTGATGTGGCAAAAATATCAGTATAATTAACTCCAAAACCTATTTGTTTAGTTTCAAAGGTAGCTAAATCTGGATCAGAAGTATAAAATTTTTCTGTAGAAAGATGTTTTTCATAAGGAGCATAAAATTTAGATTCCGTTTGAGTGTAATATCTAAAGGTTGGAAAAACAGTAAATTTATCCGAAAGTTTTATTGGTAATTCAATACTTGCGGTATGTGCATGAATATTCCAATCATCTGAATAATACCTGTAATAGGTGCGTAAAACAAAATGTTCATTAATATAATAATTCAAACGTGCGCCAATTGGTAATTTAAAACGGTTATTAGGTAATCGCTCAATATCATCTGCTAATTTAAAAACTCCGGTATTTGTATTGTTTTCATAACTAGAAATAAACTGAGATTGACCAATATAAAAGTTAGACTTGTCTGCAAAATAAACCCTATGATAAGGAGTTGACAATAATCCTTGTTGTTGTAAAATATCCAAGAAAACAGATAGTTGAAGTCGTTTGGATAGAATTTGGGAAAATCCAAAAGAAGCCGAATAGGAGTTTCTATTAGTTAAGGTTAAATCTGTGAATTTAGTGGGTAAATACTTTTCTATTGCAGCAATTCCATTTTCATTATAAACTGTAACACCACTAAAATAACCTTGATTTAAGAAGTTAGTACCGTATTTGGAATATTCATGCAATTCTGTGGGATAAATAGGTCGCCATTGGTCTAAATATACATTAGCTTTTAAATTAATTTCCGTATTTTTTTCATTGAATAAAGTAGCAATTCCTCCACCAAAACCCACAGAGGTATAATCATACTCGTTAGAAAAGGAAACATCTGAATTCCAAATGAAATTTCTAGAATCACTACTATGACTATAATTAGCCATAACCGAAACCAATTGATCACTTTTAGAAGCGCCTGATGATGCTTGCCAAGGACTACCATAAGGTTGAGAGGTTCCACCTGGATTAGAATAACCATTTCTATCATCATCGTCATCATCATCACCATTTCCGCCTGAAGCACCAGAAGAATTGAACGGATTAATATTGCTTGAAGAAGCAGATGAATAAGCAGAAATTCCAACATCTACTGTTAATACATCGTCATCATTCAAGGGCATTGCGACCGTAATATTAGAGGCAACATCAGTAAGTTTTTCAGATCCAATTCCGCCAGATACTGCAGATTTTGAACCATCTTGAACATAGTAACTAGCTAAAAAATCTACTTCAGTACTTTCTAAAACTCTCTTTTTGAAAGTAGGCAGTTTTGTGCCTTGTGAATACACACAAGATAAAAGAAACAAAAATAGAGTTGTACTGTATTTTTTCATTGATAAAGTCATCATTAGTTGCATCCACAGCCTCCTCCCGACTTTCCACCATTGGCACCAGCCGCCGCTTCTCTATAGACTTGGAAAGTTGTTTCGTATTTTTCAGCCGTTCGAGCAGCTAATTTCATATCAATATCATTGATTTTTTCTTTTTCATATTCTTTAACCACAGTACAAGACTGAAATACAAGTACAATAAACAGGGTGAAACACGATTTTTTAATCATAATTATTAGTTGTATTTTTTTACATCAATTCCTTTAGAGGAATGAATTTTTCCTTTATCATCCACAATAATGCATTCAATTCCTTTTAATTGATTGACTAAGTCTAGCCCTACTTCAACACCTAGAACAAAAATTCCTGTTGCTAAAGCATCTGCAATTTCAGTTTGTTTGGCAAAAACGGAAACACTTACAATTCCTGTAGCTGGATAACCCGTTCTGGGATCAATAATATGAGAATACCGAATTCCATTAAAGACAACGTATTTTTCATAATTTCCAGAAGTTTCAACCGAACTGTTTTCTAAAGGAAACGTAGCAAATACTTTGTTTTTATTCATTGGATTTACAATTCCAACCGTCCATGGTTTTTGATTGCTTTGTTTGCCCCAAGCATTAATATCACCTGATACATTCACAATTCCGGACATACAACCATTAGCAAGTAATTTGTCTTTTACTTTGTCAGCAATATATCCTTGTCCTATACCGCCAAGACCTAATTTCATTCCTTCTAATTTTAGAAAAATAGATTGGTCCTGTTTGTTTAATAAGATATTTTTATATCCAATTTTAGCTACTGATTTTTTGATCGCTTCTTCAGTTGGCATTATTTTCATACTCCCATCAAATTTCCAAATCTTATCCATTGAGGCATATGAAATATCAAAGGCACCATCGGTAATCTCTGAAATCTTAATAGCTCGTGCTACTAATTCAAAAACTTCAGAATCAACTTTTACAGCTTGTATTCCAGCATTTTTATTGACCATTGAAATTTGGGTAGTAGGAATCCAATCCGATATTTGATTTTCAATACGTTTGACTTCCGCTATTGCTAAATCAATAAAGTAATTGCCTTGTAATGAATCCTTGGCAACAACAGTAATTTCAAATGGACTGCCTAGCAGGGAGACTTTTTTCTTGTATTCTACTTGTGCAAAAGAAGAAAAGCTAACTACTACAAATAAAAAGGAAAGTAATTTTTTCATTTTTTTTCGAATGAATGAATAAGTTGAATGTATTCGGCTGCTGAAATATTTTTAAAACCATCAACACCCAAAACAGTTCCCGATTTGTCTAATAAAAGTACTAAAGGAAAATATCCAGCGGTATTGTATTGTGCGGCTAATTTTTTATTGTTTTCTGTTAAAAATGGATTCAATTGATTGACTTTTTTCTTTGGAAAATCAGCTTTATAGATTACCCAATTCGTTTCTGATTCTTTTTTGAACTCTTCAGATTGCCAAACTGTTTTGTCTAATTTAATACAGGGTGCGCACCAATCAGAGCCTGAAAAAACTAATACAATATTTTTGTTTTCAGCAGTTGCTTGAGTTTTAGCATCGTCAAAATTAGTTTTCCAATTTTGAGAATACCCTAAAGAAACTATAAATACCATTAAGAATAGAACTATTTTTTTCATATTACAGAAATTGAATTATAAAACCTATACAAAAATAACTGAAAATCAATCATTTTATTTCTGATGTTATTTATTTTAAGTGAACCTTAAGTTTTGATTTATTGAAAGTAGAATTTAAATATGAATTTCAGGGACACTTTTTACTGCAGTACTTATTACTTTCAAATTGTCTATTTTTGCATAAAAAAACAAAATGCCGTTACTCAAAAAACTATCTCCTTTTTACACACTTTCTTTATTCTATATTATTGCCAGCTTTATTCTAAGATTCGTATTATTATTTCATCCCATTACACAGGCTAGTTTTTCTGGGATCGATATTTTTAAAATATTTGTTTTAGGTATCCTATCAGATAGTTTTGTATTTGTCATTTTGAGTGTTTTTTTATGGCTGTATTTACTATTTATTTCCAATTCAAAGTATCTAAAACCAACAGGTTATATTATTTTTGGAGTACTTATTAGTTTGTTTTTGTATGTTGCCATAGGAAATACAATTTTAAACGAATACGGAGGTGCTTTACCTGAAATAGGAATGGCTTTTATTGGACTTAAAACACTACTTTTTGGCTTATTACTTTTTCTTCCAAAATACCGTGATACCATTCGTTTCTGGTTATTCTCTTTTGTGATTTTTCTATTTGTTACTTTAATTCTTCAAAATGCCATTAGTGAATTTTTCTTTTGGAATGAATTTGGTGTAAAATACAATTTTATCGCTGTCAACTATTTGGTGTATACCAATGAAGTAATTGGAAATATCATGCAATCCTATCCGGTAATTCCTATATTTTCAGCACTTTTTCTACTATCAGGCACGATCACTTATTTCATTGTACAACACTCTAAAAACTACTTAGAATCAATTCCCTCTTTTACAGAAAAAATAAAGATTTCTGGATTGTACTTGCTCATTCTTGCCTTATCATTAGTGACTGTTCCATTTTTTGCAACTAAAGAAAATTCGCAAAATATCTTCACCAATGAATTACAGTCGAACGGAATTTATAAATTCTATTTAGCATTTATAAATAGTGAACTGGATTATTTTAAGTTTTACAAAACGATTCCAAATCAAGAAGCATACGCCACTTTAAAGAAACAAATTCCTGGAATTTCAAGTGAATCGACATCAAGAACCATTATTGGAAAAGGGAAAGAAATGCATAAAAATGTGGTGTTAATCACTATTGAAAGCTATAGTGCTGATTTTATGACAGCCTATGGAAATGAAAACAACATTACTCCTTTTTTAGATGAACTGGCTAACCAAAGTTTACAGTTTACCAATTTATACGCCGTTGGGAATAGAACCGTTCGTGGTATCGAAGCAGTAACACTTTGCTTTCCTCCTCCAGCAGGAGAAAGTGTGGTAAAACGAAAAGACAACAAAAACAAATTTTCTACTGGGAATGTCTTCAAACAAAAAGGATACCATGTGAACTACTTGTATGGAGGGGATGCCTTTTTTGATAATATGGAAGATTTCTTCTCGGGAAATGGCTATGGAGTCATCGATAAAAAATCGTTGAGTCCAAGCGAAATTACCTTTGCTAATGTTTGGGGTGTTTGTGATGAAGATATGGCAAACAAAGCCATCCAAGTAATGAATGCAGAAGCCAAAACTGGAAAGCCATTCTTTAATCATTGGATGACGGTAAGTAATCACAGACCTTTTACCTACCCTAATAATAAAATTGACATTTCTGGCGATGCTAAGTCTAGAGATGGCGGAGTGAAATATACGGATTTTGCATTGAAGCAGTTCTTTGTTATGGCAAAAAAACAAGCTTGGTTCAAGAATACCGTTTTTGTAATTATTGCTGACCATTGTGCCTCCAGTGCAGGTAAAACAGAATTACCTTTGGATAAGTATAGAATTCCTGCATTAGTTTATAGTCCGGGATTCATAACTCCTCAAAAATTCAAGCAGTTAATGTCTCAAATTGATGTGATGCCAACGGTCATGGGATTATTAAATTTTAATTACCAAAGTAAATTTTATGGTCAAGATGTACTTCAATCTGATTATAAACCAAGAGCGTTAATTGCAACCTACCAAGATTTAGGCTTAATAAAAGACGATGTGTTGACCATTATTTCACCTAAACAGCGAGTCAAACAATTTCAGTTGAGCTTAAAACCAGAACAGAAAATGGCAGCAGAATTCCAACTCTATTATGATCAAGTATTGATAAAAAAAGAAAGAACCGACTTAGTGAAAGAAACCATATCCTATTACCAAACAGCTTCAGATATGTTAAACAAAAAGAAGTTTCAAAAATAAAAAAAGGAACCTATTAGGTTCCTTTTTTTTTGAATAATTTGAAATTATAATTTTCCAGCTTTAATTTCATCTATCACTTCCGGGTTTAATAATGTAGATGTATCTCCAAAATTGGAGAAATCACCTTCGGCAATCTTACGCAATATTCTTCGCATAATTTTTCCTGAACGTGTTTTTGGTAAACCGGATACGAATTGAATTTTATCCAATTTGGCAATAGGCCCAATATGATCTGACACATGTTGGTTAATTTCTTTGCTCAAGTTAACTCTATCACGGGTTTCTCCTGATTCTTTTAAGATCACAAATCCGTACAATGCATTTCCTTTAATGTCGTGAGGAAAACCTACAATAGCTGATTCAGCTACTGCAGGATGTTCGTTAATTGCATCTTCAATTGGAGCAGTTCCTAAGTTGTGACCAGAAACAATCACTACATCATCAACACGGCCCGTAATGCGATAATAACCTACTTCGTCACGTAATGCACCGTCTCCAGTAAAATATTTTCCAGGGAAAGCACTGAAATAAGTATCTTTATACCGCTGATGGTCTCCCCAAATGGTTCTTGCAATTCCAGGCCAAGGAAATTTAATACACAAACTCCCTACTACTTGGTTCCCTTCAATTTCATTTCGTTTATCATCCATCAATACAGGTTGAATACCTGGTAATGGTAGCGTTGCATAAGTTGGTTTTGTGGGTGTCACAAATGCTATAGGTGAGATCATTATACCACCAGTTTCGGTTTGCCACCAAGTATCCACTACAGGGCATCTTTTACCTCCTACATGGTCATTATACCAGTGCCAAGCTTCTTCATTAATTGGTTCTCCTACAGATCCTATTACTTTTAAAGACTTGAAAGGGAATTTTTGAACGTATGCTAAACTTTCTTTAGCCAAAGCACGAATGGCGGTTGGAGCGGTATAAAATTGTGTAACTTGATGTTTTTCAATAACTTCCCAAAAACGACTAAAGTCAGGATATGATGGAACTCCTTCAAAGATAACTGTTGTAGCTCCGTTTAACAATGGTCCGTAAAGAATATACGAGTGACCTGTAATCCAACCAATATCAGCGGTACACCAGAAAACATCATTTTCTTCATAGTTGAATACATTTTTAAAAGTATAAGCTGTATACACCATGTATCCTGCAGTAGTATGCACCATTCCTTTTGGTTTACCCGTAGATCCTGAGGTATAAAGTATGAATAAGGGATCTTCAGCATCCATTATTTCAGCGACATTATTAGTCAAAGCTTCATCTAAAAGCGGTTGTAACCATTGGTCACGTCCCGCTTTCATATGGACAGTTGTGTTCGTTCTTTTAGCTACTAAAACAGAAGTTACAGAGGGACAACTTACTAAAGCATCATCAATAATTCCTTTTAAATCTATTGTTTTGTTACCACGATATCCTCCATCAGAAGTAATGACCATTTTACATTCGCAATCATTAATTCTAGAAGCTACCGCCGATGCAGAAAATCCCGCAAAAACAACTGAGTGAACGGCTCCGATACGAGCACATGCTAAAACAGCTACTGCTAATTCTGGTATCATAGGTAAATAAATACAAACACGATCTCCCTTCTTTATACCCTCAGATCTTAGCACATTGGCCATTTTACCTACTCGTTCATACAAATCATTATAAGTAATGTGTTGTGCTTCCTCCTTAGGATCATTGGGTTCAAAAATGATTGCCGTTTTTTCTCCTCTTTTAGCAAGATGCCTATCAATACAATTTTTTACTATATTTACTTTTGCTTCAACAAACCATTTAATATCTGCTTCAGCCATATCAAAATCAATTACTTTATCCCATTGTTGGTACCAAGTAAAATTTTCTTCTGCTATTTTTCCCCAAAATTTTCTCGGTTCTCGAATAGATTTATTATAGTGTTTGAAATACTGTTCTAAATTTTCGATTTTATAATAACTCATGATTTCTTTATTTTGTATAAAAGTATTAAATCTATTGCTATTGCTGAAATATTTTAGTTTAAATATTGAGGGTGTTTAATGAATAAAATATAATTTTTTTATCTTAATTTAATAATACATAAATACTTTATAAAAAGTAAATAACGAAAAAAGCGAGATAATGCATGCTATCTCGCTTCTAACAAACAAAATTCAAAAACAATTAATTCTGTTCTTATTTGCCAGGAAATACATCGCTTCACTTTTATTAAAAGTAAAGCGAATGTAAACTACATTAAGTTATATTAACTAGTCTCAAAAATTGCTAACTAATTCAAAATTTCGGATTTACAATAACATAATGCTAATTTCAACACAAAAACTGTGGTAATTCCTTTTGCAATACTGATTATATAATTTTTTTCATTGCAGTCATTGATTCTCTCAACCAAGCTCCTACTTCTTCTACTGGGTGGTTACGAATGATACTATTAACGGCAATTAATTCTTTATTATCAACACTATTATCTCCGTTGTTAAATGGATGACCAATTAAATTAGACGGTGCATTCTTAACATAGTCAGCAATTAATGGTTTACAAGCGTGATCAAATAAATAACAACCATATTCAGCCGTATCAGATATAACACGATTCATTTCAAATAATTTTTTCCTTGCAATAGTATTTGCAATTAAAGGGGTTTCGTGTAAAGACTCATAATAAGCTGATTCTTCAATAATTCCAGATGCTGTCATGGATTCAAAAGCTAATTCAACTCCAGCTTTAACCATCGCAACCATTAATACTCCATTATCGAAATATTCTTGTTCGGAAATTTCGATATCTGCTGCCGGTGTTTTTTCAAAATTAGTGGCACCTGTTGCTGCTCTCCAAGCTAATAAGTTTTTATCGTCATTAGCCCAGTCTTCCATCATTGTTTTAGAAAAGTGACCT
>CANHKZ010000071.1 GCA_947461425.1 Flavobacteriaceae bacterium | reverse complement strand
GGTTAGCTCTCGCTCTTTTTTTACGTTTGTGCGTCGCTACCTTATGTCTCTTTCTTTTTTTACCACTTGGCATATCTTGTAGATTTTATGATTAATTATTCTTTTATTTTGCTTCGTTATTGATTTTTACGCCTTCTACAAAAACTTTTGCCGGTTTAAAAGCAGGAATATTGTGTGCAGGAATTTTAATTGTTGTATTCTTAGAAATGTTTCTTCCTGTTTTTTCAGCTCTAGTTTTGATAATAAAACTTCCAAAACCTCTTAAATATACATTGTCTCCAGTTTCTAATGAAGTTTTCACTTCATTCATAAAAGTTTCTACAGTTGCTTGAACATCTCCTTTTTCTAGACCTAATTTCTCTGAAATTTTCGCTACGATATCTGCTTTCGTCATTTTCTATCCTTAATTATAAATGTTGTACTATTTTTTTTGAGTTTGCAAATATATGAATTAAAAAAACAATTATTCAAGCTAATTGATTAAATTTTAATCACATAAACTTTTACTTTTGCAAACAAATAGTGAACAATGGATTTTTCTAAGTTACTGATAGATTGGTATTTACAAAATAAACGCGATTTGCCTTGGAGAAACACTACAAATCCATACCCAATTTGGCTCTCAGAAATTATGCTCCAACAAACCCGTGTAGCACAAGGAATGCCCTATTTTTATTCATTTACAACTGCTTTCCCAACTGTTTTTGATTTGGCAAAAGCCAATGAAGAACAGGTTTTAAAATTATGGCAAGGATTGGGTTACTATTCGCGTGCCAGAAACTTGCACCAAACCGCACAATATATTGCGAACGAACTGAATGGGGTTTTCCCAAATAACTATAAAGACTTACTACAATTAAAAGGAATTGGGGAATACACTGCTGCTGCTATTGCGTCTTTTGCTTATAACGAAGTAGTTCCAGTAGTAGACGGTAATGTTTTTAGAGTGCTATCTCGTTATTTTGATATTGAAACTGACATTGCTTCGGCTACAGCCAAAAAGGAATTCAGCGCCATGGCAATGGAATTAATTTCTAAAGATAACCCTGCGCAATTTAACCAGGCAATAATGGAATTTGGTGCTTTGCAATGTGTGCCAAAAAACCCAAATTGTTGGGATTGTGTTTTTAACCAAAGTTGTGCTGCCTTACAAAAAAAGAAAGTAGACCAACTTCCTGTAAAATTGAAAAAGTTAAAAGTTCGAAACCGATTTTTCAATTACCTCATCTTTTCTGATGAGATTGAAAATACCATTATTCATAAACGCACCGACAAAGGGATTTGGCATAATTTGTATGAATTTCCGTTAATTGAATCCGAAAAAGAAGAAGATTTCAACACCATTTCTGAACAAATTAAATCCGATTTTAAAAATTGGAATGTCAAAACTATTGGAGAAGAAAACTCTAAAAGCATTATTCACAAACTATCACATCAACATTTGCATATTAAATTTTGGAATGTAACAGTGGGCGGACTCTTACCTAACGGTATCAACTCAACCGATTTAAAAAAATTTCCTTTCCCCATAGTACTTCATAATTTTATAGAGGCAAAATAAAAAATCCTATCTTTGATTCAAATACAATTGTGTTATGAGCGGAACAGTAAATAAGGTTATTCTTATCGGATATCTTGGCGACGAAGTCAAGTTGCATTACTTTGAAGGAGGGAATTGTATTGGTCGATTTCAATTAGCTACCCACGAAGTGTACATCAATAAAACAACCAACGAGAAAATTACTTCTACGGAATGGCATACTTTAGTGGTGCGCAATAAAGCGGCTGAATTGTGTGAAAAATACCTTTCTAAAGGAGATAAAATTTATGTAGAAGGTCGCATTAAATCGCGTCAATGGCAATCCGAAGATGGAACAACCAAAAACACCTCCGAAATACAAGTAGTTGAATTCACTTTTTTAAACACTAAAAAAGATTCCGAAAATAATAAAACAACTCCTGCTGAAACTCAAAACACTATTTTACCCATTAACGATTTACCTTTTTAATTGCCAACTATTTACAAAGTCTTTATGTTTAAAAGAAACCTCTTTTTTATCACACTTATTTTTGTAGCTTTAACTATATTAAGCTGTAAAAAAGACGTGTTGCCAAAGCCTGCTAGCCATTTACGACTTGATTACCCCGAAGCTTGTTATGCCCAATTTGAAAGTAATTGTCCATTTACTTTTGAAATGAATGTCGATGCGATTATTAAAGGCGAAAAGGAATGTGGATTTACTATTAGCTACCCTAAAATGAAAGCAAGTATTTATTTGACTTACAATCCAGTCAACGGCAATATTAATAAATTGTTACTCGATGCTCAAAAACTAACCTACAAACACGTAATTAAAGCTGATGAAATCGTAGAACAACCGTATTATAATCGGCAACAAAAAGTATTTGGAATGTTTTATCAAGTAGATGGCAACGCGGCAACTAATTCGCAATTTTATGCCACTGATAGCACCAAAAATTTTATTACAGGATCGGTTTACTTTTATGCCAAACCTAATTTCGATTCCATTATGCCTGCGGCCAGTTACATTAAAAATGACATGCAGCGACTTATGGAAACTTTGAAATGGAAATAAAAAAAGGCATCCAAAAGGATGCCTTTAAAATTATATTACTATTTATTTTATGATTTTGGTAAAACTACTTTGTATGTTTTTCCGTCGGCAGTAGCTTCAACTACTTTTGTCAAACTTTCTTGACTTTGGATTACCTTATCAAAAACAACAGTTGCTTTTTTCGAATCGAAATCTACCGTAGCTTTTTGTACACCTTCTAAAGCACCTAATTCTTCTTCAATAGTTTTGGCACAGCCAACAGCACATGTCATTCCTTCAATTTCAAAACTAGCGGTTTGAACATTTTCTGCAGCTATTACAACTTCTTTTTTAGGTGATGTGTTTTCTTTTTCAACAGCAACTTCCTTAGTTTCAGCTCCCTTTTTGCAGGAAACAGTTAAAAGACTTGCTAATGCCAAGGCAAATATTGTTTTTGTGATTTTCATATATGTTAAATTTATTTCTTTGATAATAACAAAATTAATCAAAAAAAAGCGGTCATATTCACAAAATAATCAGAATTTTGAGCCAAAATTTATTTTATGGAATCCAAACAACTTAAATGGATACTTCTAACTGTTCTTTCTTTAATTTGGGGAAGTTCATTTATTTTAATAAAAAAAGGGCTAATCGGTTTAACTCCGATACAATTAGGTTCTTTGCGAATTGTTTTTGCTGGGCTTTTTTTACTATTAATTGGATTTAAAAGCTTAAAAATAATCTCACTGCACCAATGGAAATTTATTGCATTAACTGCACTATTTGGAACCTTTATTCCAGCCTATCTATTTGCGATTGCACAAACCGAAATTGATAGTTCCGTTAGCTCGATATTAAATTCGCTAACTCCTTTAAATACACTAGTTTTAGGAAGTCTTGCATTTGGATTGCACTTTAGACGCAATCAAATTTTTGGAGTAATCATAGGTCTGATTGGAAGTGCCTTACTGATTTTGAATGGCGCCATGAACCATCCTGAGCAAAACTATTATTATGCTCTTTTAGTAATTATTGCCTCAATATGTTATGCCATGAATGTAAATTTAGCTAAAAAACATTTGTCTGGAATGGCACCATTGAGCATTACAACGGGTAACTTTTTAGTTTTACTTTTACCAGCTTCTTTAATCTTATATTGCAGCGGTTTTTTTAATATTATTGCTGTTCCAGCAGTACAGCAATCGTTGTTGTATATTGTTATTTTAGGAATTATTGGAACTGGAATTGCTAATATCATTTTCTTTAAATTAATTCAATTGTCATCTCCTGTATTTGCTACTTCTGTAACTTATTTAATTCCGATTGTGGCTTTCTTTTGGGGATTATTAGACAATGAAGTGTTGACGCCCATCCAATTTGTTGGCGCATTTATTATTTTAATTGGCGTCTATCTTTCTGCTAAAAAATAAAAAAAGCGGTCTAATTAGACCGCTTTTTGAAATTTAAAATCAAATACTAATTATTGGAAATCAGCATCTGTTACTCCTTCATTTATTTTAACTTCAGACATTTTTATATTTAATTCAAAACCTGCATTTTGGACTAAATTAAATGGTACTTTTACTCCTTTTACCTCTCGATAATCTAAATACGAATTGGTTTTATTCATCGTTTTACCTCCTTGTTCCATTGTAATTAAATCTCCAATTTTTAAACCGGATTTAACATCATAATACAAAGTAGTATTCCCGTTTTTCAAAGTATAGGCTTCTGTTCCATTAAACATTTCGATTCCTGTCAAACTTACTGCTGGATTTTTCAACAGATTCAATTCTTCAATTGGAGTTGCAATCGCTTTCATGTCATCCAAATCCTTTCCAGTATATTCCATTTTTTGTCCTTGCTGAATTGCAAAGCCACCTTTTTCTGTAACTACTTGTTTCATCAAACTCATTGCTCCCATGGCTATTTCCATGACTAGCTTCCCTTTTACATCAGTTTTAGACTTAAAACTTAAAGGTGCTGGCGCTTGCGGAATAGTAGTTGATCCAATCATTGCAATTGTTTTTACTGCAAGAGCGGCTTTCTCTCCACCAATAGCTTTAATATAATTATCCAAAACCGTTTTAGCGGTCATTCCTTTTGGAACTTCTTTTTTGAAAACTGGTTTTTCTACAGCATTCCCGTATTTATCAAAAAACAAAATTGGAATTTTCAATTTTTCTAAAGCAGGCACTACATCGGCTCCTTTACCTACAATTAGAATTCTGCTATTATCCGCCATGAAATATTTATTGGCTACACGCAGAACATCATCAGCAGTTACCGCATTGATATTCTTAATGTAATTTTCGTAAAAATCGGCTGGTAAATTTTGTGTTTGGATTCGCAAAGCATAACCTGCAATTGTTTGTGGTTTTTCAATTTGCATTACAAATCGTCCAATGTAACCTGCTTTTACATTTGCTAACATTTCATCTGTAACTTTCTCCGTTCTGATTTTTTTATATTCTTTAAAAATTTCAACGACTGTACTATCCGTTACTGCATTTCGCACTTGAGTAGAAGCTTCAAATTTAGTGATACGTTTGTCCCCTCTAATACCTGATCGGGCACCATACGTCCATCCGTGTGCTTCTCTTAAATTCATATTCAAGTAGCTATTAAAGTCTCCTCCTAAGATTTGGTTAGCTACCAAAGCTGGAAAATAATCTGGATCGTTCATCTTAAGATTGACTAGATTTACAACTGCCACTTCTGATTGTACCGCATTTGGCATATCCACAAAATTGATTTGAGAAAAAGCTACGTCTTTTGGCTCTGCGTATACTTGAACTGGCGCTGAAGCTTTTTTCCAAGACCCAAATAATTTCTGTACTGCTTTCTTTGTTTCGGCAAATTTAATATCACCTACAATAATTAAATAGGCATTTTCAGGGACAAAATAAGCGCTATAATTAGCTTGAACATCTGCTAAGGTTACGTTTTTAACTGTTGCTTCGCTAACATATTCTCCATTGGGATGATCTTTTCCGAAAGTCAAAAAATCATTAACTCTAGCCGCTACATCAGGAACACTTTTCTCACTGGCTTTTAATCCTTCAATTATTTTTGCTTTTTCTTTGTCAAATTCTTCTTGAGTAAAGTTCGGATTTAAAGCACCCTCTGCTAACAACTCCAAAACACGACTTGAATATTTAGACAAGGCACTTCCCGAAGCTCCATTAGAACTAAAAAAAATGCTTGCTCCCATAAAATCTACTTCCTCGTTGAAAGCGGTTTTTGAGGTTTTTGAGGTTCCATTACCAATAAGACTACTAGTCAAATCAGCAACCCCTTTTTTAGCACCCTCAGCATATGGGGCGTTATCTAATGTTAATGAAAAAGAAACTCTAGGCAATTTATGATTTTCAACCACCAATACTTTCAACCCATTCTTTAATTGAAACGACTCTGGTTTACCAATCTTAATTGTTGGAGCTGCTCCTGATTTGGGTTGAGGAATGATTTGTCCTTGCATTATCGCTGATATAAATAAGCTTGATAAAATTATTATTGATTTTTTCATGGTGTATCTTAATTTTGGGATTTATCTTTAACTGGAACATAATCCAATACCATTCTTTGGTTTGGGTTCAAATACTTCTTAGCAATATCCCTAATTTCCTCACGAGTGATAGAATGAAACATTTCGATTTCAGTATTAATTAAATTCACATCGCCATATAACATGTGATAGGTTGCTAAATTACCTGCAATTCCTTCAATAGTTGAATTACTATTTACATATTGATTGTCAAATTGGTTTTGTAATTTTTGTAAATCTTTCTCAGAAATTAATTCGGTTTGTAATTTTACAATTTCTTCGTCAATTTCAGTTAGCAAATTTGCCGCAGTAAATGGGGATTGAGGTAAGCCATATAAAATGTAAGTGCCATAATCTTCTTGACTATAATTGAAAGCCCCGATTTGAAGCGCCATTTTCTTGTCATCTACAATTTTTTTGTACATTCTAGAACTTTTTCCGTCACTCAAGATAGATGAAATCATGTCCAAAACTCTTGCATCGCGAGTTTTCATTGAAGGCGTTCTGTAGGCAGTAACCAACATTGGCAATTGAATATTTGGATCTTCAAAATTGGCTTTAATTGTTTCCGTGATTGGAGCTTCTTCAAAAGTGGCACGTTTCACTGGAACCCCTTTTGGAATTACTCCAAAATATTTTTGAATCCATTCTTTGGCTTGTTCTGGCTTAAAATCTCCCGCAACAACTAAAACGGCATTATTTGGAATATAAAACTTTTTATTAAAAGCCTGAAATTCTTCTAGCTTAGCAGCATCCAAATGATCCATGGAACCAATGGTAGTCCAACGATAGGGATGATTTGTAAACATATTTTTCTTTACTTGTGGAAGTAATTGCCCGTACGGACTATTGTCATAACGCAATCTTTTCTCTTCTTTAACAACTTCGTTTTGAGTATCCACTCCAATTTGATTGATTACAGGATGCAACAAACGCTCCGCTTCCATCCACAAACCTAACTCTAAATTATTGGAAGGAAAAACTTCATAGTAATAAGTTCTATCCTCAGTAGTATTGGCGTTATTCACCCCTCCATTTCCTGAAACAATTTTAAACCACTCACCGCGTTTAATATTTTCTGTTCCTTCAAACAATAAGTGCTCGAAAAAGTGCGCAAAACCTGTGCGGTCTGGCTGTTCGTCTTTAGCACCTACATGGTACATTACCGAAGTTACTACGGTTGGAGCTGAAGGGTCATTGTGTAAAATTACATGTAATCCATTGTCTAAGTCATACTCTTCAAAGGCGACTTTCTGTGCAGAAGCGACTCCTCCCAGCATCAATGCAGCGCTTAACATCATGATTGATTTTTTCATAAAGATTAATTTATTTATTAGATTTAGGTTGTAACAATTCAAAAAAGAATTTAAGATTAGATTTATTTTTATAAAAATTGTTACGTCAAAAATACATTTTTTTAATTAGTTCTTAAATTACAGGTTTTAATTTGATAAAAAATTAACAATTGTTTTCTCAAAAAAAGAGATAAAAACTTTTTCGTTCAAGGGATTGCGCAGTAAATTTTTAATTGTATATTTGCAACCTTAAAATTAATAAAAACAATTTCGTATGTATGCAATCGTAGAGATAGCAGGGCAACAATTCAAAGTAAGCAAAGACTTAAAGGTTTATGTTCATCGTTTGACTAATGAAGAAGGTTCAAAAGTTTCTTTTGACAAAGTTCTTTTATTAGACGATAAAGGTAACGTAACTTTAGGCGCCCCAGCTATAGAAGGTGCTTCTGTAGAAGCTAAAGTGTTACAACACTTAAAAGGAGACAAAGTTATCGTTTTCAAAAAGAAAAGAAGAAAAGGATACAAAAAGAGAAACGGTCATAGACAATATCTTACTCAAATTGTAATTGAAGGTATTACAGTAGGTGGAGCCAAAAAAGCGGCAGCACCAAAAAAAGAAAAAGTAGTAGCCGAAGCGCCAGCAACTGAAGAAGCTAAACCAGCTCCTAAAGTTAAAAAAGCGGCACCAAAAGCAGCACCAAAAGCTAAAAAAGAAGATACTAAAGAATAATTAACAATATAAAACCCATACGTCATGGCTCACAAGAAAGGTGTCGGTAGTTCGAAGAATGGTAGAGAATCAGAATCAAAACGTTTAGGCGT
>CANHKZ010000070.1 GCA_947461425.1 Flavobacteriaceae bacterium | reverse complement strand
TTAGAAGAATCAATCGGGATTTCAAAAGAAATGGTTTCGATTTCGCAATCCAATAACTTGAGTTCGGGAATACGTTGCAACAATTTACTAAAATTAAATGCTTTTAACGAGCCCGTTACAAAGTCCTTTTTCATACCAATGGTACCACCAGTATAAATCAAAAGTATTTTTGCCTTAGAAATCATTAGTATATTTTAATTTATTAACAACAGGATTGGCATACATCGCTAAAAACCCCTCTAAAGCTACTGGATTATCTGTACCAATTCGCATGTCTAAACGGCGCTCAAAAAGTGATTTTTCTGCTTCAGTGTATAAATGAGAATACGTATTCGATTGATTAACAATATCGAAAGCAATAAAATTAGTAGGCCATAACTTATAATTCTTCAAAATGGCATCGTCTATTTCTTGTGCCAAAGCTTGAATTTGTTTGTTTGCATTATCATTTTCTTGTACAATTCGATCGATTTCTGAGCCCAAAACTTTTCCAATATGCAAATGAATATGCTTCTTTTGACCCATGACACCACTCATTATTGTGTTGAAATCCTCATTTTTTGACTTCACATAAACTTCATTGTTGGCTTCCGCCAAAAGCTGAGGCATTTTGAGAGCGTCTGTGGGATCGTACTCGTACGAAATTGATACCGGAACAACTTTTATTTTTTTGAAATACTGCATTACATCGGTTTCATCTGATGCCATTCCAATCATTTTTAGCACTCCAGGATTGGTTTCGTCATTGCCATCTTTGGTTCGACCCTCACGTTGCGCAATCCAAACAGAACGATTTTCGTGCAACAACAATTGCCCGATGTACTCTGATAACAATTTGGAACTCTGCAACATTTCTCTAGGTGACAAACCTCTTAAAACCAAAAAATTACGATTCAATCGCGCCAATGTTTTAATAAAAGATTTCTTGACTAAATTATCGCCAATAGCTGACGCTGTCATTAAATGCCCATTTTGAAATAAGGACGCATTCAACAAAGTGGTGTCTAAAAGAATATCTCTGTGATTGGAGACAAACAAATACGAATTATTTTTTTCTAAATGCTCAAAACCAGAAGTGGTCAAGCCTTCGGAACTATTTTCTAATATCTTTTGAACCGTCTGATAAATAAAATTACACTGGAAATCACGGATAGAATGGGTTTTTTTTAATTGCGCTTTCCAAACTTCATCCTCGACTTCTGGAAAAGTAAAATTCATCAACGCTTTCATCATTGGATGGGGAATTATACTTTGTAATGCCTCATTTACTTCTGTTTCATAAAAAGGACGTATTGCGTCAAACTTTTGCATTTTGAAAAAATTTATTGAGGACAAAAGAACAAAAAAAATATCAGATTTAGGATTATTCTGCCTTAAATCCCAAAAACAGCTTTTGAATTTTCAGTTGTAATACGAGCTACTTCACCCAAAGGCAAGTCATATAATTGGGCTAGTTTTTGTGCCACTAAAACGGCGTAACTACTCTCATTTCGTTTCCCTCGATACGGCACGGGAGCTAAATAAGGTGAATCGGTTTCAATTACTATATGTTCCAAGTCGATTTGATCTAAAAACTGATCAATTTTTCCGTGTTTAAAGGTAACTACTCCACCAATTCCTAATTTTAATCCATACGAAATGGCTCTTTTGGCTTGTTCTAAATCACCACTAAAACAATGGAAAATTCCAAATAATTCTGGGGATTTTTCTAATTCCAAGACTTCAAAAACTTCGTCAAAAGCATCGCGACAGTGAATATTAATAGCTAAACCGTGTTGCTTGGCCAATTGGATTTGGCGTTGGAAAGCAATTTTTTGAATAGCTAAGGTTGTTTTGTCCCAATACAAATCAATACCAATTTCACCAATAGCATAAAATTTGTGATGGGCTAATTGTTGTTCAACATGTGCTAATTCTTCCAGATAATTATCTTTTACATAACAAGGGTGCAACCCAATCATCAATCGTACGTTGTTTGGAAATTGTGCTTCCAAATCATACATTTTCTGAGTTTCAGAACTATCAATTGACGGAATAAAGAATCGAGAAACTCCAGCAGCAATAGCACGCTCGATAATCACGGATCGATCTTGGTCAAATTCTTCTGAACACAAATGGGTGTGCGTATCGGTAACGATCATAAATTATAATTTATACAATTTTGCTGCTTTTTTTTAAAGACAAATAAGCGATTATAGTACTTAATAACATTAAGCCACCTCCTAAAACAAAAGGCGCTCCTGCAAATTTAAACGGAGCTTCATCATGTGTGAAATAATAAAACACAGTGGACATCATGGGTGGTCCAATTATAGCCGAAGCACTCATCAAACTGGACATTGTTCCTTGAATTTCGCCTTGTTCATTATCAGGCACTTGATTTGAAATGACTGCTTGCATGGCAGGCCCTGCAATTCCTCCTAAACAATACGGAATTAAAAAGACAAACATCATCCAGCTTTCGGTAGCCGTAGCAAACAAAAACATACCTAGTGTATACAAAGCCATTCCTACATAAATACTTTTTTGATTGCCTAACCTAGGATTGATCCAACGTATCAAGCCTCCTTGGACTATTCCCACTAAAAGTCCAATTACTCCCAATGAAATTCCTACCATTTTTTCGTCCCAATTGAACTGGTACATGGTGAAAAAACTCCAGTTGCTCTGAACTGCGTGAGACGCAACATATAATAAAAAAGTAGCTATTACTAAACCAATTAAATTAGGGTATTTTTTTAAATGCAATAAAGCCCCAATGGGATTGGCTCTTTTAATGTCAAATTCTCTTCTGTTTTCTTTTGCCAACGATTCAGGCAAAATAAAATAACCATAGAAGAAGTTTAACAAACATAAAATTGCCGCAGCATAAAAAGGAACTCTAGCACCAAATTGTCCTAACAAACCTCCTATAACGGGGCCAATAATAAACCCCAATCCGAAAGCAGCACCAATCATACCAAAATTTTTAGCTCTGTTTTCAGCCGTACTCACATCGGCAATGTAAGCGGTAGCTGTTGAAATACTTGCTCCTGTAAGTCCCGCGATAATTCGTCCCACAAATAACCATTCAATTGTTGGCGCAAAAGCCAATAACAAATAATCCATGGAAAAAGCAAAAAGCGAGATTAAAATAATAGGCCTTCTCCCATATTTATCACTCAGATTCCCAATAAGTGGTGCAAATAAAAATTGAGTTATCGCATACGCAAAAGTTAACCAACCACCAATTTTAGCCGCTTCGCTAATATCACCATGAATTAGTTCTTTAATTAATTTTGGAATCACCGGAATAATAATTCCCCAACCCGTAATGTCAATCAACATGGTAATGAAAATAAATCCTATCGCAGCCGACTTTTTATTGGATGACATAATTGTAATTTTTTATGAGAGACAAATTAACAAAAAAATCCCAAACTCTATTGAATTTAGGATTTCATATTTGGCAAACCTGACAGGTTTTAAAATCCTGTCAGGTTTAAATTACAACTCAAATGCTTTTTTTGGATTGTTATCGCAAAGCAATGCAACTGGATTTTCAAGTGCTTCTTTTACCGCAACTAAGAAACCAACCGACTCACGACCATCGATAATTCTATGGTCGTAGGAAAGCGCTACATACATCATTGGGTGAATTTCTACTTTTCCGTTAACCGCAATTGGACGCTCAATAATGTTGTGCATTCCTAAAATTCCGGATTGTGGCGGGTTGATAATTGGTGTAGATAACATACTTCCAAAAACACCTCCATTAGTAATGGTAAATGTTCCTCCTGTCATATCGTCAACTGTAATTTGTCCGTCACGAGCTTTGATGGCTAAACGTTTAATTTCGGCTTCAACACCACGGAAGCTTAAGTTTTCTGCATTACGAACAACAGGTACCATCAATCCTTTTGGGCCTGAAACTGCAATTGAAATATCACAGAAATCGTAGGCTACTTTGTAATCACCATCCATCATTGAGTTAACATCTGGATACAATTGCAAAGCTCTTGTAACTGCTTTTGTAAAGAAGGACATGTATCCTAAACCAACACCATTGTGTTTGGCTTTAAATGCATCTTTGTATTCGTTACGCAAATTGTTAATTGGCGTCATATTTACTTCGTTAAAAGTGGTCAACATCGCTGTTTCGTTTTTAGCTGCCACTAATCTTTCAGCCACTTTACGACGCAACATAGACAATTTAGTTCTTTCAGCACCACGGGTTCCTCCAGTAGGAGTTCCCATTGATGGCACTGCATTTACAGCATCGTCTTTAGTAATACGTCCGTCTTTTCCTGTTCCAACAATGTCAGAAGGTTGGATATTTTTTTCGTCTAATATTTTTTTGGCTGCCGGCGAGGGAGCTTGAGCTGCATAGGTTGCTGCTGGAGCTGGAGCCGCTGCTGGTGCTACTGCTTTCTTTTCTTCGGTTTTTGGCGTTTCTGCTACTGGAGCTGGAGCAGAACCTGATGGTTTTGCAGCCGCAGTGTCAATCAAACAAACAACTGCTCCTACAGCAACTGCATCGCCTTCTTCGGCTTTAAGTGTAATCACACCACTCGCTTCTGCGGGTAATTCTAAAGTTGCTTTGTCTGAATCTACTTCAGCAATGGCTTGGTCTTTTTCTACATAATCGCCATCTTTTACTAACCAAGTGGCAATTTCTACTTCTTTGATTGATTCCCCCGGTGAAGGGACTTTCATTTCTAAAATCATCGTTTGTAATTTTATTGTTGTCTATTATTATCTAAATAAATTTTTATCAAAAACCATTCTAATGGCATCGGCATGACGTCTTCTATCTCTAGTATGACTTCCTGAAGCCGGTGCAGCATAATTTTTTAAGGATGCTAAACGCCATGGAACCAAGTCAAAATTCACTAACATATAGCTGTAAGCTCCCATGTTTTTAGGTTCTTCTTGTGCCCAAACATAATCATCTGCATTTGGATAACTCGCAATTATTGCTTTCAATTGCTCTATTGGCAATGGAAATAATTGCTCAATACGCACCAAAGCTACTTCATTGCGCTCTAATTTTTCTCTTTCTGCCAAAATATCATAATAGAATTTCCCTGTACAAAAAACTACTGTTCTTACTTTTGATTTATCTACTGATAGATCATCAATAGTTTCTTGGAAACTTCCATTCGCTAAATCGTCTTGTGTTGAAACGCACAATGGGTGACGCAACAAACTTTTTGGAGAAAAAACCACCAATGGTTTACGAAATTTCGTTTTCATTTGTCTTCTCATCAAATGAAAAAAGTTAGCTGGTGTAGTACAATCAGCTACATACATATTGTGTCTGGCACATAGTTGCAAATAACGTTCCATTCTTGCTGAAGAGTGTTCTGCTCCTTGTCCTTCATAACCATGAGGTAATAACAGTACAATTCCATTTTGGTTGTTCCATTTATCTTCTCCACATGATATGTATTGGTCAATCATAATTTGACATCCGTTTGAAAAATCTCCAAATTGGGCTTCCCAAATCGTTAAGGCATTTGGATTAGTTAAGGCATATCCATAATCAAATCCTAAAACACCATATTCAGAAAGTAAAGAGTTGTAGGCATTAAATTGCCCTATTTTATCTTTTACTGAATTTAAAAGAACCACTTCTTCTTCGCTATCCTCTACTTTTACCACCGCATGACGGTGAGAAAAAGTGCCTCTTTCTACGTCTTGTCCTGACAAACGAATATCGTATCCTTCTTGCAACAGCGATCCATATGCTAGCGATTCGGCAGTACCCCAATCAATAACATTGTTGTCATACATCGTTTTTCTATCGGTTACAATTTTAGAAATTTTGTTGATGAATTTTTTATCCGATGGCAAAGTAGATATGGTTTCTAAAATACCATCTAATTTTTTCTTATTATAAGTAGTGTCTACTTTTTGCAACATTTCGCTGTCAGAAACCTGAACAAATCCGTGCCACTCATCTTGCATAAACGGCTTGATAATCGTCAAGTTTTTCTTTCGAGAAGCTTGAAGGTTTTCGTCTAATTTTGATTTGTAATCACTCTCAATTTTGTTGACATAGGCTTGATCGATAATCCCATCTACAATCAATTTCTCTGCATAAATATCTCTTGGGTTTTTATGACGCGCAATAATTTTGTATAAAACGGGTTGGGTAAAACGAGGCTCATCACCTTCGTTATGACCGTATTTTCTATATCCTAAAAGGTCGATGAATACATCCCCTCCAAAAGTCATTCTATAATCTAAAGCAAATAACATCGCATGAACTACCGCCTCAGTATCGTCAGCATTTACGTGAAGAACTGGCGAAAGCGTCACTTTAGCCACATCTGTGCAATAGGTTGACGAACGAGCATCTTGGTAATTCGTGGTAAAACCAACCTGGTTATTAATTACTAAGTGAATAGTTCCACCTGTTTTATACCCATCTAATTGTGCCATTTGAACAATTTCATACACAATTCCTTGTCCCGCTACTGCAGCATCTCCGTGAACAGCGATGGGTAGAACTTTTGAAAAATCGTCTGGAAAATATTTGTCTTGTTTGGCTCGAGTAATTCCTTCAATCACGGCTCCAACAGTCTCCAAGTGAGACGGATTTGGTGCTAAATTGATATTGATGGATTTACCGGTTTTTGTTGTTCTTTCTGAAGTCAACCCTAAATGGTATTTAACGTCTCCGTCAAAATACTCTTGGTCGTAATCTTTTCCGTCAAATTCAGAGAAGATGTCTTGAGTGGCTTTACCGAATATGTTAGCTAAAATATTTAACCTTCCACGGTGTGCCATTCCCATTACAAATTGCTCTACTCCTTTTTCAGCAGCCGCTTCAATTAAGGCATCTAAAGCTGGAATAATACTTTCTCCTCCTTCTAATGAGAAACGTTTTTGACCCACATATTTAGTATGTAAGAAATTTTCAAATGAAACTGCCTCATTTAATTTGTCTAGGATGTTTTTCTTTTGCTCAATAGTAAAGTTGGGCAAATTATCATTAATATTTAATCGGTCTTGAATCCACTGCACCACTTCTGGCTTACGGATATACATGTATTCCACACCGATCGATTGACAATATAAATTATCTAAACGACGAATAATTTCTTTTAAAGTGGATGGTTGGTGACCCAAAATTTTAGCCGCATCAAATACCGTATCCAAATCAGATGATGATAACCCAAAATTCTCTATTGCTAAGTTAGGCGAATAGGTTCTTCTGTCACGAACAGGATTAGTTTTAGTGAACAAATGCCCACGAGTTCTATAGCCGTCAATTAATTTAAGAACATTAAACTCTTTTAAAATTTTTTCAGAAACTTGTCCTGAGGCAACAGAATTAGTAGAATAGGTCGCTATTTGTTCTGCGGCATTTTCTTCATTGTAGGTTGCCATTCCAAAATCAAACCCTTGAAAAAAACTTCTCCAACTTTGTTCTACACTGTCTGGGTTATCCAAATATTGATCGTATAATTGAGCGAAAAATTCGGTATGAGCTGCGTTTAAAAAGGAAAACCTATCCATAATTATTGATTAATATGCTTTTTGTTTAATTTGTTGACAAAAGTACAATAAACCAATCTATTTAAATCTATTATTTACCTACTTTTACGTTAAATTTTGTTAAAAAACTGAAAAAAAATGCGCAAAATAAATTTACGCTTTGTAATAAAACTACCTACAATTGTTGTAGTCTTTTTTTTATTTGGATTTTCCAACTGCTACTCGCAAGCGAATGAGGAAAACCAAGCCAAAAATTTTTGGAAAGAGTTACAATATGGAGGAAGTTTCGGATTAAATTTAGGGTCGGGCTATACCGAGATAGCGGTTGCGCCAAGTGCAATATATCCTATAAACCAGTATATAAGTATTGGATCTGGGCTAATTGGGAGTTATACTCGATTAAAAAATCAGTATACTTCTTCTATTTATGGCGTGAGTGTGATAAGCTTATTCAATCCAATAGAAAAAATCCAACTTTCTGTTGAACTGGAACAAATTAAAGTAAATACTGAATACCAAGTAAAGCCAAATCCTGTTACTAAAAACTATTGGAATACTGGATTATATGTTGGCGCAGGCTATCGCAACGGCAATGTAACTCTTGGGGCGAGATACAATTTGTTATTTGACAAAGACAAAAGCATTTACAGCGACGCCCTAATGCCATTTATCCGATTTTATTTTTAAATTTTTTAATCATAAAAACCCCTTTTAGTAACACTTACAATGTAATTTTGTTCCAAATTAAAATCACATGAAAAATATTTTCCTTTCTTTAATGCTGTTAGTTACTATAAATGGATTTTCACAGAAAAATCTTTTACAGTCGGGACCAATGGTTGGTTATTGCGAAATGACCGAAGCGGTTATATGGGCGCAAACTACAGTAAAAGCAGACGTTCGGGTTGACTATTTCGCCATAGACAAACCCACCGAAGTTTTTTCTTCGAATACCTACCAATCTTCAAACGATAATTATTTTACTAATCATATTGTTCTGACTCAATTGCAACAAGGGAAGCAGTAT
>CANHKZ010000069.1 GCA_947461425.1 Flavobacteriaceae bacterium | reverse complement strand
CGAAAAAGAACTGGATTTTTTCGCTTCACAAAATGTACAACTGCTTTGGCAATGTGGAAAATTATATTTCGACGAATATCGAAAATACAATAACAAAAACGTACAAGTGATGACTTTTATTGAGCGAATGGATTTGGTATATGCTTCGGCTGATATAGTTATTTCAAGAGCAGGTGCCTCCTCTGTTTCGGAATTATGCATCGTAGGTAAACCGGTTGTTTTTATTCCGTCACCAAATGTGGCAGAAGATCATCAAGCTAAAAATGCAAAATCAGTTGCTGATAGCAAAGGGGCTATTTTGATTCGCGAAAGTGAGTTGGACAGCACTTTTGAAACGATTTTTTCAGATTTGATTTCCAACGAAAAGCAACAACACGAATTAAGTCAGAATATTAAAAAATTGGCTTTGCCAAACGCCACAAAAGCGATTGTAGAAGAGATAATAAAATTAATTAGATAAAGAAAAAGCAACATTTTATTGTTTTGTTGCATGAAAGAAATGAACTTAAATCAAATACATAACGTCTTTTTTATAGGAATCGGAGGCATCGGGATGAGTGCTCTAGCACGTTATTTCAAAACTTTAGGGAAAAACGTTACAGGCTATGACAAAACGCCTACGACGCTAACCGAAGAGTTAATTGCCAGTGGAATCGAAATTCATTTTGAAGACCGAATTGATTTAATCCCTAAACACTATTATACAGAAAATACATTGGTAATAATTACGCCAGCCGTACCGGCGACGCATTCGCAATGGAACTATTTTTTAGAGCGCGATTATCAAGTTAAAAAGCGCGCCGAAGTTTTAGGAATTATAACTAAAGACACTTTTTGTTTTGCTGTAGCAGGAACTCATGGTAAAACCACGACTTCTAGTATTTTAGGTCATATTTTGTATGAAAGTGGCGCTGATGTAACTGCATTTGTGGGCGGAATTGTAGAAAATTACAATTCCAATTTGATTGGAACAGGAAAAACAGTTACGGTAGTTGAAGCCGACGAATTTGATCGTTCCTTTTTACATTTACATCCAAATATTGCTTGTGTAACCGCTATGGATGCTGATCATTTAGATATTTATGGAACGACTGAAGAAATTGAAGCTTCTTTTATAGAATTTGCGGATAAAGTGGATGATAAAAGTCAATTGTTTATTACCAACGAATTACCAATTGAAGGTGTAATATGCGCGGTAAACGATGAAGCAGTTTTTAAAGCGTTTAATGTGCGAGTTGGAAATGGTAGCTATATTTTTGATGTGCAAACGCCTACAGAAACTATTTATGATATCGCATTTGGTTTGCCAGGAAGACACAATTTAATGAATGCTTTAATGGCTTTGGCAATGGCCAAAACCTATGGAACTTCATCAGAAGCTGTTGTAAAAGCATTGGCTTCTTTCAAAGGAATAAGAAGACGTTTTTCGTATCAAATAAAAACATCGAATTTAGTTTATATAGATGATTATGCGCATCATCCTACTGAAATAAATGCAGTGCATCAAGCAGTTAGTGAATTGTATCCTAACCAAAAAGTATTGGCAATCTTTCAACCGCATTTGTATAGTAGAACTAAAGATTTTGCAGATGATTTTGCCAAAAGTTTGTCGCTTTTTGACGAAGTAATTTTATTGGATATTTATCCAGCGCGGGAATTACCTATGGCGGGAATTACTTCACAATGGTTGATGAATAAAATGACAGCAAAATCAAAAATTCTAGTAGCAAAAGAGGATTTGATTCCAACAATTCTAGCTTCGGATGCACGAGTTATTGTGACAATTGGAGCGGGTGATTTGGGAGAAATGGTACCCTCAATAAAAAAGGCATTATATGAAACGATTTAATTGGATAACCATTAGGTTAATACTCATGTTTGGGCTATTACTTTTTTTATTTTCATTTACTTCTAACCGAAATGGAAACCGAAAATTATCCAAGACAAAAATTATTTTTGTAGGGGAAAACTTTAATTTTATCAAACAAGAAACGGTTAATAAATTGTTAATAGAAAATAACCAAGACGCTTCAGCCATCCGAAAAGATAAATTAGATTTGAATAAATTAGAAAAAGCCGTTAATTCGAATCAGATGGTTGAAAAATCAGATGTTTTTGTAACTATTGACGGAGTGCTAAAAGCAGTTGTGAAACAAAAAACTCCCATAGTAAGAGTTTTTGATGGTAAGCGTTCTTTTTATATTGATTACAAGGGAAATACAATGCCTTTATCAACCCATTTTACTGCCAGAGTCCCACTCGTTTTGGGAGTAATTAGGAAAAAAAATAGTGAGGCTTTAGCTGAATTATTTCGAAAAATTCATGACGATGCGTTTTTGAAAAAAAACATCATCGCCATACAAATTATGCCTAATGGTAGCTTAATAATGTTGAATAGGAATTTTGATTATCAAATTGATTTTGGAGGAACCGTTAACGTCGATCAAAAAATCAGAAATTATAAAGCATTTTTTCAAAAAGCAGTTGTAGATAGTTCGTTGTATAAGTATAAAAAAATTGACCTTCGTTTCACCCAACAAGTAATTTGCACAAAATAAGAGGTAATGGAAAAAGAGAATATTGCAGTAGGTTTAGATATCGGAACAACAAAAATTGTTGCGATGATCGGCAAGAAAAATGAGTATGGTAAACTAGAAATTTTGGGTGTTGGAAAATCCAAAAGTCTTGGTGTTGCAAGAGGTGTTGTAAATAACATTACTCAAACAATTCAGTCGATACAACATGCTGTTCAAGAAGCTGAAACTAATTCAGGCTACAAGATAAAAGATTGTGTAGTAGGTATTGCAGGCCAACATATTCGTAGTATCCAACATACGGATTACATTAGTCGGAGCAATCCTGAAGAGGTAATCGGTGGAAATGATATTCAACGATTAATCGATCAAGTGAATAAGTTAGCGATGCTTCCTGGTGAAGAAATTATTCATGTACTGCCACAAGAATTTAAAATCGACGGGCAATCTGAAATAAAAGAACCTATCGGTATGTATGGCGGACGATTAGAGTCTAGTTTCCACGTAGTAGTGGGTCAGGCCTCGTCAATAAGAAATGTGGGTCGTTGTATTCATGATTCAGGAATTGATTTATCTGGCTTAACTTTAGAGCCATTGGCTTCATCAGATGCTGTTTTGAGTCAAGAAGAGAAAGAAGCAGGGGTTGCCTTAATTGATATAGGTGGTGGAACAACAGATTTGGCTATTTTCAAAGATGGCATTATTCGTCACACCGCAGTGATTCCGTTTGGAGGAAATGTCATTACAGATGACATCAAGGAGGGTTGTTCAATTATTGAAAAACAAGCCGAATTATTAAAAGTAAAATTTGGTTCAGCTTGGCCAGGAGAAAATAAAGAAAATGAAATTGTTTCAATACCCGGTTTGCGAGGTAGAGAGCCAAAAGAAATATCGCTAAAGAATTTGTCTAAAATTATTCACGCTCGTGTGGTGGAAATTATCGAACAAGTTTTTGTAGAAATTAAAGCGTATGGTCATGAAGATCCAAGAAAAAAATTAATAGCAGGAATAGTCCTTACAGGTGGAGGAGCACAATTGCAACACATTAAGCAATTGGTAGAGTACATTACTGGAATGGATACTAGAATTGGTTATCCAAATGAACATTTGGCCGGTAATTCAAGTGAAGAAATCTCAAGTCCCTTATATGCAACTGCAGTTGGTTTAGTAATGAATAGCATCGAAAACAAAACGCAGAGCGCAGTACGATTAGATCAGGTACAACCCCCAGAAATACCGGTCTACAATGCTCCAATAACGGAGTCAAATGCAGTAACTCCATTGGAATTAGATTCAGAGGAGGATATTGCCGAAGAAATAAAAGACAAATCGACAGAAACTCAAATTAGGAGGTCCTTTTTTGATAAGTATGTAGACAAAATCAAAGATTTCTTAGATAATGCAGAATAGAGGCTAAGCCTTTCACAAAATACAATTAATAACAAATAGCAAAAACCAAATAAAATGATGAGCAACTCAGAATTTGGAAGTATTTCGTTTGATTTACCAAAGAACCAATCAAATGTAATTAAAGTAATAGGTGTTGGAGGCGGTGGCAGCAATGCCATCAACCATATGTTTAAACAAGGAATCAAAGGGGTTGATTTTATTGTTTGTAATACTGACTCACAAGCCTTAGAAAATAGTGCTGTGCCTAACAAAATTCAATTAGGGGTGCATTTAACGGAAGGATTAGGAGCAGGTGCAAATCCAGATGTAGGGCAACAATCGGCTATTGAAAGTATTGCTGACATTGAAAAGATGTTGGATCAAAATACTAAAATGGTTTTTATCACCGCAGGAATGGGTGGTGGAACAGGAACTGGTGCTGCGCCAGTAATTGCTCAATTGGCTAAAGAACGCCAAATCCTAACCGTTGGAATCGTAACATTACCTTTCGTTTTTGAAGGGAAAGTGCGACAAGAACAAGCTTTAATTGGAATTGAAAAATTACGTAAACAAGTCGATTCACTTATTATAATTAATAATAATAAGTTGAGAGAAGTATACGGAAATCTAGGTTTTAAGGCAGGTTTCTCAAAAGCCGACGAAGTTTTAGCAACAGCCTCAAGAGGAATAGCCGAAGTAATTACACACCACTACACTCAAAATATCGATTTACGCGATGCTAAAACGGTATTATCTGATAGTGGAACAGCCATTATGGGTTCTGCTACAGCTGAGGGTGAAACAAGGGCGAAAGATGCTATAATTGCTGCTTTAGATTCTCCTTTATTAAATGACAATAAAATTACTGGTGCCAAAAACGTATTGTTGCTTATCGTTTCTGGAACTAATGAAATTACCTTAGATGAAATTGGCGAAATCAATGATTATATCCAATCAGAAGCTGGTTTCAATGCAAATATTATCATGGGAGTTGGGGAAGATGAAAATCTTGGTGATGCAATTGCGGTGACTGTTATTGCTACGGGTTTTGACTTGGAGCAACAAAATGAAATTGTAAATACGGAGCCGAAAAAAATCATTCACGCACTAGAGGATGAACAAAAAATCACCCATAATTTATCCAACAATCCGGTTACTGCATTCGATTTGAATACTGAATCAACTGTTTTTAGTGAAGAAAGAATTGTTTTTGAATTATTAGAAGAAGAGCCAGTAGCAGAAGTGGTAGCTGAACCGGTGGTAGCTAATTACGAACCAATTACGAACGATACTGATTTGATGGTAATGTCTGAATTTATCAAAAATTTAGATGTGACTTTTGAAATTGTATCCCCAATCAATGATATTGATTTTACCTTTACAACTCCAGAGGATCATGTAATAGAATCAGTACAGCCAAAAGTAGTGCAAGTTGAAGAACAAGCTACTTTTTCATTTGATATGCCTTTGTTCAAGTCAGAGCCAGTGGTAGAAGAGAATAAAATAGTTTATGAGTTGACTAATGAAATTAACGATATTAAAGTGGTTGATCCAATACTTTTTGTACCAGTTACCGAAGTGGCTGAAAATGGTGTAATTCGACATTCATTAGAAGAGTATATGGAAGTAGAACATAATTTGGCGGCAACCCAACTTACTGAAAAAGTAGCTGAAGTTGTTCCAGAGGAATTGAAAATTACCATGAAAAAAATGGACGAATCAACTATTAGTTCGTCAGAGTTTGAGTCGATTTCTCCAATGGAAATGACGATAGAGGAAACTTTGCGTGCTCGTGCAGACGAGAGAAGAAGAAAGTTGAAAGAATTCAATTATAAGTTTCACAACAATGTTTCAAAAATTGATGAGTATGAGAGGGAACCGGCTTACAAAAGATTAGGAATTGATCTTTCAACAAATCAGGCAAATATAAGTAATTCGAGAATATCTGTTGGAACAGATAGCAATAATGACTTGCAGTTACGTTCTAACAACTCGTATTTACATGATAATGTAGATTAATATTAAAACTAACCAAAAACTAACCAAAACCAAGGTAACCCGAAAGTCAGTTGATTTTCGGGTTATTTTTTACACGACCACCTATAGTATCGATCTTTTGTTAGTTTGGTTAAATTGTTCTAAATTTGCTACTCTTATTCCGGCTGTCGTTATTTGCTTTTTAACCTAAAAAGTCTTTTTACTTCCATCTGGTGCCAAAAATAAAACAACTAAATAAAACAAATTATGAGTTTAGCTACACAAATCATGGACGAAATTAAAAACGCTATGAGAGCCAAAGATACCCTTGCTTTAGAATCATTACGTGCAGTGAAATCCGCAATGCTTTTAGCGCAAACTGAAAGCGGAGCTAAAGAAGAAATTAGTGTTGATGAAGAAATCAAATTGTTACAACGTTTGGTGAAACAACGTAAAGACAGTGCTAATATCTATACAGAGCAAGGTCGTCCTGATTTAGCGGAACCTGAATTATTACAAGCTGCAGTAATTGAGAAATTCTTACCTGTTCAATTATCAGAAGCGGAAGTAGAAGCAGTAGTAGCTAAAATCATTGCCGATAATGGTGCTTCAGGAATGGCAGCCATGGGTAAAGTAATGGGAATGGCCTCTACTGAATTAGCCGGAAAAGCGGATGGTAAAACCATCTCGACTATCGTAAAAAAACTATTATCCTGATTTCGTAACTCGTAATTCGTAAATCGAATTTCGTAAATCGTATATAAATTGACCGCGTAGTTCAACTGGATAGAATATCAGATTTCGGCTCTGAGGGTTGGGGGTTCGAACCCCTCCGTGGTCACAAAAAAGCCAGAACATTGTTCTGGCTTTTTTTATATTAATACTTCTACCGAAGCGCGATTCAATTTGATTCGGCCTTTGATTTCGAGGGCTTTTAATAGTCTTGAAATAACTTCTCTTGACGAATGTAAGTCGTAAGCAATTTCTTTGTGTGTACTAAAAACTTCACGAGAGTTGTTGATTTTACATTTTTCGAAAAGGTAATTGAGTAATCGTTCTTCCATATTCATGAAAGCCAAACTGTCAATAGTATTTAGCATTTCTTTTAAACGGTTGTTGTAGCTATTGAAGACATAGTTTCTCCAACTTTTGTACTTGCCTAACCATTCTTCCATTTTAGTAACCGGAATCATGATTATTTTACCGTCGGTTTCGGCTACCGCTCTGATTTCGCTTTTGGCTTCCCCAATACAACAGGCCATAGTCATGGCGCAGGTGTCTCCTTTTTCAATGAAATACAAAAGCATTTCACCTTCGTCGAAATCTTCTCGTAAAATTTTGATAGCACCTTCAATTAATAATGGCATTTTTTTGATATTATCACCAAAGTCTATTAGGATATCTCCTTCTTTAAATTCAACTAAGGTAGCCACTGAAATTATTTCATCAATAAGGTTTTCCTCAAATACAAATCCGTAACCAGCAGTAAGTAAGTCTCTCATGTCTTTTCGTTTGAAACAAAAATAGTAATTAGTATAAAAAAAAGGACTTAAATTCAATTTAAGCCCTTCATGATTTGTTGTTTATTTAACTTAAATAGCAGTCATTTTTTTCAAATTGGCTACGGTAGCAATAGGATCTTCTGCTTTAAAAACATAGCTTCCTGCTACCAAAACATCCGCACCTGCCTCAGCTAATTGTTTAGCGTTTTGATTGGTAACACCACCGTCAATTTCAATTTGAGTAGCTGCCCCTTTTTTAGTAATTAAGGCTTTTAGTTGTCGTACTTTTTCATACGTATTTTCAATAAATGATTGTCCGCCAAAACCTGGATTCACACTCATAATACAAACCAAATCAATATCGTTGATTACATCTTCCAATAAAGTAACACTGCTATGTGGATTCAAAGCTACTCCTGCTTTCATTCCAGCAGCTTTAATCGCTTGAAGTGTTCGGTGGAGGTGATTACAGGCCTCGTAGTGAACAGTTAGCACATTGGCACCCAAATCCGCAAAGGTTTTGATGTAGCGATCTGGATCTACTATCATTAAATGCACATCTATTGTTTTTTTGGCATGTTTTGAAATCGCTTCTAAAACAGGCATTCCAAAAGAAATATTCGGAACAAAAACACCATCCATAATATCAATATGAAACCAATCGGCTTCACTTGCATTAATCATTTCAATGTCGCGTTGTAAGTTAGCGAAATCAGCTGCTAAAACCGATGGAGCAATAAGTGTGTTTTTCATCTGTAATTGTAATTAAAAAACTCCGGAATGAGGCCGGAGTTTTGGTAGGTTTACCCTAAATATGTTTTTAATATTTTACTTCTTGACGTATGTTTCAATCGGCGGATGGCTTTTTCTTTAATTTGACGCACACGCTCACGAGTTAAGTCGAAAGTTTCTCCAATTTCTTCCAAAGTCATTGGGTGTTGATCACCTAAACCAAAATACAAACGAACTACATCGGCTTCTCTTGGGGTTAGGGTTTCTAAAGAACGTTCGATTTCGGTACGTAACGATTCGTGAATCAATTCGCGGTCTGGATTTGGAGATTCACCTGAACGTAAAACGTCATACAAGTTAGAATCTTCTCCTTCAACCAAAGGCGCATCCATAGATAAGTGACGTCCCGAATTT